>MGOB01000065.1:68862-71424 GCA_001796995.1 Chloroflexi bacterium RBG_16_68_14 | reverse complement strand
CGACGAGCGCCGCCTCATCAGCGGCTACCAGCTCCTCACCAACAAGCCGCTCCTCATCGTCGTCAACATCGACGAGGCGGATGCCGGACGGGTCGCGGAGATCGAGTCGGAGTTCGCCGGGCGCTGGGCGGGCCCGGGCGTGGCGGCCGTCGCCCTCTGCGCTAAGCTGGAGCAGGAGCTGACCGAGCTCTCGGACGAGGAGGCGGCGGAGTTCCGCCGTGAGCTGGGGCTGGAGGAAGGCGGGCTGGAGCGGACGCTCCGCCTGTCGCAGCAGGTGCTGGGCCTGCTCACCTTCTTCACCGTGAACGAGGCGGAGGGCCGCGCCTGGCCGGTCCCCGCCGGCTCGACGGCGCTGGAAGCGGCGGGCAAGGTGCACACCGACATGGCGCGAGGCTTCATCCGGGCGGAGGTCATCGGCTGGCAGGAGCTGGCCGAGTGCGGCTCGCTGGCGGAGGCGCGCAAGCGGGGCCGCCTGCGCACGGAGGGCAAGCAGTACGTCGTTCAGGACGGTGAGCTCCTGCACATCCTGTTCAACGTATGAGCGACGTGCGAGCCCGGATGGCGCAGGAGGTGGGCCGGGCCTCCCAGGGCGGCCCGGCCGTGGCCGTGGCCACTATGATCCGCGCTCCGGAGGGGGCGCAGCCGGAGGTGGGAGCGAAGCTGCTGGTGCGGCCAGACGGCTCCCGCCTCGGCGCGCTGGGCGGCGGCGCGCTGGAGGAGACGGTGGCCGCCGATGCCCACGCCGCCCTGACCCGCCTCCCCCGCTTGCAGGCGGCGTCCTACTTCTACTCCGCCGGAGGCGGACGCCTGCACCGGCTGTCGGCGGGGCCGGACGAGTTCGAGGTGCTGATCGAGGTGACGGAGCGCCCGGCGACGCTGCTCATCGTGGGGGGCGGCCACGTCGGCCAGTCCGTCGCGGCCATCGGCACCCAGGTGGGCTTCTCCGTGGCCGTGGTGGACGACCGGGAGGCGTTCGCGAACCCGGAGCGCTTCCCGATGGCGGACCGGGTGATCTGCGGGGGCCTGGTGGAGGAGCTGCGCCGCTTCCCCATCGACGCCAGCACCTACATTGTGCTGGTTTCGCGCGGCCACAAGCAGGACGAGCTGAGCCTGCGGGAGGTGGTCGCCTCCGACGCTGCCTACGTGGGGATGATCGGGAGCGTGCGGCGGGTGAGCACCGTCCTCACCCATCTGGCGCGGGAGGGCTGTCCGCGGGAGGCGCTGGAGCGGGTGCACACGCCCATCGGCCTCGATATCGGCGCGGAGACGCCGGAGGAGATCGCCGTCAGTGTTGTCGCCGAGCTGATCGCGGTGCGCAGGGGCGGCAGCGGCCGCAAGCTGTCGGAGCTACGAAGGGCGAAGATCCGAGACTAAGACCTGAGAGCCTTAGAACCTTAGAACCTTCGAACCGAACATCCATGGCTCTGGTTCTAAGGGTGCAAGGTTCTCAGGTTCAGCGAAAGCTCCCGCTACTCCTCTTCCTCTTCTTCTTCCAGCTCTTCCTCCCCCCGGGCCGTCGCTCCCGGCAGCGTCACCTCCCCTTCCTTGCGATGGCGCGGCCGGCGGCGAGGAAGCGCGTCGATGACGCCGCGCAGGCGGCGGAGGGCGTCGGTGGCGCTCCGCTCCTTGAGGTCGAGGGCGATGAGGGCGACGCCCGCCTCGCGCAGGGAGAGGAGCTCCTGTTGCTCGGCGTCGGGCCGCATCTGGAGCAGGAGGGGCTTGCGGGCCAGGCCGCTGATGCGCTGGAGTTCCATCTGACGCCAGATGGTGGGAGGGCTGAGTTCGCGCTCCAGGTAGAGGGCGTCCACCGGCAGCGCCTCCAGCGTGCGGAGCTGGGCGTCCGTGAGCTCCTCCCGGAGGTGGAAGAGGAAGCCCAGCTTCTCCTCCAACAGGGCGCTGGCCGGCGCCTGCGGCCCCAGCACCAGGAAATCGAGGCCCGCGGAGCGGAGCTGAGCCGGCTGCCCGGCATGGGTCTCGGGCTCCAGGAGGCCGCAGGGCCGGCCCTGGGCGGCCGAGATGGCCTCGGCCAGCTCCTTGTCGCCCGGCCGGCCGGTGAGGAGGAGGGCGTCCGCCCCGGCGGCGGCGGCGTCGGTGGCGCCGCGCGCCCAGTGCTCGCCCACCAGCGCCACCAGCAGCATGGTCGGCGTCGTCTTGCGGGAACCGGCGCCGAAGCCGAGCGGGGCCGGCTCGCCGCGGGTGGCGCGCCGGATCAGGTCAGCCAGCTTGCTCATAGTAGACCCGGGGAAGAGAGGCCATCCCTAGCCCCCCTTCTCCTGCTTCACCGCCTCGATGAGCGGCCGCAGCACCTTGGCGAAGTCCCCGACGATGCCGAAGCGGGCGGACTTAAAGATGTTGGCGTCTGGGTCCTTGTTGACGGCGACGATGTTCTTGGCGCCGGAGCAGCCGGCCATGTGCTGGCTGGCGCCGGAGATGGCGATGGCGATGTACAGCGTCGGGCTCACTACCTTGCCGGTCAGCCCGATCTGCTCCGAGACGGGCCGCCAGTCCAGGTCGCAGACGGCGCGGCTGGCGCCGACGGCACCGCCCAGCAGCCGGGCCAGC
>MGOB01000065.1:65211-68674 GCA_001796995.1 Chloroflexi bacterium RBG_16_68_14 | reverse complement strand
GCGGGTCTTGCGACTTGGCCCGCACGGTGGCGATCTGGGGGTTCGTGCGCACCACGTTCACGGCACGGGCGCTGCCGCCGTAGCACGGTCGGGTGGCGTGCAGCCGGTCGCCCTCCATGGCCAGCGCCACGCAGTCCATGATGACGCCGGTGCTCAGGCGGAAGGCGAGGCGGGGCGCCAGGTCGCGGCCCAGGTTGGTCTGGCCCAGGAGGATGATGGCCGGCGATCCGCCTGAGGCGGACTCCACCACCTTCAGCATCGCCTGGAGGTAGGTGTCGGTGTTGTACTCGGCCAGGGCGGGGTCATCGACGACGAGGACCTCGTCTGCCCCGAAGGCGATCGCGTCCTTCGCGCTCGCCTCCACGCCGGAGCCGATGAGAGCGCAGGAGACGGACTGGCCAGAACCGCCCGCTAGGCGCCGGGCGGCGCCCAGCATCTCGGCTGTGAGGGGTGCCAACCCCCCGTCCGCTATCTCCCCGACGACTAGAACCGCATTCGCCATGGCTCTCTGCTCCTCACTCGCTGTCGAGGCCGCGCCCCGACTCGGTTCTGTCCTTCCGTGGAAGGACTAGATCAGCTTGGCCTCGGCCAGCTTGCGGGCCAGGTTCCGCGCCTTCTCCTCCGGCGTGTCGCCCTCCATGAACTCGCACTGGGTCTCCGTCACCGGGACGTAGAGCCGCTCCAGGGCGAGCTTGCGGGCCTCCGGGCCGAGCCGGCCGGAGTCCAGGCCCAGGTCGGCGGCGGACCAGACGGTCACCTGCTTGCGGGCGGCCTGCATGATCTGCTGGAGCTTGGGGTAACGGGGCTCCCCCAGCTCGTTGCTGACGGTGGCGACGGCCGGGAGCGGCGCCTCCACCGTCTCGTAGCTGTCCGAGAGCACCCGCTCGACGACGAGGATACCGTCCCGCACCTGCACGGACTTAGCGATGGTGAGGGCCGGCCAGCCCAGCAGCTCCGCGATGCCGGAGCCGGTGACGCCCATGTCCCAGTCGACGGCCTGGCGGCCGCAGATGGCCAGGTCCACGTCCCCCAGCTTCGTGACGGCGGTGGAGAGCACGAGGGCGATCTGGTACCAGTCCAGCTCCTCGAAGAGGGGATCGGCCAGGAGCAGCCCTTCGTCGGCGCCCATGGCCAGGCTGTGCTTGATGGCGTTCTGCTGGATCTCGTTCTTGGCGCTCTCCGGCCCCATGCTCAGGATGGTGACCTTGGTGTCGGGCGCCTGGTCCTTGAGGCGCATCGCCGCCTCCACGCCGATCTCGTCGAACTGGCTGCGGACGGGGGCCACGCCCGGGGGCGGGACCACCTTCTTCGCCTGTTCGTCCACCTTGAAGCTGGACGGAGGGATGTCCCAGTCCGGCACCTGCTTCACGCATACGACGATATGCATGGATGCCTCCTTCTCGTGCCGCGGGGTCGCTCGCTAGGCCCGCGCCGGCCGATTGTGAAGCCAGACGCAAACCCATCATAAGGTACACGAAGGGAAGGCGTGTGTCCAGCGAAGGACGGAGGCTCCTACGGCGGCAGGCGGGGCAGCAGGCCAGCGACGTACTGGAGGACGAGGGCGGCGTCGATGCTGTTGATGCTGCCGTCCTGGTTCACGTCGGCGCTCTCGGGGCAGGCCAGCCTCGAGAGGAGGTCAGCGCCGTACTGGAGGATGAGGGCGGCATCGATGCTGTCCACTGTCTCGTTGCAGGAGACGTCGCCGAAGAGAGGGGACGGCGTCGCCGTGGGCGTGCGGGTGCGGGTGGCCGTGGGTTGCGGCGTGGACGTGCGAGTGGGAGTGGCGGTGGGCGGCGGGTTCGTCGGCGTTGGGGTGTCCGTGGGCGGAGGCGGAGCGCCGCCGCAGGCGCCACTGTAGCTGAGGGCGGCGATCTGTGTGCCCCAGTCCGCCCCTTCGGTATCCTTGGCGAACTGGCCCACGACCCATACGCACAGGGGCTGGCTGGGGTCGACCGCCGCGCCGAGATAGTCGCCCCAGCGGCCCGAGTCGTGCACCACCTCGCCCGCTCGCAGCAGGGCCGAGTCCGCCAGCGTGTTCGGCGGATCGCCGGCGAGGCGGCCGGTCACCCGCGCCTCGGCGAAGATGCTGGGGTTGGTATGCGCGACGACGACGTAGAGGTTGCCGGCGGCGTCTGTCCTCAGGGCGGGGAAGGAGTAGTAGTTTCCCGGCGCCCCGTACATGATGTCCTGCACCACCGAAGGCGCGCCTGATGTGTTCAGCTCGATCAGGTGGGCGCAGGACCTGGTCGTCTCGTCGCCCGGGGGCAGACAGGCCGCCGAGGCGCCCAGCCAGAGGCGATCATTGCGCCAGATCGCCTCCAGCGCCCTGCGATCGCTCGATTCGATACAGGGCGGTGGGCCCAGGTTTTCTGTGAAGATGATGCAGTCGGCGTCGCCGGCGGTGATAGAGGGAGGCGGAACCTCCTGCGGCAGAATGGTCAGGTTCGCAGCGATGAACTCCGTGACGTTACCTTCACTCGGGGTGCCGGTGACGCGGAGCATGGTCAGCAAGTCGGGAGCGCTGGTGCTAAAGGTAACGAGGTACTGGTCGTTGATCGGGCTCAGTGAGTGGGCGGGGCGCACCGTTTCGCGGAGAGCCGGGTCGAAGTAGGCGATGTCCACGCTGACAGCCGGCAGGCCGGCGACAACGTCCGCCTTTTCGATGACGATGGTTTCCTGTCCGCAGAAGCCGACTTCCGGCTGACAGCCCGGCCCAATGAACCCAGGCGGGCCATCGATGTCGTACAGGTCGGCGGAGATGGTGAACTTGTCGTTGGTGATGCCGATGCCAGGGTAGTCGGGGAAGACGTCCTCGTAGGGCTGGGTGTACAGGTTCCAGGCGTCCGTCGGGTCGCTCGTCTGGGAGATGGCGACGTGGAGCAGCGCCTCGTCAGGGCCTAGCTCGTCGTCGAAGATGGAGACATAGGAGGCGAACCAGCGGCCGGTGAACGCATCGTAAATGACCTTGGGGTCAAAGTCGATGTAGCCATCCGGCACGTCGAAGAAGTCGATGAGCGCGAACGAATCCAGGGTGTTGCCGTTCTTGTCGTAGATGCGGCCGACGATGTTCACCACTTCGAAGACGTGGTCAGGCCCCACGGCGAGTTGGGAATCGGCCGGCCAGGTGCTCCAGGTGGTGAGGTCGATGTTGTCATCGTCGCTCAGCCCTTCGAAGTTGGTAGGGGAGATAGCGGGCGCGCCGCGGGTCTGGGCCGCCGCGCCACTGGCGCCGTCGATCACGTTGGCGGCGGGCGGCTGGAAGGAGGGGTCGTCGTCTGCCGGCGACGGCTGACGTCGAGGTGAAGGGCGGGGGAGATCAGCCCCGGCGAGCGTCGCGCTGGAGGGCTCCGGTAGCTGGCTCACCACTACCACCTTAGGGCCCACCAGCGTTGCTGGCCCTACCGCTCGGTCAGCAGAGGCGGTCCGCGCCCCCGCCGGGCGCGTCGTGGCCAGTGAGGTGCCG
>MGOB01000065.1:53336-65135 GCA_001796995.1 Chloroflexi bacterium RBG_16_68_14 | reverse complement strand
TCGCCAGCATGCGCATGGTTCGGCACCTCCTGCGTAACACGGTTGCGCGCGGCGCAGGCGTGGCGCCGCTGCTGCCAGCATAGGAGTCGCTCTCCTGTCTCTACTATCGGTGCTGCTGCTATACTTTCCCCCGCACATCCCCGAAAGGAGTGCCCATGACCACCACCACCGATCTCTGCTATCTGACCCTGCATGAGCTCTCTTCTCGTATCCGGACCAAGGCGCTGAGCCCCGTCGAGGTGACGGAGGCGGTGCTGGAGCGCATCGAGCGGCTTAACCCCACGCTGAACGCCTACCTCACGGTGACGGCCGAGCGGGCGCTCGCTGACGCCCGCGCCGCCGAGGGCGAGATCGCTTCGGGGCGCTACCGCGGGCCGCTCCACGGCGTGCCTATAGGTGTCAAGGACCTCTGCGCCACCAAGGGCGTCCGCACGACCGCCGCCTCCAAGATCCTGGCCGGCTGGGTGCCTGACGAGGACGCCACCGTTATCCAGCGGCTGCGCGAGGCGGGAGCGGTCATCATCGGCAAGCTGCACCTGCACGAGTACGCCTTCGGCGCTACGGGAGTCAATCCCCACTACGGGCCCGCCCGCAACCCCTGGGATACCGGTCGCATCACGGGTGGCTCCAGCAGCGGCTCTGGCGCCGCCGTCGCGGCCGGGCTCTGCTTCGCCGCCCTGGGCAGCGACACCGGTGGCTCCATCCGCATCCCATCGTCGCTCTGCGGCATCGTGGGCGTCAAGCCGACGTACGGCCGGGTAAGCCTGGAAGGCGTGGTGCCGCTGGCCTGGTCGCTGGACCATGTCGGCCCAATGGCGCGCAGCGTGCGCGACTGTGCCCTGGTCCTGGAGACCATCGCCGGGCACGACCCGAAGGACCCCTCCAGCGCGCAGGCGGCCGTCGAGGACTGGGTGGCGGGGCTGGACGGTGGCCTCAGGGGGCTGCGCATCGGCGTGCCCGTGGCCTACGCCTATGAGCAGACGCAGCCAGACGTAGCGGCGGTGGTGCACGACGCCATCGCGACGCTGGAGCGGCTGGGGGCGGAGATCAAACAGCTCGACCTGCCCGTGCTCCAGGACTACTGGCTCGCCGCCAGCGTGGTGCTCATCGGCGAGGCGGCGGCCTACCACCAGGCGAACATGGAGCAGCGCCCCCAGGACTACGGCGACGACGTGCGCATGCGCATCCAGTTGGGGCTGGACCAGAAGGCGGTCGACTACGTCCGCGCCGCCCGCCTCCGGGACGAGGCGCGGCGCACCTGCGACCAGGCGCTGCTCTCGGAGGTAGACCTGCTGGCGATGCCCACCACCATCCGCACGGCGGTGCCCATCGAGTCCCTTGCCAAGGACGACCCGACGCTGGGCCTCACCGTGCTCACGGCGCCCTTCGACCTGACCGGCCAGCCGGCCATCTCGGTGCCCTGCGGGCTGACGGAGGCGGGCCTGCCGGTAGGCCTGCAGCTCGTTGGGCGTCGCTTCGACGAGGGCACCGTGTTCCGCGCCGCCCACGCCTTCGAGACGGAGTCGGGCCTGTCCATCGGGCGGCCGCCGGTGGACTGAGAAATGCCAGCGCGGGTCAGCCTTCAGGCTGACCGTGCCGACAGGCTGAAGCCTGTCCCACAGCATAAGGGGAATCATGATTCAACTCACCACCCGCTCGCTCACCTTCCCCTGCGGCGACCTGACGCTGGAGGGAGCGGTATACTTGCCCGAGTCCACGCCCGCTCCCGGCGTCGTCGTCTGCCATCCCCACCCTCTGTACGGCGGCGACATGGAGAACAACGTGGTGCTGGCCGCCTGCCGGGCGCTGGCCGGACGGGGCTTCGCCGCCCTGCGCTTCAACTTCCGGGGCGTGGGCCGGAGCGATGGCGCCTTCGATCAAGGGCAGGGCGAGCGAGACGACGTCCGCGCCGCCCTGGCCTACCTCGGCGCGCTGCCCGAGGTGGATGAGCAGCGGATGGGGCTCGCTGGCTACTCCTTCGGCGCGATGATGGCAGCCGAAGTGGCCAGCGCTGCGCTGCGGGCGCTCGCCCTCGTCTCGCCGCCCATTGCCCATAGCGACCTGCGGGTCGACTGGGGCTGCCCGGCGCTGCTGCTGGGTGGCGAGCAGGACCCCATCGCCCCCGCCGACCGGCTGCGGGCCCTGGCCGAGGCGCGCGGCGTCGAATTACGCATCATCTCCGGCGCGGACCACTTCTGGTGGGGCTTCGAGGAGGAGCTGGGCGGGACGCTGGCCGATTTCTTCCAGCGCCACCTCCGGTAGCCAGACCGGCGGCGCCGCTGGCGCTAGCGGGGCTTCCTTTCGAGGCGTGCAGGCTACTCGGTCGGCTCCAGCGGAGCGGGCTGCTCGTCCGGCAGCGCTTCTTCCGGCGCCTCTCCCGCAGGGGCCGCTCCCTCCTCCGGCGGCGGGATGATCAGCTCCTGGCCAATCTGGAGGTCCTCCGGGTTCTCCAGGTCGTTCGCCGCCACGATCGCCTCCACGGTGATGCCGAAGCGCTGGGCGATGTCCCAGAGCGTGTCGTCGCTCGCCACCAGGTACACCTGGCTGCCCGCGGGGATGGCCTCCTCGGAAGGCGGTTCGAGCTGCTCCTGGACCGGCGCCTGCTGCACCGAGGTCGGCCGCGCTTGCTGCTGCGCCGGCGCCTGATCGACGCCGGCGACGTCGGAGATGGCGGCAGGCGCCTGCGACTGGGTCTGCTGCTGGCTGGTCGGCTGCTGGTCGGAGCCTCCGTCGGCGAAGTTGGGCAAGAGGAGCATGACCAGGAACAGGACGCCCAGCCCCGTCAGCGCCAGCGGTAGCCGGTTGGACTCCGGCGCCAGCGTGTGGCGGCTGTACTCGTGCTCCTGGGGCCGGCGGGCCAGGAAGATGACGCCGGCCGCTCCCAGTAGGATGAGGCCCACGGTGAGGAACCAGAGGCTGGAGCCGGACCAGAGCATGCGGATGAGGATCATGGAGAGGAGGGGGATGCCCACCAGGATGACCATGCCCATCCAGGGGCGCTCGGCGGGATGACGTTGAGGAGGAATCCAGGGTGACGCCATGGCCGGCCTCCTTGGGTGTCGTGTTGCTCTCACCATACACCAGCCATGGAAGAATTACAAGATGTAGGCAAAGTGCCGATGAAATGCCATATACAGTATCGAGCTACCTCGACCTAAGGCAGGGCCAGCCACTGGTTGCGCCTCCTTCGCGGCTAGTACGCCTTGACACACGTTCGAGGCGTCAGCTACGTTCAGGCTGAGGTGTCAGACGGTTCCTCACCCCGATCCCCCGGCCTCAATCCGCTACGCCAGCGCCTGCTCATAGGGCTGGCGGGGCTCGTCATTCTCCTCGCCGCCGGCTGGCTGGCCCTCATCGTCGTCAGCCGCATCGATGAGCTGTTCTTTCCCGGGCAGGGGATCAGCCTCCTGCCGGCGCTGCCCGGGGTACAGCAGGGCGACGGCGGCCTGGAGGGGCAGATCAACATCCTGGTGCTGGGGCTGGACCGCCGCCCCAGGGAGGGCAACGAGCCTACCCGCACTGATACCATGTTCGTCCTCACCATCGATGCGCAGAGCAAGACGGCGGGCATTCTGGGCATCCCCCGCGATCTGTGGGTGGAGATCCCCGTCCGTGAGAGCAACGGCTTCTACGAGGAGCGGGTGAACACCGCCTACCTCACGGGCGAGCGGCAGCGCTACCCCGGCGGCGGCCCCGGCCTGGTGAAGAAGGTGATCGAGCACAACCTGGGGATCTCCATCGACCACTACGTCATCATCGATTTCGAGGGCTTCATCGAGATCATCGATGAGCTGGGCGGCATCGACGTCTACGTGGAGGAGGAGATCTACGACCCCTTCTACTCTCGCACGGAGCTGCCGGGGGACTACTATCCCCTCCAGTTCGAGGTGGGGGAGCAGCACATGGATGGCGAGACCGCCCTCGACTACTCGCGTACCCGCTACGGCTCCGACGACCTGGCGCGCATCCACCGCCAGCAGCAGGTGATCTTCGCCGCCATCGACAAGGCGATGGAACGGAATCTTGTCGATATCGACACGCTGCTCGGCCTCTGGGGTCAGTACAAGGACGCCATCGACACCGATATCAACGACCTCCAGGCGCCGGGCTTCGCCGCGCTCGCCGCCCAGATCGACCCCACCCGTATCTCCGCCCTCTCCCTGGGCGCGGCTACCCGCCCCTGGACGACGCCGGAGGGCGCGGCGGTGCTCCTCGCCGATAAGGAGCTGGTGCAGGCGCTGGTGCAGGCGCTCTTCAGCGACCGCGAGCTCCTGGAAGAGGCGGCGCTGGTGGAGGTGCAAAACGGCGCCGGCGCCGACGGCCTGGCCAAGCAGGTGGTGGACTACCTGGCCGGGTTCGGGTTCCCGTCGGGCTCCCTCGCCGCCGCCGACACCGGGGATGGCTCCATCCGCCCAATGACGGAGATCGTCGACTTCACCGGCAAGGACCATACGGTGCAGCGCCTGGCGAGCCTGCTCTCCGTGCCCGCAGAGCAGATCCGCCGCGGCGGGCCCGGCGACCTCGCCCTGCGCACCGTCGAGGATGCCGACATCCTGGTCATCCTGGGCGCCGACGCGCAGACGCGGGACTTCACCGTCGAGACATCGGGCGGGTAGAGGCGGGGCCGGACAGACCCCCGCTTGCCGGCGGGCAGGTGAAGGTCTGTCCCTACGGGGCTTCCTCCATCACCACCACCGTCGATTTCAGCCCCTCGTTGCGCAGGCGCACCGCGTAAGCTTCTGCCGCCTCGGCCAGGGGGAAGCGATGGGTGGTGACGGCGTCGACCCGGGGCAGGTGGGGCAGCACCTGCAGGACGCGTCGGTACTGCTCCGGCGCGGCGTTCTGGGTGCCGGTGAGGCGCAGCTCGCCGTAGTGGACCAGGTTAGGGTCGAAGGGGACGCTGGTGCCCGGCGGGAAGCCTGCGAAGAGGTTCACCACCCCCTGTCGGCGCACACATGCCAGGCTCTGCGCCAGCACCTCGGGCAGGCCGGCGGTGACGACGGCGGCGTCGGCGCCCAGCCCGTCGGTGTGCTCCAGGACGGCGGCCGGCAGGTCGTGCTCCCGCGGGGCGATGGCTGCCGTCGCCCCCAGGCTGCGGGCCACCTCGGCGCGCCCCTCGTCCGGCTCGCTGACGATGATGGGGCCGGCGCCCATGCTCCGGGCCAGCAGCAGGTGGTAGAGGCCCATGGGCCCCGCGCCGATGATGGCCAGGCTGCGACCCACGGCCATTCCGCACGCCTCCAGAGAGTTCAGAACGCAGGCCAGCGGCTCGGTCAGGCAGGCGCGCTGGAGGGAGAGGTCGACGGGCACCGGCAGCAGGTGTCCCAGCGAGACGAGGGAGGCCGGGGCCAGCAGGTACTCGGCCAGGCCACCGTGCTCGTCGTATCCCAGGGTGCGCCGCTCCGGGCAGCGGTGGCGTTGCCCGGAGCGGCAGAAGAAGCAGCGCGCGCAGGCGATGATGGGGTAGACGACCACTCGGTCGCCTGCACGCAGGTCCGTCACCTCCGGGCCGAGGGCGGCGACGGTGCCTGCGATCTCATGGCCCGGGATGACGCCGGGGCGGGCGTGCTTCTGGCCTCGATAGACGCGGATGTCCGAGTGGCAGATGGAAGCGGCGCCTACCTGCACCAGCACCTCGCCGGGGCCGGGCGAAGGCTCCGGCACGTCCTCCACGGCGATGCGGCCCGGCTCGTGGAAGACCAGCGCCTTCAGGGCCTGCCTCCTGCCGCGGGTCTAGCTCTCTTTGCTGCGGGCGGAGCGGCTCGTCGTCTTGCGGCCCGACGCCTTCGTGCCGGAGGCGCGCGTCTTCGCCGGCGCGCGCGCGCGGCGCTTGGCGGGCGCGACCTCCTGCACGGTGTTGAGCTGGCGCGCGAGGCGTGACTTGCGGCGGGCGGCGTTGTTGGCGTGGAGGACGCCCTTGCGGGCCGCCCGGTCCAGGACGGAGGCCGCCTCGCGAACCGCGGCCGCCGCCTCCTCCTGGGCGCCGGAGGCGACGAGCTCGCGAACGCGGCGCACGGCGGTGCGGGCCTCGCTGCGGCGGGCCTGGTTCCGGGCGCGCCGGCGCAGCGACTGCCGGTGCCGTTTGATGGCTGATTGAGCGTGGGCCACAGCCTATGCCTCCTTAGAGAGCGAAACGTCGCCGTCGAGCGACGAAGGTATGGTAGCGGAGGGCGGCGGCTGTGTCCAGGCGACCGGTGGCCCGCATCGCCACCTGGTCTAGCAGCGGGTCAGCTCGCTAGGCCAGCCCCGCCTCGATCCTGTTGATCATGTCGTCGGCGTTGAAGGCGAGGACGATCTTGATCGGCCCGAAGGGGCTGCCGGTGCCCACGATCTTGACGCTGTCGCCCTCTTCCTCCGGGTCCGACCAGGTGATGTTGCCCATACCGCCCCCGCCTCCCATGGGCCGGTTGCGCATCTGTTGCTCCAGGGCACCCTTGCCGGTGATGGTGCCCATCATCGGGTTGGACATGACGACGTCGTCCGCCAGCATGGCGAGCATCTCGTCCAGCTTCCGCTCCTGCTGGTAGTCCATGTACTGCTTGGCGAGATCGACCCTCGATGCCACGGGAACCTCCTCTCCTTCGCTGCCGGTCTGCGCGCGTAGCCTGGCTGGCCACGACCTCGATGGCCTCAAGGCGGACGTTATGTAGCATGCGGCCGTCCGCCTGTCAAGCCGCCCTCCGCCGTGCGCTGGCAAGCACCATCCGGCATACTAGCCAGCGTGGAGCAACCACCGCCCGCCCCGGGCGATCTGTCCGCGCGATGGGAACGGCCCAGCCTGGCGACGGCGGCCGTCATCGTCGCCGCCGGCTTCCTGGGTAGCCGGCTGCTGGGCGTGCTGCGCAGCGTCGCCATCGCCGACGCCTTTGGCACCAGCCCGGAGCTGAGCGCCTACTTCGTCGCCTTCCGCCTGCCGGACCTGGTCTTCCAGCTCCTGGCCGGCGCTACCCTGGGGAGCGCCTTCATCCCCACCTTCGCCCGCCTCTTCACCAAACAGAGCGAGGAGGCGGCCTGGCGCCTGGCCAGCTCGGTCCTGAACCTGGTGGCGGCGGCGACCATCGTCTTCGCCGTGCTCGGCGTCCTGCTGGCGCCGGTCCTGGTGCCGGCTATGGCTCCCGGCCTGGGCGAGGAGACCGGCCAGCAGGACGAGCTGCGCTCGCTGGCGGTGGACCTCACCCGCCTGATGATGCTCTCGCCCATCCTCTTCGCCGTGAGCGGGATGTTCATGGGCATCCTCAACGCTCGCCACCACTTTCTCTTCCCGGCCATCGCCCCCATGGTCTACAACCTGGCCATCATCGTGGGCGCTCTCGCCTTCGACAACGTGCACGCGCTGGCGGCGGCGGTGGTGATCGGGGCGGCGCTCCACTTGGTGGTGCAGCTACCGGCGCTGGCGGCGGCCGGCATGCGCTACCGGCCCATCGCCGACTGGCGGGACGCCTCGGTGCGGGAGGTGGGGCGGCTGATGGCGCCCCGGGTGCTCGGCCTCGCCGCCTTTCAGCTCAACCTGCTGATCACCGTCTTCTTCGCCTCCACCGTCAGCGACGAGGCGATCTCGGCGGTGAACTACGCCTGGCTGATTGTGATGACGCCCCTGGGCCTCTTCGGCATGGCCATCTCTACCGCTGTCTTCCCCACCATGGCCGAGCAGGCCGTGGCCGACCGGGCGGAGCTGCGCCGGACGCTGGAGCAGAGCCTGCGCCTGATCCTCTTCCTGACCATCCCCGCCGCCGTGGGCCTGATGATCCTGTCGGAACCGCTGGTGGCCTTCATCTTCCAGCGCGGCGCCTTCACGGGAGCGTCGACGGACATCACCGCGGCGGCGGTCCTCTTCTACGCTATCGGCCTCTTCGCCCTCGCCGCCACCGAGATCCTGAGCCGCGGCTTCTACGCCCTGAGCGATACCCGCACGCCGGTGCTCTTCGCTGTGGTCGCCCTGGTGGCGAACTTGGTCCTGAGCGCTATCTTCGTCGGGCCCTTCGAGGTGCGGGGGCTGGCGCTGGCCGTCTCGCTGGCGACGATCCTGGAGGCGGCGCTCCTCTTCTGGGCGCTGCGGGGCCGGCTGGAAGGGCTGGACCTGCGGGCGCTGGGCCGCTCGCTGGGGCGGACCGCGGTGGCGGCCGTCCTGATGGCGGAAGTGATGGGCCTCTACCTGGTCCTGCTCCACCAGGCGGACCGCCTGGACACCGATCGCCTGTTGGACACGTTCCTGGCGCTGGCCGGGAGCGGGCTCCTGGGTGGACTCGTCTTCCTGGCGGCGGCGCGGGCGCTGCGGCTCGAGGAGGTGGAGACGCTGCTCCGCCGCTGCCCTGGCCGCGCCGGGCAGCCCTCTAGGCCTCCCGCCAGCGCAGGCCCAGGATGCCGATGACGAGGCCGACGACGGTGATGCCGGCCAGGATCAGCATCTCGCGCTCGAAGCCGCCCTGGCCGGAGAGCACTTTATTGATCGCCTCCCCCGCGTGGGTGTAGGGCGAGAACCGGGCGACCCACTGCAGCCACTCGGATAGACGCTCGATGGGGTAGTAGATCGGTGAGAGGATGACGATGAGGATGCCCAGCGTGTTGGCCATCATGTTGCCCGCCTCCATGCTCGGCGCCCAGGTAGCGATGACGACGGCGATGCCGGTCATGGAGAGGGCGGTCAGCAGCAGCAGCGGGAGGAGCCAGAAGCTGAGGGTGATGTCGATATCGAAGAGGGGCGCGAAGCTGAGGATGACGGCCGACGTTACCAACGCCTGCCCCACGCTGTAGACGAGGACGCCGCCGGCGTAGGACAGCGGGTGGACGGGTGAGGCGACGACGAGCTTCATCTCGTTGTTGAAGCGCTCGAAGAGGATGAACTGGGCGAGCAGGTTGACCGTCGCGAGCCCGAGCCCGAAGACCAGGGAACCGGTCACCAGCCGCACGCCGACGTCGAAACCAGGCGGCGTCATCGCCTTGGCGAAGAGGAGCATCCCCAGCGGAAAGAAGACGATGGCGATGACATACATCGCCGGCGCGACGCGCACCTTCAGCGTCTCCATCCAGGCGATAAGGGCGGCGTCGGCGATGGCCTTACGCATACTGGCTCTCCTCCAAGGTTTGCGACGTAAGCTCCAGGTACAGGTCTTCCAGCGTCGTCTTCCCGATGGTGTACTCGTGGATATCGAGGCGCGCCAGCTCATCGACCACCTCGTCGTAGGCGGACCCGTACACCGTCTGCCGCTGGCCCGCGCCGTTTTCGAAGGTGGCCTTGTACCGCCTCCGGCAGAGGCCGCGCAGCTCCTCCACCGTGCCCATCGCCAGGATGCGGCCGGCGCCGATGACGGCCACCTGGTCGCACAGCATCTCAGCCTCGTCCATGTAGTGGGTGGTGATCAGGATGGTCGTGCCCCGGCCGCGCAGCGACTCCAGCAGCGCCCAGACCTCGCGCCGGGAGTGGGGGTCGAGGCCCGTCGTGGGCTCGTCCAGGACCAGGAGGGAGGGCTCGGCCATGAGGGCGCTGCCGACCAGCAGCTTGCGCTTGAGACCTCCGGAGAGCCGGACCGCCGTGACGCCCGCGTGCTCTTCCAGCCCCAGCGCGGCCATCAGCTCGTCGGCGCGCCCTCGCGCCTGCGATCGGCTCATCCCGTGCAGGCGCCCGAAGAAGACCAGGTGCTCGTGGGGCTTCAGGTGCTGGTAGGGGGTCGCTTCCTGGGGCACCACGCCCATCAGCGACTTGGCCGCGAGGGGACGCTCGAGAATATCGATGTCGTGGACGCGGATGGCTCCTGCGGTTGGCACCAGCTCGCCGGTGATCTGGCGTACCAGCGTAGTCTTCCCTGCCCCGTTGGGGCCCAGCACGCCAAAGACCGCGCTCCTGGGTATCGAGAGGCTGATCTCATCGTTGGCGAGGACGCCGCCGCGATAGCGCTTGCTGAGCTTGCGCACCTCGATAGCAGGCGGGCCACGTGTAGGCGGCGGCGTGCTCACAAACTGCCGCTCGCCGTCGTCGGCGTCGCGCTCCCACCAGCCGCGAGGAGCTGGCGTCAGTTCAGGCATCGAGTCTGGCAGTGGTCGCATGGTGGCCTGTGCGAAGAGCGTCCCTTTGGCTGCCTGCTACCGTTTCCTCAGCAGTCGCAAGCCCAGCACACCGGCGACCAGCGCAGCCAGCCCGCTCAGGGCTACTCTGGCCCTGAAGCTGAGGCTTTCGCCCTTGGGGCGCTTGTAGAGGTCAAGGAAGCCCATGGCGCCGGCGCTGCACAGGCGCTCCACCTGGCCGTCCTCGTTGCGCCTGAAGACGAAGGGGATGGGCAGCTTTTCGTACTCGGCCTGGAAGGCCAGGGGATCATCGGCATCCGTGCGATACAGGGTGAGGCCCTTGCGCAGCGGCCCCACCAAGGCACGTATGGCCAGCCGGTTGTCCTTGATGAAGACCTCCGCCTCGCCTGCGAAGGACATCCAGATGCGCGCGTTGGTCATGAAGCCCGGCTTCGGCCCGTAGAAGCCGCACAGCTCGGGCCAGAGGTGGGGCGTCTCCAGCATGCCCGGCCGGGGCACCGCGATGGTCTCATCCGGGACGCCCAGCAGCCGCTGCATCAGCGAGAGGGCAATCGGATAGGGCGCCAGGTTGCTCGTGTTGGTGAAGGCCAGGACCCCCAGGTCATCGTCCGGGGCGACCAGCATGGCCGAGACGAAGCCCGCCCAGCCGCCCCCGTGATGGGCGATGCGGTGGCCGCCGATGGAGTCCAGCCAGAAGGCCAGGCCCATGCCGGGCAGACGCTCGTCGAGGACGTAGTGCGGCTCCATCATCATGTGTAGCGTCTCCGGCTGAATGGCGGAGCCGTGCTCGTTCCTGCCGCCGTTGAGCAGCGCTGCCACGTACTTCGCCATCTCGGTGACGCTGGAGAAGATGGAGCCGGCCGGCCGAATGGTGATCTCCAGGTAGTCGACCGGCGTGAGTCCGTTCTTCTTGAGCTGGTAGCCCACCGCCAGCTCATCGCGCACCCGCTCGCTGCGCAGGAAATCGGTGCGGTACATCCCCAGCGGCTCGAAGACGTGGCCGATCATGTGCTCCTCGAAGGGCTCGCCGCTGATGTCCTCTACTAGCTGTCCCAGGGCAGCGAAGCCGTGGTTGGCGTAGGCCCACTTCTGCCCGGGGTAGAGCTCCGTCGTCAGTCGGCCGCGGTAGTACTCCCTCGGCGCGGGGATGGGCTCGTCTTCTTTGGCGCCCAGGGCGAAGGCGCGGCGGAAGCGCGCGAGGTCGGTGATGTCCCGGAACTCGCCGATGCCGGCGGTGTGGGTGAGCAGGTGCCGGAAGGTAACGGGCGGCGCGTTCGGGTCGCGGTGGAGGACCTTGAACGCCGTGAGGTAGTCCTTCACCGGGTCATCCAGTTGGAATTTGCCCTGCTCCCAGAGCTGCATGAGGGCGATGGCGGTGAAGGTCTTGGAGATGGAGCCGATGCGAAAGACCGTGTCCGGCGTGACGGGCCGTTCCTCCTTCGCGTCGGCGAGGCCGAAGCCCTTGGCGTAGACGAGCTCGCCGCGGTGGACGACGCCCACGGCTAGGCCGGCCAGCGCGTGCTCGTTCATCGTCGCGATGACGAGGTCGTCTACCTGCCCCAGCACGTTCTCGATAGCGGTCTCAGCCATGTCCCCCGCCTCCTACGGTTGTGGACTACTCGAAGAAGATCTCTACCCGCTCGTCGCGGTCATCGTTGGTCACGTCTATGATGTGGCCGCTGGTGCCGCTGCGGGCGGCGCGCTGGATCTCGTGGAGGGCGGCGCCGCCGATGTGGCGTCCGATGCGGGTGCGGGTGAGCTTGCTCAGCAGGCTCCAGG
>MGOB01000065.1:52276-53268 GCA_001796995.1 Chloroflexi bacterium RBG_16_68_14 | reverse complement strand
GCGGAGGCGGCGTGGGCGGGCCTGGGCCGAGGGCTCGCCCTCCGCCTCGGCCCGCCCCCCTGCGGGGCCTAGAGCGTCGAGGAGCTGCTCCGCCTCGTCGACGCTGATCTTGCCCGCGCGGAGCAGCTCCAGGATGCGGGAGCGTTCGTCACGCATCGCTGCCGTTCAGCCGCGGGGTGATCCCGGCCGAGCCGATGAGGGCGCGGGAGGCCTCGGCGTCCAGGCGCAGGCCGAGGCCGACCAGCCGCTGGGCCAGCCGCCGGCGCCAGGTGGCCCAGAGGCTCGGCGTCCATGGCGGCACCGGCTCTGGCCGCCGCTGCCGCAGCTCGGCCTCCCGCAGCCGGGCCAGGATGTCCAGTACGCTCCAGTGGTCCATGGCTATCCTCCTTGTACTTGTAGCTCGCGGAGCCGCTTCGCCGCCTCGGAGGCATCGATGCGGCCCTCGGAGAGTTCGTCCAGGATCTGGCGCCGGGATTCCCGTAGCTCCTCCTCGTTGTGCTCCGCCTCGTAGCCGAGGGAGGTGATCACGTCGTCCAGGCGGGCGACGACGGTGGGGTAGGAGATGCCCAGCTCCCCTTCCACGTCCTTGATCTTGCCCCGGTTACGGATGAAGGTCTCGGCGAAGTAGAGCTGCTCGGGCGCGAGGCGCAGGAGGCGGGTGAGCTCGAAGCTGCCGTCCAGGGCGGTCTCGCAGCCGCGGCAGCGCAGGCGCACCACCCGCATCTCATCACCGCAGACGGGACAGGTACCGACGATCTGGTTCATGACCTTACCTCCGGCCGATCTCATCGCGTCGGCCGTTCGACATCTCGAGCTCTGAGCGGCTCGGTGCTCTCGGGCGCAGGTTCGGGAAACTTCGGACGAGGCTGTCGAGCAGGTCGCGCCCGAAGCCGGGGTCCCTGAGCGTCTTGGAGTTCGGATTGCCGCCGATCGATCCGGGAACGATCTCAGCCACAGCTATGCCCTCTTCGTAGTAAGGAACCGCGGCAAGC
>MGOB01000065.1:49584-52235 GCA_001796995.1 Chloroflexi bacterium RBG_16_68_14 | reverse complement strand
ACATGTACACGTTAAACAGCCGGGTGATGGGCTGCAGGGGGCCGATCATGCCGGCGGACACCATGGGCGCGCCGATGGCGCTGACCAGGGGCCCGAAGACCGATCCTCGTCGCCGTTCCCACCACCACTGCAGGCGACCTAGCGTCCGCAGATTGAAGGAGGCCTGCGACATGAGAAGGAGGTCGACCGTCCCGACCATAGATCTCAGTAAGGAAGCGGCCCAACTCAGGTCAAAGCACACGATGAGCCCAGTCCGTCCCAGCGACGTCTGGACGATACTTTCGTCGTCTCCTGGATCGAAAGCTGCCAGCTCTGTCTTGTAGGGCTGCCGTTTAGCGTAGCGATGCAGGCGGCCGTCCGGCTCGGCGATGAAGAGCGTGTTGAGCAGGCGATTGCTTCGTCTCTCGGCGACGCTGCCGGCGACGATCGCGCCGCGACGGGCCGCCTGCTCCCGCATCCAGGTCACGGTACGACCGTCCTCCGGTTCCCACAGCTCGAATAGCTCAGGGCCGATGAAGTAGCCGACGTTGAAGAGTTCGGGCAGCAGAACCAGCTTCGCGCCCTTCTCGGCCGCTTCTTCCACGAACCACTCGCCTTTAGACAGGTTGTAGTCGACATCCTTGGGGCGGGCCTGCATCTGGACCGCCGCGACCGTGGTGCTAGTCATAGAGCTACCTCTTTAGTTAGAGCCGCCTTTTCATCACGTTTCTCAACCTTATGATTAATAATATTAAGCCATATATTGATTTTGTCAAGACCCTGCGAGCACTTTCTTCGAAGAATTTTCGTCGATTTGTCGCTCCGCCCCGCCTCGCCTATCATGGTCTCGATGCGCATCCTCGTCGCGCCCCAGGAGTTCAAGGGCAGCCTGACCGCCAAGGAAGCTGCCGAGGCCATCGCCCGCGGGCTGCGCCGCGCCCTGCCCGAGGCTGAGCTGGACCTGCTGCCCCTGGCCGATGGCGGCCCGGGCACGGTGGAGGTGCTGGTGGAGGCGACCGGCGGTCGGTTCTTTCAGGCCGACGCCCACGACCCGCTGGGCCGGCCGCTGCGCGCTCGCTGGGGCGCCCTGGGCGGCCGCGGTGAGGGCACCGCCGTCATCGAGATGGCGGCCGCCTCCGGCCTGGCCCTCCTCCGGCCCGAGGAGCACGACCCCCGGCGGGCCTCCACCTTCGGCACCGGCGAGCTGCTACGGGCGGCGCTGGATGCGGGCTACCGGCGGATCATTGTCGGAGTGGGCGGCAGCGCCACCAACGACGGTGGCGCCGGGCTCGCCCAGGCGCTGGGCGCTCACCTGCTGGACGCCCGAGACCGCGGGCTGCCTCCCGGCGGCGCCGCCCTCGCCCGGCTGGCCCGCATCGACGTCGCCGGGCTCGACCCCCGCCTGCGGGAGGCGGAGATCGTCGTCGTGACGGACGTGACCAACCCCCTCTGCGGGCCGGAGGGCGCCTCGCTGGTCTACGGGCCGCAGAAGGGGGCGAGCGAGGCGGTCGCCCGCGAGCTGGACGCCGCCCTGGCCCACTACGCCGAGGTCGTGCGCCGCGACCTGGGCGTCGACGTGGCGGAGGTGCCGGGCGCGGGCGCGGCGGGCGGCCTGGCCGCCGCGCTCATCGCCTTCTGCGGGGCGCAGGTGCGACCGGGGTTCGAGGTGGTGGCCGAGGCCGTCGGCCTGGCCGGCCGGGTGCGCCGGGCCGACCTGGTCGTCACCGGCGAGGGGCGCCTGGACCGCCAGAGCGCCTTCGGCAAGACGACGGCCGGGGTGGCGCGGGCGGCCCGGGAGGCGGGCAAGCCCGTCGTGGCGCTGGTCGGCAGCGTCGAGGGCGGCCCCCAGGGCGAGGTGGCCCGCCCCTTCGACGCCGTCTTCGCCCTCACGCCCGACCTGGCGCCGCCGGACGAGGCGCTCGCCCGCGCCGCCGAGCTGCTGTCGGCGGCGGCGGAGGCGGCGGGAAGGTGGGTCAGTGGGGGGTCCAAAGTACACTGACCGCCAAGCTGGCGACGCTTGTACTTTAGGGCATATAATCGTCCCGCAGCGCTCAGCGTCTGGGCGTGAAACGTCAGTCACCAAACACTGTTGGGCCTGCCTTCGCAGGAGGGAGCGCATGCAGGATCGCTACGCCGGCAAGCTGACCATCGAGATCAAGTACTGCGTCGTCTGAGGATACCTGCCCCTGGCCGCCTGGATGGCGACCGAGATCTGGCATGAGTTCGGCGACGAGGCCCCGGTGACACTCATCCCCGTGGCCAACGGCCGCCTGGAGGTCATCGCCGACGGGAAGAAGCTGTTCGACCGCAAGGCCGAGGGCGGCGTCTACCCGGAGATGAAGCGCCTCCGCCAGATCAAGCAGGAGATCAGGCGGCTCCTGAAGTCCGGCGGCTCAAAGTAGGCACGGCCTCGTTTCGGCGCCCCAGCCGCGTGCCGCGAGTCACTCCGGCTTTTCCTCGGCCGCCGGTTCCGGCCCCTTCTCCTCCGTCACCTCTGCGACCGCGGGCGGACGTCTTGCCGCCCGCCACACGTAGAGCAGCAGGACCATGAAGGTGATGGCGACGATGAGCGGTAGGGCGCCGTCCACGAAGTCGCGCTCTCCCGTCACGATGTCGAAGAGGGTGACCGCCACCACGCCGATCTGGGCCGCGTAGGGCACCCAGATGAGGCT
>MGOB01000065.1:46355-49520 GCA_001796995.1 Chloroflexi bacterium RBG_16_68_14 | reverse complement strand
AGCAGCCGCTGGGCGGCGGCACCCTCGCCGCCCTCCAGGCCGCCGCCGATGGTGGCGTCCGCCGCGTCCTGGAAGAAGACCAGGGCCAGGCCGGAGAAGAAGGTCCAGATCGCCAGCAGGACGACCAGCAGGCGCAGGGCGCTCTGGGCGTTGATGACGCCGGCCGGACGCTCTTCCTGGGCGTCGGCGGGCGGTGGCGGGGTAGTGCGCTCCTCGCTCATGGCAGGCAGGCCTCAGGTTGGCCCTATTGTACCACGATGTGCCGTCTCTCTTCGCGAGCAGGTCGCATTGGCCCTCCCGCCAGCTATTCTGTAGCATGAAGGGAGTCGCTCTGGAGGCATCGTCCTTGACCATAAGTCAGCCGCGCTTTGCTACCACCCCACCGGTGGATAGCGAGCCGATCATCGAGGCCACGGAGGTCGTCAAGACCTACGATACGGGGAGGGTGCAGGTGCAGGCCTTGCGCGGCGTCTCCCTCACCGTCCGCCGGGGGGAGATGGTGGCGATCATGGGCCCCTCCGGCTGCGGCAAGACCACCCTCCTCAACTGCCTGAGCGGCCTGGACGTCATCGACTCCGGGCGCGTGCTCATCGAGGGTGTGGACATCAGCCGCCTCTCCGATAACAAGAAATCGGAGTACCGGGCGCAGCGGATGGGGTTCGTCTTCCAGTTCTATAACCTGCTCCCCGTCCTCTCGGCGGTGGAGAACGTGGAGCTGCCGCTGCTGGTGGCCGGCGTGGGGGCGAAGGAGGCGCGCCATCGGGCGATGGGGGCGCTGGAGCGGGTGCACCTGGTGGAGTGGGCGTCCCACCGGCCGGGCGAGCTCTCCGGCGGTCAGCGCCAGCGGGTCACCATCGCCCGCTCCCTGGTCAACGACCCGGCCATCGTGTGGGCCGATGAGCCCACCGGCGACCTCGATTCGGCCAACGCCAACGAGATCATGGACCTCATGGTGGAGCTCAACGCCCGCCACAACCTGACCTTCGTCATCGTCACCCACGCGCGGGAGGTGGCCGACCGGACCCACCGCCTCGTCCAGATGCTGGATGGCCTCATCGTGGCGTCATCGCCCGCGCGGGCGAGGTGGCCGCTGGTACAGCCGAATCGCTCGGACGGTGAGCGGTCCTTTCCGTGGGTGAAGAGCTGACCGGGCGCGGTCGGCGGCAGTCCACGGGAACACCCAGAGAGAGCCATGGATAACCTCTTCGGCCTGCCCATGAACGCGCTTCTGGTGGCCATGCTGGCGCTGCTGGCGGTCAGCCTGGCCATCGTCGTCTACATCGCCCTCAGCAACCGCATCATGTTCCTCATCGGCCTGCGCAACATCCCGCGGCGGGTGGCGCAGACGGTGCTCATCGTGCTGGGGCTGATGCTGAGCACCCTCATCATCACCGCCGCCTTCACCACCGGCGACACTGTCGACCACAGCATCACCAACGATGTCTACCGCATCTTCGGTCACCTGGACGAGATGGTCCAGTTCGAGAGCCGCGAGGACGTCCCGCAGCCGGACATCGCCATCCCGATGGCCGACTTCCTCGCCCTGGAGGAGGAGCTGCGGGCCGACCCGAACATCGACGGCCTGGTGCCCACCCTGATCGAGCAGGTGCCCGTCATCGAGCCGGAGCGGCGCCAGAGCGCGCCCAACGCCCGCTTCGTCGGTGTGGATGAGACCCGGATGGACGCCTTCCCCGACCTGGAAGACCCGCAGGGCAACCCCCTGGACCTGGCCTCGCTCGCCGACGACGAGGTCTTCGTGAACGAGAGCCTGGCGGAGGAGCTGGACACTGCCGTCGGGGCCGAGATCCAGGTCTCCTATCGGAACCGGCCCATCCCGCTGCGGGTGGCGGCCATCGCCCGCGACCGCGGGATCACCGGCTCCTGGGGCGGGCTCGAGAGCGAGGGGCTGGTCACCCGCCTCACCATCCTCCAGCGGCTGCTCGAGCGGCCGGACGAGCTCAACTTCGTCGGCGTCTCCAACCGGGGAGACCTCCGCCAGGGGGTGGAACACACGCCGGCGGTGGAGGCGCGGCTGGAGCAGGCGTTCCGCGAGCGCGACCTACCTCTCGGCATCGCCTTCACCAAGCAGGAGAGTCTGGAGATGGCGGAGCTGGCGGGCAACGGCATGATGACCTTCTTCCTGGTCTTCGGCACCTTCTCCATCGCCGCCGGCATGCTGCTCATCGTCATGATCTTTGTGATGCTGGCGGCGGAGCGGAAGTCGGAGCTGGGGATGGCGCGGGCGCTGGGCACCAAGCGCTGGCACCTGGTGGAGACCTTTCTGGCGGAGGGGATGGGCTACAACCTGGTCTCGGCCATGGTTGGTTCCGCGCTGGGGGTGGTAGTGGCCTTCGCCCTGACCGGCGTCATGGCCTCGCTCTTCGCCAGCGCCGACTTCGACCTGAGGATCGAGCCCTTCGTTACGCCGCGCAGCCTGGCCGTCTCCTACGCGCTGGGGGTTGTCCTCACCTTCTTCACCATCTCCTTCTCGTCCTGGCAGGTGAGCCGGCTGAACATCGTGCGGGCGATCCGCGACCTGCCGGATCCGGAGATGAAGCCTGGACGCCGATCCCTGCTCCTGGCGCTGGCCCTGGCGCCCCTCTCCGTGCTGCTCATGGCCGCGGGGCTCCAGGGCAACGCTGCTTTCCCCTTTGCCTTGGGGTTCTCGCTGGCCTGTTTCGCCGCGGCCATCCTCGCCCGATTCGCCCGTCTCCCGGAGCGGCTGGTGTTCACCGCTACCGGGCTCGTGCTGCTCGCCTTCTGGATGGCCAATGCCGGCGGCCTCATCCCCAGGCTGAGCGAGCTGGAGGGCGGCGTGGAAATGTTCATCCTGAGCGGCATGGTCATGGTGGCCGCGGCGTCCTTTGTCCTCGTCTACAACGCCGACCTGTTGCTGGCGGTGCTGACGCTGGTGGGCGGACTTCTGGGCGGGCTGCTGCCGGTGGTGCGCATGGCGGTGGCTTATCCCCTGGCCAGCAAGTTCCGCACCGGCATGACCCTGGCGATGATCGCTCTGGTCGTCTTCGCCCTCACCATGATGGCGGTGATGAACGCCAACTTCGAGCGGCTGTTCCTGGACAAGGACAACCTGGGCGGCTGGGACGTGGAGGTGCGCGAGAACCCCAGCAACCCGCTGCTGGACGGCCTGACGGCTGCCCTTGCTAG
>MGOB01000065.1:45959-46343 GCA_001796995.1 Chloroflexi bacterium RBG_16_68_14 | reverse complement strand
GCCAGTGGACACCAGCGCGTTCGCCGCCGTCGGCTCCCTGGGCGTCGCCCGGCCCTTCGCCGCCGAGCTCTGCCAGCAGGACGCTTCGAACTGCGATGACGCTGAGCAGTTCATGGTGTACGTGGTGAAGGGCGCCGACGCGACGTTCCTGGAGCAGACGACGCTGCCGCTCCAGGCCCGCGCCGCCGGCTTCGCGAGCGACCGCGCGGTCTGGGACGCCGTGGCCGCTGGCCCCGACCTGGCCGTGATCGATGCCGCAGTACTGGGCGGCGGCTTCTTCGACTTCGGCGGCCACGGCGACTTCTTTCGCCTGGACGGGTTGAAGCCGGACGTGCGGAGCTTCCCACCCCTCGACCTCGTGCTGCGCGACAGCGCCGGCGGCCG
>MGOB01000065.1:44774-45946 GCA_001796995.1 Chloroflexi bacterium RBG_16_68_14 | reverse complement strand
AGACGGTGCGGCTCATCGGCATCCTGAGCCTGGGCGCCAGCTCCAGCGGCGATCCGTTCTCTGGCTTCTTCGGCCTCATCACCAACCGGGGGCTGGTGGAGCGCGTCTTCGGTGGAGTGGAGTTCGCCAACCACTACGTCCGCCTCCGGGACACCGACCAGGCGGAGCAAGTGGCCCGCCAGATCGAGGCGGCCCTGCTGACCGGCGGCGCGCAGGCCACGTCACTGATCAAGGACCGGGAGGAGCAGTCCGCGCTGGCCAAGAGCTTCTTCTACCTGGTGCAGGGCTTCGCCGGGATGGGGCTGTTCGTGGGCATCGCCGCCGTGGGCGTGGTCGCCTTCCGCTCGGTGGTGGAGCGACGGCAGCAGATCGGGATGCTGCGGGCCATCGGCTACAAGCGGGGCACGGTAGCGCTGAGCTTCCTGCTGGAGTCGGCCTTCATCGCCCTGCTGGGCGTCCTCTCAGGGATCGGCCTGGCTGTGCTGCTCAGCACCTTCCTCCTCCAGAGCGACGAGTTCGATGTCATGGGCATGCGCAGCGTCTACGTCCCCTGGGGCCAGATCTCCCTCATCGGCCTCTTTGCCCTGGGCGCCACGTTGCTGATGACCTACATCCCCTCGCGCCTGGCGGCAGGCGTGCCCATCGCCGAAGCGCTGCGGTACGAGTAGCTGGAGCGGTAGAGGCCGGGGCACCGCCTCGTAGGGACAGGGCCCCGCCTGCTCAGTATGACGTTGGGCCCGTTGTCACCCTGAGCGAAGCGAAGGGTCTCTCCTCTTCATTGAGTAACTTTGCCCTAAGCGAGCCTGAGCCCGCCGAAGGGCGAAGTCCTACTCCGGGCGAAGAGATGCTTCGCTTCGCTCAGCATGACAGTTTCGGAGCGCCGCTACTGGCGGGGTGCCAGGCCGCCCACGATCATCTCCGTCACCGTCTCCTCGTAGGCCTGGCTGTCGCGGCCGTCCGACTGGACGAAGCACTGGTAGAGGGCGACGATCACCAGGCCGTTCGCGATCCGCGCCAGCAGCACGGGGTCGGCCTGGCGGACGGTGCCCGCCGCCATGCCGCCGCGGATCAGCTCGGTTACGATGCGCAGCCGCTCCTCCTCGGCGTTTCGGAGCCGGTCTGCCGCCTGCGTGCGCGGGTCCGGGTTGAGGAAGACCAGCCGCAGGAGGTCG
>MGOB01000065.1:35960-44764 GCA_001796995.1 Chloroflexi bacterium RBG_16_68_14 | reverse complement strand
CCGCGAAGATGGCGTGGATGCGCGCCCGGATGCCCTCCCGCAGCTCGCCCTGGCCCGGCGTCTCCTGGATCGCCTGGTTGATCACTTGCAGGAGGCGGGCGTTGAGGGCGGCGAACAGGTCGGACTTGGAGGCGTAGTAGAGGTAGACGGTGCCGGCCGCCACGCCCGCCGCCCGGGCGATGTCGGCCATGGTGGCGCCGTCGTAGCTCTTCCGGGCGAAGACCTTGCGGGCGGCGGCCAGGATGGCCTCGCGGCGGGCGATCTTCTGGCGCTCCCGCTTCCCCTGTTTGGCCGCTGGCGGCGCTGTGGCGGGCATGACTGAATGGCATTCATGTAACGCACGGCGGTGATGGTGTCAAGCGGCGGGCGAGGGCGCTGAGTAACACCGCGGGTCGGGCTTTAGCCCCCGCCTGCTGGAGGGCAGGCGACGGCGACAGGCTGAAGCCTGTCCCTCGGAGAATTGGCTCACCGCTGTCAGCAGTCGCATGGCAAGGGTGAAGGCCGACGCTACTCCTCCGTCAGCTCCGCCAGCCGGTCCAGCACCAGGTCGATGAGGCCCGGGTCGTCGCCTTCGATGGCCTGCTCGATCGCCCCGCAGATGTCGGCGATGACCTCGGGCGCGACGAACTCCTCCAGCTCGTGGCAGCGGGCCAGGAGCCCGGCGCGTATGTCGTCCGGGATGGCGCCGATGTTGTCGCCGATGGCCTCGAGCTGGCCCCGGAGCTGATCCCGGAGCGCCTGGAAGCGCGTTGGCGTGCCCTCCACGGTTGGCGTCGACGTCGGTGCCGGCGACTGGCTTGGGGTGGGCGTAGCCGTGTCCGCGCGGCTCTCGGTGGGCGTCGCGGTTGGGGCCGTGCCGTCACCGTCCTCGCCGCCACAGGCGACGGCGAGGACGGTCGCCAAAACGAGCACGCTGATCGCAAGCCAGGGGAGGGCTCTCATCCGGCGCTTACCTAGGACTCGCCGTACAGCAACTCCTGTAGGTCCAGCACCACGTTGGAGCCGTCCAGGCGCAGGTGGCGGGGGTTGTAGTCGTCGTGGTGCACGGAGATGAGGACATCGTGGGGCGGCAGGTCCGCCGGCAGCGGGATCCCGGCGACCCCGTAGTGGTCGGTGCGGGCGCGGGCGAGCACCTGGCCGCCGTGGCCGCTCACTGTCACCTCGGCTTCGGCGGCGGGCGGCCGCTCGCCCGAGGCGTCGGCGTCGTTGGCCAGTACCGTGATGGTGGCGGTGCGGCCGTCGGCGGCGCGCTGGATGTCCACGTCCATGTCCAGCAGGTAGGCCAGGGGCATCGGCACCACCGCCTTCATCCCCTCCTTGGGCAGCAGCTCCACCTGGTTTGCCGCCAGCTCGGTGCGGGTGGCGGCCATGCCGTGGTCGGAGGTGATGACGAACAGCATGGAGTCGAAGAGCCCGCGCTCCTCCAGGGTGCGCAGGAGGCGGCCGACCCGGCGGTCCGTCTCCTCCAGGGAGTCCCGCACCGCCTCATGGTGGGGGCCGTAGTCGTGGGCGACGGCGTCGGGGAGGGCGAACTCGTGGAAGGTGAAGATGGGCGGCGGATGGCTGTCCTCGGAGAAGAGGAGGAGCGCCTGGGCGATGCCCCTAGTCTCCAGGATGGGGTAGCCCTGGACGCCCTCGACGCCGTCGTCCCGCCAGCGAGGGTGGACGTCCGCCTCGCACTCCCTGGTCAGCGCCCGCAGCCGGTCGCGGTCGCCGACGATCCGGCGCTCCAGCACCGAGTGGTCGGCGCCCCGGGTGCAGGGCTCGTGGATGGCGACGGTGAAGGCGCCGCGGTTGCCCTGCCAGGGGCCGTGGACGCGGTGGAACGCCTCGTACAGCGTCTCCACCTCGTGGCCCAGGAACCTGGCGGTGTCGAACTGCTGGCCCTGGGGGGTGACCACCTCTCGCGTCTCCCGCAGGTAGTAGGTCGGGTTGACGATGTCGTGGTGGCCGCCCCAGCAGCCGGTGCCGATGGTGTTGTGGCTGGGCCAGGTGATGGAGGGGAAGTTGACGATGGAGCCGTAGCGGAACATGTGCCCGCGCTGGATGAGCCGCCGCAGGTGGGGGATGGCGTCCGCATCCTCTAACCGCGCGTGCAGCTCCGAGTTGCTCACGCCGTCCATGTGGACGATGTAGACCCGCTCCGGACGGGCCCGCGGCTCGCCGTCGGCGCCCAGGTCCAGGATCTCCTCCAGCGGGCGGCCGTCCTGGCGCCGCAGGTAAACGCTGGCCGAGGGGCGGCCGGTGGCGCCTCGCCCCTCGATCTGCGGGAAGCCCATCAGCCGGGCGATGGTGGGGGCGATATCGATGTGGCGGACGGCGTCGTCGCTCACGCCGGGACGCACCCCCGGCCCGGAGAAGGCGAGGGGCGCCCGCGACTGCACTACGTCCAGCGCCCCGTGCTGGCCGGGTTGCCGGCCGAAGGCGTAGCACTTGGGGTTCACCACCAGGTCGGGCGCGTTGGGGCTATCGAAGAGCTGGGCGATGCGCTCGTAGGCCAGGGGGTAGCTGAGCTGCTCCGGCTCGATGAACGCCTGGTTCGGGTCGTCGGTGGGGTTGCCGGAGCGGCGCGCCGCCTCCAACTCCTCCTCGATGGTGGCGACAGCGCGCGGATCCTGGCTCTCGACCGGGTTCTGGCCCACCGTCTCGACCACCTGGTACTCGTACTCACCCGTTGCGCCATACGAGCGCTGGAAGCGCACCATGCCCCGCTGCGCCCAGACCTCGTAGGCGCCGCCCCGAGGCTCCCGAAGGGCGGCGTCCCGATAGGTGGCGACGAAGTCGGTCTGGGGCCCGACGACGGGGTGAGTGAGGAGGAGATAGATCGCCCGGTTGCCGGACTCCTCCTGGTTGGGATCGAGGCCCTGGCCTCCGGGGCGCTCCGGCCCGGCCAGAGTCCCTTCCGCTGGTTCTGGGGTGGTCATGGCGCCTCCTCTTGACGACGGAACTGGTCGGGTGACCCGATGATACGTCACTTACCGCTGTGGTCAAACCCTGGCGGCCGCTTGACTAGAGGTGAAGCAGCGAAAGGAAGCGCCGGTCGGAGCGGAAGGGGCCGACGATGGCCAGGTTGAGCTGGTCGGACACGATGAGCTGCCCGGCCACCCGACGCAGGTCCTCAGACGTCACCGCGTCGATTAACGCGGCGACTTCATCGACGGTGCGGAGGCGGCCAGCCAGAAGCTCCTGGGCGCCCAGCCAGTCGGAGACGGCGCGGGTGTCCTCCATGCGCAGGAGGAGGCGTCCCTTGGCTAACTCCTTCGCCCGGGCCAGCTCCTCCTCCGGGACGGGCTCGTCGCGCAGGCGGGCCAGCTCCGCCAGCAGGGCGCTCAGCGTCTCCCGCGCGTTGGTTGGATCGACGCCCGCGTAGATCGCGAAGGCGCCGGCGTCCTGGAAGTAGCTGACGTAGCTGTGGACGTCGTAGCAGAGGCCGCGCCGCTCCCGCAGCTCCAGCGTCAGCCGGCTGCTCATCCCTTCGCCCAGGATGACGCTTAGCAGGCTCAGGGCGTAGCGGTCGGGGTGCCGGAGAGGCAACGCGCGCACCGCCAGCGAGAGGTGCGCCTGTTCCGTCGTCTTGTGCTTGACGGCTGCGCGGGGCGCCCGCTGCCCGTTGACGGCGGGGAACCAGCCGCTGGGCACGCCGCGGGGCCAGTCACCCAGGGCGGCCTCGACCAGATCCACCGCCTCCTGGTGGTCCGTGGCCCCCGCGATGCTGATGACTGTGTTGTTGGGCACGTACTGACGGTGCAGGTAGTCGATGGCCATCTCCCGGCTGAGGGCGCTCACGGTGGCCTCGCTTCCGGCCACCTCGCGGCCCAGGGGCTGCTCCGGCCAGAGGGTTTCGTCCAGGAGCACGTCCACCTGCTGGGCGGGAGAGTCGGCCACCATCGCCAGCTCTTCCATGATCACCCGGCGCTCCATCTCTAGCTGGTCGGGCGCGAAGAGGGGCCGCCGGATCAGGTCCGCGAGCACGTCCAGGGCGAGCTGGAAATGGGGCCGCGCCACCTTGCAGTCGAAGACCGTCAGCTCCCGGTCCGTGGCGGCGTTAATCGTGCCGCCCACGCTGTCGATCACCTGGAAGACCTCCTGGGGCGTGGGCCGGTGTTCTGTGCCCTTGAAGCAGAGGTGCTCGATGAAGTGGGAGAGGCCGGCCTGGGCCTTCGTTTCATAGCGAGAGCCGGCGCCCAGGTAGATGCTCACCGCCACCGAGCTGGTGTGGGGCATGGGGGCGGTGAGGACGCGCAAGCCGTTGGGGAGAGTGGTCTTCCGGTAGGCGTTCGCTTCCATGAGATGAAAGGGAGCGAGCCGTTTGGGGCTCGCCCTATGTCAAGTCATTGTACGGCTGGGAGGACTGCGCCGTCAAACCGAGGGCGCCGGCCCGTTCGCCGGGCCAGTTGACCCCCTCGGGAGGGCGTTGCTATACTCCGGATGCGGAGGAGTGTAGCTCAGTTGGAAGAGCAGCGGTCTCCAAAACCGCAGGTCGGGGGTTCGAGTCCCTCCACTCCTGCCAGGCAGCGTTCAGCCGAGGTGGTGGAATTGGCAGACACGCGGCCTTGAGGGGGCCGTGCCTTCGGGTGTAGGGGTTCGAATCCCCTCCTCGGCACCAGAGGAGCCCACAAGGGGCGGCCCGCCAGAGGCGGGGCCCCGGCCCTTGTCGCAGTCGGTTCGGGGCGACGTAGCCAAGTGGTTAAGGCAGGGGTCTGCAAAACCCCGATCACCGGTTCGAATCCGGTCGTCGCCTCCACACGAACGGTGAGACGGGCCCAGAGCCGATGGACCGGTTCTGGGCCCGCCTTCATGCATACGGGAAGGCAACGGTGGACGAGCGAGCGGCCGCGGTTCTGAGGCGACTGGAGGAGGAAGACCGCCGCGACCGCGCTGACGGAACGCCCAGGGAGCGGCGCCTCCGCTCCGTGACGCCGGAGGTGGGCGCCTTCCTCAACCTGCTGGTGAAGATCGCTGGCGCCCGGCGCATCCTGGAGGTGGGCACGTCGGGCGGCTACTCCACGGTCTGGCTGGCGACGGCGGCCGGGGAGACGGGAGGTCACGTGACCACCCTCGAGATCGACCCGGCGAAGATCGAACGGGCGCGGCGGAGCCTCTCGGACGCGGGGATGGACGACCTGGTGACCATCGTGGAGGGCGACGGTCGCCAGACGCTGGCGACCCTGGACGGGCCCTTCGACCTGGCCTTCCTGGACACGGAGAAGGAGCTGTACCTGGACTTCCTGGAGCCCCTGGTGCGCCTGCTCCGTCCCGGCGGCCTGCTCGTCGCCGACAACCTGCTCTCCCACGCCGATGACCTCGCCGGCTTTCGGGAGGCGGCGGAGTCGCATCCAGAGCTGGAGTGTGTGCTCATTCCGATTCCCCGTGGTGAGCTCCTTTGTCGCAAGCGAGGCGGGTGAAGACGCATTCAGAGAGGAGGCAGACCGTGGCAGACCTGAACGCCGAGTTCCTGTTCGAGGTGAGCGTGGACCTGGAGGAGCCGCAGCAGATGGGAGCTACCCCCCACGGCGACCGGCGGATCTACTACGTCAAGGGCGGCACCTTCGAGGGCCCGAAGCTGAAGGGCGAGGTGCTCCCGGGAGGAGGCGACTGGCTCCTCCTCCGTCCCGATGGCGCGGGCGAGCTGGACGTTCGGGGCACCATGCGCACCGACGACGGCCATCTCATCTACACCTACTACCGGGGCATCATCCACCTCCCGCCCGAGGCCTTCCAGCGAGCGCTGCAAGGTGAGACGCTGGACCCGTCCGAGTACTACTTCCGGACCGCGCCGGTCTACGAGACCGCGTCCGAGAAGTACGGCTGGCTGAACCGGATCGTGGCGGTGGCCGTGGGCAGGTTCGCGCCCAACTGGGTCGGCTACAAGGTATACGCTATTCTCTAGCCACGCCCGCGGCCGTTCGCAGACCGCTTCCGATGGTGGTAGGATATTCTCGCCATGGAGCCGCGCATCCAGTACGCGAAGACCAAGGACGGCGTGAGCATCGCCTACTACGGGATAGGGAGCGGGCAACCGCTCATCATCTGTCCTTTCGGGCCGCTCAGCCACTTGCAGCTTGAGCTACAGATGGCCGAAATCCGCGATATGAACGAATATCTGGGCCGCGGCCGGATGCTGGTCCGCTACGACAATCGAGGATTCGGGCTTTCTGACCGCGATGCCGATGATTTCTCTCTCGATGCCTTCGTGAGCGACCTAAGCTCAGTTGTGGACGGTCTGCATTTTGAGGAGATTCAGCTGATCACCAGCGGATTCTCGGCGATGGTAGGAATAGCCTATGCTGCACGCCACCCCGGCCAGGTGTCCCATCTTGGCATCGCGGGCGGCCTTGCTCGGCCTGTGGATTTTCCCTGGGACCCGTGGGAGTCGATCTGGGATCTGGCGAAGAAGAACTGGCCCATGGCTTGTGACGCCACCGCGGCGTTGCTCTGGCGTGCTGATATCGCGCCTGAGCGGGCTTCTATGTTGAAGGAAGAGGTCACGCCACAGGCGTATATCTCTTTCTGGGAACAGCTAAGAAACTGGGACGTTAGCAACGAGCTAGCGGAGGTGAGAGCGAAGACGCTGGTCGTGGCCTGGGCGGGCCACCGTGGCCAGGCACAGAGATTGGCCGCAGCCATACCGGGCGCGCGGCTGACTCCGAACGAAGCACCAGCCTTGACCGGCTGGAACATCGACTTAGTAGCGGAGTTCGATGCCTTCCTGCGGGAGGGCGTACAGCAAGACGAGGAGCCGGTGGGCGGCCTCCCATCCGGCACGGCCGTCATCCTCTTCGCCGACATCGCCGGCTCCACCGCGCTCACGGAGCGCATGGGCGACGCGGCGTTCCGCGCGGCGGCCCGCGCCCTGGACGAGCGGCTGCGCGCCGCCATCCGCGAGGCCGGCGGCACGCCCGCCGAGGGCAAGGTGCTCGGGGACGGCGTCATGGCCGTCTTCACGTCGGCGCGCGAGGCGATCGACGCCGCGCTGCGCTGCCACGCCCTCAGCGCCGAGAGCGAGCTGCGCCTGCATCTCGGCATCCACGCCGGCGACGTGATCCGCGAGGAGCACAACGTCTACGGCGGCGCCGTGAACGTGGCGGCGCGCGTCTGTGCCCTGTCGTCCCCGGGGGAGGTGCTGGTGTCGGCGACCGTGCGCGATCTGGCGCGCACGTCGGCCGGCGTGACTTTCGAGGACCGCGGCGAGCGCGAGATGAAGGGCGTCGGCGAGCCCGTGCGGGTGTACGCCGTCGCGTGGGAGCAGCAGTGATGGAGCCGCGCATCCAGTACGCGAAGACCAAGGACGGCGTCAGCATCGCCTACTGGACGATGGGGGAAGGGATGCCCTTCGTGGAGATGCCAGTACCTCCGTGGAGCCATGTGCAACTGGAGCTACAGGTCCCGCTCTGGCGAGCCTGGGACGAACGGCTGGCAGAGAAGCGGAGGCATATTCGGTACGACCACCGGGGCAGTGGTTTGTCCCAGCGTAACGTGGCTGGTGTCTCTCTTGAAGGATTGATCTTGGACTTGGAGGCGGTAGTAGACCGTCTCGGCCTGGAGCGCTTTGCTCTGTTTGGACATCATCTCACCGGCGCAGCAGCGATTGTCTATGCTGCCCGAAATCCGGAGCGGGTATCGCATCTCATCTTGTGGTGCAGCTTCGCACGAGGCACGGACTTTGCAAGTGGCCCCCAGGTCGGAGCGCTCCGAGCTCTGATGGACGAGGACTGGGAGACGTACACAGAAATGCTGGCGCACTTGGCGTACGGCTGGCCTCAGGGGGAAGAGGCGCACCGCGCGGCCGCCGTGTTCCGAGAATGCACGACCCCGGACGTGGCGAAAGCGCTGGACAAAGCCGGTGACGATATCGATGTCACGCATCTCCTCCCAAGGGTGGAAGCACCAACGCTTGTGATTCAGAGGCGTGGATACCCGATCGTACGTGTGGAGGTTGCTCAGGAGCTTGCTTCCAAGATTCCAAACGCCGAATTGTTCCTCCTTGAAGGGACATCAGGGGTTACCTACCTGGAGAACATGGAGGCGCTAGCGGCGGCCATCGATGAGTTCCTGGGCGAGGGAGAGGAGGTCAAGACAGCAGAGCCTGCGACACCTGAGGCGGGCGCCTTCCGCACCATCCTCTTCACTGACGTAGAGGCCTCCACATCGTTAACGCAGCGGCTGGGCGACGCCGGTGCACGGGAGGTGCTGCGCGCCCACGAGCGCATCGTGCGGGAGGCGCTGCGTGCCCACGGCGGCAGCGAGGTGAAAACGATGGGCGACGGCTTCATGGCCTCGTTCTCGTCAGCCACGCGGGCGCTGGAGTGCGCCGTGGCCCTGCAGCGCGCCTTCGCGGAGCACAGCGCGTCGGCTGCTGAGCCCATCCAGGTACGGGTGGGCCTGAACGCGGGTGAGCCCATCGCTGAGGAGGATGACTTTTTCGGGACAGCGGTGATCACGGCGGCGCGGATTGCGACCAAGGCGCAGGGCGGCGAGATACTCACCTCGGATACTGTGAGAGGTCTTGTGGCGGGCAAGGGGTTCCTGTTCGCGGACCGAGGCGAGACGGCGCTACGCGGCTTCGAGGACCCGGTGCGGCTGTACGAGGTGCGCTGGCGGGAGGAGGGCTGATGGATCACCCGATCCCCGAGTGCCCCGAGCAGGTTACCGACGAATGGCTCACGTCGGCGCTGCGCGGGGACGGCGCGGTGAATCAAGCCAGCGTCACTGCGCACACAACGGGGCTGGTGGAGGCGCAGGGCGCGGCCGCGGTCGTCGCACGGCTCGAACTCGAATACGACCTGGTGGAAGCGGGCGCGCCC
>MGOB01000065.1:31876-35944 GCA_001796995.1 Chloroflexi bacterium RBG_16_68_14 | reverse complement strand
CGTTCGCTCGTTGCGAAGTTCGCCTCGCCGCACGAGCCGATCCGCGCGCTGATGCATGGACTGGGCGGCTATGTCCGCGAGGTCGAGTTCTACCGGCAGTTTGGGGCCGATCCTGGGATCCCAACGCCTCGTTGTTTCCACGCGGACATCGATCCCGCATCGGGCGTCTTTGTGCTCCTGCTCGAAGACATGAGCGACTCACGGCTCCCCGAAGGCGCCACGGCCTCAGTTGAGGACGTCGAGGTGGCGGTGCGGCATCTCGCGCCCTTCCATGCGAAGTGGTGGAACCACCAGCGGCTCCGCGACCTGGAGTTCCTCCGATATCCCGGCGGTGCCGCGGATCAGGTCTTCATGGCGCAGGCGCGGGGCGCGCTTGCGGCGGCACTGCCGGCGGCGATCGAGCGGTTTGGTAGCGAGCTGCCGACGGTGCTCGTCACCGCGGCAGAGCGTCTGCTGGCGAACTTCGACACGCTGATGGAAACGAGGAAGCAGCAGTATCAGCACGGCATGACGCTGGTGCACGGCGACTACCATCCGGGGCAGGTCTTCTTCGAGTCGGAGAGAGGCGGCAGGTTCGCCGTCTTCGATTGGCAGACGGTGAGTACGGGCAGCGGCGGTGACGACTTGGCGCGCATCATGGTGACGGGGCTGAGCACTGAGCAGCGGGAGGTGTCCGAGGGGCGACTGATCGAGCTCTATCATTCGCTGCTGGTCGAACACGGCGTGACCGGGTATGACATCGAGCATTGCCGGGAGGGCTTCCGGCTGGGGCTGCTGAGGAGCATGGGCATCAATATCATCGCGGCGGTCAGTATCGACCCTGCGCTCATCGAGGAGTTCGAGGCATCGGGTGAGGTCAGCATGACGGAAGTGCTGTTCGGCCGACTGGCGGCCGCCGTCGAAGCGCACGACGTGCTGGACATAGTGCCCACCTAGGCCGTGGTGTCTAACATCGTCCGAGACCTGGCCACCGGGAAGGGCTTCCTCTTCTCCGACTTCGGCGATGTGGTGCCGAAGGGCCTCGACGACCCCGTGCGCCTGTACGAGGTGCGCTGGCGGGAGGAGGGCTGATGGATCTGAGCAGGAGGTACCCATGACAGGCAAGCGCGAATACTGGAGCGTGGTAACGCCGCTGCCGGCGCCGCTGCTCTCGCAGCAGGCGCAGCAACTGGAATCGATGGGCGTGGCAGGACTGTTCGCGCCGCAGGTCTACGGGCCGCCCTTCATCCCCCTCGCCGTCGCGGCAGCGGCGACGAGCCGGGTGAAGCTGGCCTCCGGCATCGCCCTCGCCTTCGCCCGCAGCCCCTTCGAGACGGCGATGGCGGCGATGGACCTCGACCGCGTCAGCGGCGGACGCTTCGTGCTCGGCCTCGGCTCCAGCGTGCGGGCCTGGAGCGAGGGCTTCTTCGGCATGCCCTACGACAAGCCCATCGACCGCCTGCGGGAAGTAGTCGACATAATCCGAAGCATTATCACCAGGGCCCACACCGGAGAGCTGAAGGAGTACCGCGGCCGCTACTACCAGCTCGACCTCCGCGACTTCCAGCCGCTGAGCCAGCCCCTGCGCACGGACTTGCCCATCTGGATCGCTGCGCTCCGCGGAGCGCTCATCCGGCTGGGCGCGGAGATCGCGGACGGCGTAATCGGCCATCCCATCTGGTCGGTCTCCTGGGCGACCAGCGAGCTGCCGAAGGCGCTCAAGAAGGGGCTGGCCAAGGGCGGACGCACTCGGGAACAGCTCCAGGTCAACATCTGGCAGTGGGTGGCGATCAGTTCCGACCCCAAGGAGGCGCTGAACGACGCCAGGGCCACCGTCGCCTTCTACGCCGGCGCTGAGCAGTACGAGAGCTACTTCGCGGCCCACGGCTTCCGCGACGAGGCGCGTCGCATCCAGGAAGGCGTGCACCGCGGCGACTACCTGAGCATGGCGCAGCTAGTGCCCGACGAGATGGCCCAGACCTTCGTCGCCTGCGGCACGCCGGACGAGGTGCGCCGGAAGCTGGAGCCCCTCTGGGAGGTGGCCGACTCGGTCTGCTATGTGCCGCCGGCGTACGGGCTGGCGCCCGACAAGCTGCTCCTCTACGGCGCCGCCATCGCCCAGACCTTCTACGGCTAGCGGGCGAGGAGACTGCTGAATAATATTGCGGGTCGGGCTTCAGCCCGACGGCGACAGGCTAAAGCCTGTCCCACCGGGAATTGGGAGAGCGGGTCGGCGTCTCCCAGAGCGCACCTAGCAGAGCTTTATTCAGCAGCCTCGGCGAGCCGACTTGCTACACTGAGGGCGAGGCGCGACCCCTGCCGGGGTGGCGAAACGGTAGACGCGGCGGACTTAAAATCCGCTGTCCCGTCAGGGACGTGTGGGTTCGACTCCCACCCCCGGCACCAACCTCTGAACATATGGGCTGCTCTACCTGGATGGATCGAGGCTGTGTATATGAGTCTTCCTAGAGTACGGAACGACTGGTGGCCGCAACTCCTCCGGCATATTCCCGCTGAAGATCCTTGGGCAGCGGAGGATGTCACAGTGGCGGAGATCGGATCACGGTCGGACGGCACCGGTCGCGGCTATCGTCATCTCTATACAGCTCTCGCGCCTCCTGACCGGCTCACAGAGATCCTGCACTGCTGGGAGGGCATCGGGGATTGCGTGTCCGCAACAGGCCCGCGCCCAGACGCTGCGCGGCGAGATCATACATATCAGCCGAGATTCTGGATCTCCGCTGGGAATGTTGTGCCGGCGGGGCTGGAACCCGTCGTGGTTGCCTGGGAGTCCGGCAACCGCACGGTGTTGTGGCCCGATCAGGGGTTCCTCATGACGTATGGCCTGATCCCTCGACAGGTCTCGCGTGATGGCGACGACGAGATTCGTTGGGACGACCCGACGTTCCCTCGCCACGACATCGTCGTTGTTCGCCCCGTGTCCACCTACGACTTCCCGGAGGTCTCCGATGCACGGGTCACAATCTCTCGTGATTACCTGCAAGACTACGCCACGTTGCGGCGCTGCTCGCTTATACAAGTCTACTTCGAAGAGCGGTGGGGGGACCTCAGACGAGAAGATGAGGCGATCATGGGCAGCGCGGAATTCCGCGAGTTCAAGCTTGAAGGCCGACTGATCAGACTCCGGATCCTTAAGCACAACGATCCACCCGCACTCGCTCAGGTCTGGGGGGTGAGGCCACTTGTCCACCCGGGCGATGCCCCCATTAGCGCTGGCCGCTGGGACTACGGGGCACTTAGCTGGCCGGGCTTCGAAGAACCCGTAACTAGAGAAGTTGCGCTGGCGCTGTACATGAGAGAGGAGGCATATGTCAGGGACAGTGTGTTGGCCGATTACGAAGGGCGCCCGGGCTTTATCGTGAATGCCGAGTCAGGCGGCGTCTGCTATCGAAATCAGTGGGCTGTCGGGTATTGCGCCAGAATCGGTCGAGATCTCATTGCGGTCGAGCTGAAGAAGCTCTACGAAGGGAACCCTCCAGAAGTGGTGAAGCACTGGCACCAGCACGCTGTCGACCCTCCGACAGGGGATCGCCAATCGCTCATGGCTCAACTAAACGTAGGCACACGCGCTCGGCGGGTCACCTACGGTCTGGTTGCCCTTGGGGAAGCCATCGCTGCAATGCGTACGAGAATGCTTGGGCGCGCCCTCAGCTCCCAGGAGGTCGTCGGGCTACGGCGTGATGCCTTGGACTACGAAGGCTGGTACCGGGGCAAAAACGTCGAGCCAATCACGCGACATATCCCGGTTGCCATGAGCCGGGACGCATTTCTCAACCGATGCAGTGACCTGAACAAGCTAATCGTCGAGGGGGTGAGTCAAAAGCTCCTGCGTGAAATCCTGATCGGTCTAGGGGCCGATCGAGATGACATCAGACCTTTTGGCAGCTTGAAGTTTCTCGACCGCCTAGCACAACTGGTGACCGTGGCAGCGGATACCGGCCTGGATCCGGTCCGCGACTACCAGGAGTTGGAGCGTCGGCGTGCAGCGGGACCGCCGCCTACGCCATTGAAGTCGCTCTTTCAACTGTATGACCTGAGAACGGCGGCTGACCATCGCAGCAATTCAAG
>MGOB01000065.1:31472-31817 GCA_001796995.1 Chloroflexi bacterium RBG_16_68_14 | reverse complement strand
TGGGGTTTCGCCCTTGACCGTCTCTACGACAAGCTCGGCGACGCGCTTGAACAGGCTGCCAACCTCTTCGTCTCAGCTGCCCCCACGGAGCAGCGGTGAAGCCGTGTCGGAATCCACCATCCTCGCTGTCATAACCGATCTCATGTTCCAGTCCCGCCTGCGGGAGCAGGGGCGGGCGCTGGGGTACGAGGTGGTCGTGGCCGACACGCCGGACGCGCTAGCCAAGGCGCTGGCCGGCGGCCCCGCCCTCGCCGTCTTCGATCTGCACGTTGTAGGCCTCAACTGGACCGAAGCCGTCGCGATGGCGAAGGAGCGCGGTGTGCCCGTTCTCGCCTTCGGTCGCCA
>MGOB01000065.1:28909-31464 GCA_001796995.1 Chloroflexi bacterium RBG_16_68_14 | reverse complement strand
CGGCTCCTGCGCTCGGCCCGCCGGGCTGGCTGCGACCGGGTGGTGGCCCGCTCCCAGCTCGTGGAGGAGTTGCCCGGGCTCATCGAGGAGCTGGCGCGCGGGGAGACCTCCGTTCCGGAGGCGGGCGGTTCGGGATGAGCAGAGGGAGTGTCGGATGAAGATCGACCCGCCGAACGAGGGGGACCGGCAGCAGGCATCGCCGGAGAACCTGGAGAAGATGTGGAAGTTCGTGCGGCGGTTCGCGGAGAAGAGCGGCAGCTACCTGCACCCGCAGCCGGAGATCACGGAGTACCTGGTCATCGGCCTGGCGAAGCACATCGACGAGGTGGGGCGGCCGCTCTGCCCCTGCAACTTCTACGAAGACAAGGCCGAGGAGGCGAAATCGAGCACCTGGATCTGCCCCTGCGAGGAGATGCAGAAGTACAAGTACTGCCACTGACTGCTCTTCTGCTATTCGGAAGGTCTTCCGATAACCGAGCACCTGCCAGAGGACCACGAAGGTCGAGAGATCTACGGCCTGGTCAAGGACCCGGACTCGGACAAGGGGCGCGCTCTGGGACGGCTGGAGGAGAAGCAGGGACGCAAGATCGAGAAGGGCGGCCGGAAGGAGCCGCGGGCCTAATGCTATACTCACCTGCGGAGCTGTGACCACGCCAACCGCCACCAAGTACGAGGTGATCATCGGCATCGAGGTGCACGCGCAGTTGCTCACCAAGAGCAAGATGTTCTGCTCGTGCGCCGCCGACTACCACAACGCGCCCCCGAACACCCACGTCTGCCCCGTCTGCCTGGGCATGCCCGGCGTCCTGCCGGTGATCAACCAGCAGGCCGTCGAGTACACCATCATGACCGGCCTCGCCCTCAACTGCACCGTCCCGGAGCGCGCCAAGTTCGACCGCAAGAACTACCCCTACCCGGACCTGATGAAGGGCTACCAGATCTCCCAGTACGACCTGCCCCTCTGCATCGACGGCTGGCTGGAGATCGACCTCGACGGCGAGACCAAGCGCATCGGGATTACTCGCGTCCACCTGGAGGAGGACACGGCGCGCAACATGCACCGCACCAACGAAGCGGGCGAGCAGTACACCATGATCGACGTGAACCGCTCCGGCGTCCCCCTCATGGAGATCGTCTCGGAGCCCGACGTCCGCTCCGGGCAGGAGGCGCGCCTCTACCTGACCAAGCTCCAGCAGATCCTGCGCTACCTGGGCGTCAGCCGGGCTAACATGGAAGAGGGCAACATGCGCTGCGAGCCCAACATAAGCCTGCGCCCGGTGGGCCACCCGGAGTTCGGCACCAAGGTGGAGCTGAAGAACCTCAATAGCTTCCGTGCCGTCGAGCTGGGCATCGACTACGAGATCGAGCGCCAGCGCCAGCTCCTGGACGCGGGCGAGCCGGTGGTCCAGGAGACGCGGGGCTGGCGCGACGAGGAAGGCCGCACCGTCAGCCAACGGGGCAAGGAGTACGCCGACGACTATCGCTACTTCCCGGAGCCGGACCTGCCGCCCCTGACCATCACCCCGGCCTACGCGGAAGAGCTCCGCGCCCGCCTGCCCGAGCTGCCCGACGCCATGCGCCAGCGCTTCGTGGAGCAGTACGCCCTGAGCCACTACGAGGCGAACCTGCTCACCGCCACCCGCGCCCGGGCCGGCTACTTCGAGCAGGCCCTGGCGGAGACGAAGGGCGACGACGACCTGCTCCGCCGTCGGGCGAAGACGGTGGCCAACTGGATGCTGGGCGACTTCGCCCGCCTCCTCAACGCCGCCGGCATCGACATCGGCGAGGCGAAGGTGCCGCCCAGGGACCTGCACGCCCTCATCGAGCTCATCGAGGAGGGGACGGTCTCCACCACCGGCGCCAAGGGCGTCTTCGAGGAGATGTTCCGCACCGGCAAGCCGCCCCGGGAGGTGGTAGAGGAGCAGGGGCTGACCCAGATCAGCGCCGCCGATGAGCTTACCGGCGTGATCGAACAGGTGATCGCCCAGAACCCCAAGGCGGTGGCCGACTACCGGAGCGGCAAGGAGGAGGCGATCAAGTTCCTGGTGGGCCGGGTCATGCGGGAGACCCGCGGCCGGGCCAAGCCGGATCTGGTGCCCCAGCTCTTGCGGGAGCAACTGGCGAAGGGCCAGTAGCGCCTTTCCCACGCGCTCGGCGTCTGCGCGCCAAACAATCCCCACTTTGGTAGATACGGCTCGGAGCGCCGCTGCCGAATCTCTACCTGGAAGCACGATGGAGCTCAGGGAACGATCGGCCATAGGGCCCGCGATGCGCGCAGCCAGGCTCGCGGGCCGCGGCGCCTGCGCTCGGAGCCGCCGCTCGGGATCGCCACGCTGTTCGTCCTCTATGCCCTGGTCTTCTTCGTGCTCATCGAGAGCCATCCCTTCGGCGAGCATACCTTTCTTGCCGTGTCGGATGTGCTCGGTCTCGTGCCTCCGTTTGTGGCTGGCGGGCTCGCTCTCTTCGCCGGCTGGCGTTCGGTGGGCCATGCCCGTCGGGGCTGGCAGCTCATCGGTGCCGGCTGCCTGGCATGGGCCGCCGGCGAGGTGGCGTGG
>MGOB01000065.1:23684-28891 GCA_001796995.1 Chloroflexi bacterium RBG_16_68_14 | reverse complement strand
CTACGCCAGGACCCGTTTCCGTCCGTGGCGGATGTCGGCTATCTGGTGATGCTCCCGTTGGTCGCTGCCGGTCTCATCGTCCTCACGTCCGAAGACCGCAGGCTGGCCCACGCCAGGCCGACGCTGGATGGCATCGCCGTGGTGCTCGCGGCCGCGGCGTTCGTTTGGTACTTCGTGCTTCACCCCACGTACATGGAGAGCACGGCCAGCGTCTTCGAGAAAGTAATCGGTGGCGCCTATCCCGTGGGCGACCTGGTGGTCGCCTACGCGCTGGCGGTGGCTGCCCAGCGCCGGTGGGACGCTCCTCAACAGAGCGTCGTCCTGGTCACGCTCCTGGCGGGCATGCTCGTGCTCATCGCCGCCGATGTCGGCTTCGCCTACCTCACCCTCCACGACGGATACACCTCCACGTCGTTCGTGAACCTCGGCTGGCCGTACGGGTTCCTCCTCATTGGGTACGCGGCTGCTCTGGGCACGAACCGAATGCTCGCGCGCGACATCGACGCGAGGGTGACAGAGCCGCGGGAGTGGGGGCTTCCCGTTGCCCTTCTGCCGCTGACGCTCCTGCTGCTTATCGCCGCCCTTCGCGAAGACTCCGCGGCGGTCAGCGCGCCGCTTTTCGTCATGGCCGGGATCGCGGCGCTCGCGATACTGGCCCGGCTGGCCATCAACTTTGGACTCATGCGCGAGGTGCGGGCGTCTCGCGAGCGGCTCATCGCCTGGTTCCAGGAGCACCGCCGCTCGGCGCTCTGATGACGTGGCGGCCGGGGAAAGGAGGCCAAGCTGTCGTTGCTCTCCAGGGCTAGCGACGGCCGCTTCCGCGCACTAAGGCGGGCGCCTCAACGTGTCGGCCCTCTCGCCGTGGTTTCTAAGGCCGGTACTGGTATAATAGGGGCGTAAGCGGTTAGCTGATTCCGAGTTTGACCCTGGCGCGCAAGGCCAGTACACTCCAACCGTGCGGTTCCTGAAGGTCGACCCCAGCTTCCTGAAGTGGTTCTACTTCGGGATGCATATCAAGCGGTGGCTGCTCCTGCTCCTCATCGGCGTGGCCATCATGGGGCTGGGGTTCGGCTACTTCCTGCGCGAGGTCTACCAGTCGTACACCTTCCCGGACTGGGCCTACTATGTCACCCTCCAGTTCTGGCCGCGCTACGTGCGAGGCGCCCTCTTTGTCGGGTTCAGCACCGCTATCGTCCTCTTCGCCGTCTGGCAGCTCAACCGGTCGCTCCTCTCCGCCTTCCTGCGCCCCGGCCGCGACGAGAGCCTGGTGAACATCATCTATAACCACCGCTACCTGCGGCGGGGGCCCAAGATCGTCGCCATTGGCGGCGGCACCGGCCTCTCGATGTTGCTGCGTGGCCTGAAGGAGTACACCGGCAACCTCACCGCCGTCGTCACCGTGGCCGACGACGGCGGCAGCTCCGGCCGCCTGCGCCAAGAGCTGGGCCTGCCGCCCCCGGGCGACCTGCGCAACTGCATCGCCGCCCTGGCCGACGTGGAGCCGCTCATGACCCGCCTCTTCCAGTATCGCTTCAACGAGGGGACGGGCCTGGAGGGTCACAGCTTCGGCAACCTCTTCATCGCTGCCATGAGTTCCGTCACCGGCAACTTCGAGGACGCGGTGCGGGAGACCAGCCGCGTGCTGGCGGTGCGCGGGCAGATCCTGCCCTCCACCCTGGCCAACGTCACCCTCTCCGCCGTCACCCATGACAACGAGGCGATCCACGGCGAGTCCCAGATCACGGAGCGGGGCGCTCGCATCAAGCAGGTCTTCATCCACCCGGAGAACGCCCAGGCCCATCCGGACGCCATCCGCGCCGTCCTCAACGCCGACATGGTGGTGGTGGGCCCGGGTAGCCTCTACACCAGCGTGCTGCCGAACCTGCTGGTCGAGGGCATCCGCCGTGCCATCGAGATGTCCAAGGCCGTGAAGGTCTACGTCTGCAACGTCGCCACCGAGCACGGCGAGACGGACTCCTTCTCGGTCAGTGACCATTACCAGGCTCTGTACGACCACGTGCACCGCGGGCTGTTCCACTACGTGGTCGCGAACAACAACATCGCCCAGAACGGGCTGCCGGAGGCGTGGCACGTCGAGCCGGTGCGCATCGACCGCACGGGGATGAACGGCGCCGCCGTCATTGGCGCCGACGTCGTCAGCGAGGAGAACCGCTACCACCACGATGCCCCGAAGCTGGCCGCCGCCCTGATGGACCTCTACTACCAGCGGCGTCAGGTGAGCCAGCTGGAGCTGGAGACGACGCGGGAGCCGGAGCGGCAGGAAGCCGCCGTCCTGTAAAGACTGAAGTTGGGAGTGAATCGGTGACCTTTGGCGACTATCTGAACGTGGCGCAACTGCTCATCTCCTTGGTGCTCATCGTTGTCGTCCTGCTCCAGACGCGCGGCACCGATGTCGGCGCGGCCTTCGGTGGTGGCGGTGGTGGCTCCTCCTTCCGGACGCGGCGCGGTCTGGAGAAGACCCTCTTTCAGCTCACCATCGTCCTCGCCATCATCTTCGTCGGCATCTCCGCTCTGAGTGTGCGGTACACGTAGCGGCCGGGCGTCTGCCTGCCGGGCCAAGGTCAGCGGATCGTGAGGAGTCTCTACCGGCCTCGCTGGCCTCTGCTCTTGGCGCTCATCGCCGGTGTCGGCGCCCTCATCGCCCTGACGTACCTCCCCTCGGAGCCTTCCGGGGAGGAGCTGCCCGTCCAGGGCGGCAGCTACGTGGAGGGCGTGGCCGGCTCCCCCTCCCGCATCAATCCCCTCTTCGCTCACTTCAACGAGGTCGACCGGGACCTGACCAGCCTCATCTTCTCCGGGCTGGTACGGCTTGGCGCCAACGGTGGTGTGGAGCCCGACCTGGCCGAGCTGCCGAAGGTGACCCCGGACGGCCGCACCTACATCTTCGAGCTGCGGCGAGGGCTCTTCTGGCACGACGGTGAGCCCCTGGACGCCGGGGACGTGCTCTTCACCATCGCGGCCATCCAGGACCCTGACTTCGAGGGGGACCCGGTGCTGGCCGACCTCTTCCGGGACGTAGAAGTGACCGCTTCCGATGACCGCACCGTGGTCATGACGCTGCCGGAGCCCTTCGCGCCCTTCCTCGCCCGCGGCGCCACCGTCGGCATCCTGCCGGAGCACCTGCTCGGCAACCTGGACGCCGCCGGCCTCTTCGAGGCGCCCTTTAACGAACGTCCGGTCGGCAGCGGCCCCTTCCGCCCGGCCGCGCTCACGCCGACCGCGGCCGTGCTGCGGCCGTTCGAGGCCTACCACCAGAGCCGGCCCTTCCTCGATCGCCTGGAGCTGCGCTTCTTTCGGGACGACGCCGCGCTCCTGAACGCGCTCCTGAACGAGGAGGTGGACGGCGCCCTCTTTCGGCCGGGCCTGGACCCGGAGGAGATCGCGCTCATCGATGGCGACGCGCGCTGGGTGCGGCGGTCCCTCCACGGCACCACCTACAGCCTGGTGTACCTGAACCCGGAGGTGCCCGCCTTCCAGGACAGCTCGGTGCGGCGGGCGCTCCAGCACAGCCTGGACCGGGCTACCCTCATCGAAGAGGTGCTGGACGGCCAGGCGCTGCCCCTCGATAGCCCCATCGTCCCCGACCTGTGGGCCTACGTTGGCTCCCCTGACGGCTACGCCTACGACCCGGCTCGTGCTGTGGCGTTTCTGGACACCTTCGGTTGGGTCCTGGAGGGGGACGTCCGGGTAAAGGAAGGCGTTCCTTTCCGCTTCAGCCTGGCCGTCAGCGATGACCCCGTCCAGGTGCTGGTGGCGCAGGAGATCGCCCGCCAGTGGGGCGAGCTGGGCATTCAGGTGGAGCTCCAGGTGAGCGGGGCCAGCCAGTTCGTGGAGGGGGTGCTCCTGCCCCGGGAGTTCGAGGCGGCCCTGGTCACCGTCGATCCCGGGCCGGACCCGGACCCCTATCCCCTCTGGCACAGCACCCAGGCCTTCGGGGAAGGGCGCAACCTGGCGAGCTTCTCCGACCCTGAGGTCGACCAATTGCTGGAGAACGGTCGGCAGGTGGCATCGGTGGCCGAGCGGGCGGAGGACTACCGCTCCTTCCAGGAGATCTTCGCCCGCGAGCTGCCGGCCGTGCTCCTCTCCACCCCCACCTACCAGTACGTCGTACGCTCTGACCTCCAGGGACTGAGCCCGGGCCTCCTCGTCAGCCTGAGCGCGCGCTTCGAAGATGTCCACCTCTGGTATGTGGAGATGGAGGTCCCGGAAGACGAGGATGGGTGAGGGCGCGGCGAACCCAGTCATCACCCTGACCACCGACTTCGGTCTGGCCGATCCCTATGTGGCGGCGATGAAGGGCGTGATCCTGGCGCTGAACCCCCGGGCCGTCATCGTCGACGTCAGTCATGAGGTACGGCCGCAGCGTCTCCTCCAGGCCGCCTTCATCACCCAGTCCGCCTGGCCCTTCTTTCCGGGCGACGCCGTCCATGTCGCCGTCGTCGACCCCGGCGTCGGCACGGAGCGGCGCGCCCTCGCCCTGGTCACACCGCGGGGTCGCTTCCTCGGGCCGGACAACGGGGTGCTCTCCGCGGCGCTGCCCGACGAGGCGCGACCGCCGCCTGACCAGGGGCTGGCGCTCGTCCCTCTACCCGCGGGCTATCGTGCTTTCGCCATCACAAACCGTCGTCTGCTGCGCGAGCCGGTGAGCGCGACCTTCCACGGCCGCGACGTCTTTGCGCCCGCGGCCGCGCACCTCTCCCTGGGCCTGAGGCCGGAGGAGCTGGGCGAGCCGGTGGAGGCGATGCTGACCTTCCCACCGCTGCGCGCCCGCCGCGACCCCGACGGTGTCCTCCGAGCGCAGGTCGTCCACATCGACCGCTTCGGCAACGTGGTGACGGACGTGCGAGCGGAGGACCTGCCGGAGGGGCCGTTCACTGTCGAGCTGGCGGGGCAGCTCGTCCCGGGGCCGGTGCGCACCTACGCGGAGGCGACGGGGCTGGCGGCGCTGGTCGGGAGCAGCGGCTACCTGGAGGTGGCGCTGCCCAACGGCAGCGCTGGCGAGGCCTTAGGTGTTGACATCGGCGATGCTGTCGTGGTGCGGGCGGGGCGCTAGGCGCCGCCTGTGCTAGAATCGGGGCCGTGCGTATCGTCTTCATGGGCTCGCCGGAGTTCGCCCTCCCTACCCTGCGCCGGCTCATCGAGAGCGAGCACGAGGTGGTGGGCGTCGTTACCCAGCCCGACCGGCC
>MGOB01000065.1:15288-23669 GCA_001796995.1 Chloroflexi bacterium RBG_16_68_14 | reverse complement strand
GGCCAAGGAGCTGGCCCAGGCCCACGGCCTGCCCGTGCTCCAGCCGGAGCGGGTCAACGCCCCCGCGGCGCTGGACGCCCTCCGGGCGCTGGCGCCAGACGCCATCGTCATCGCTGCCTACGGGCAGATCCTGAAACAGCCGCTGCTGGACCTCCCGCGCCGGGGGGTGCTCAACGTCCACGCCTCGCTCTTGCCCAAGTATCGAGGCGCCGCGCCGGTCGCCGCCGCTCTGCTCGCCGGGGAGGGGGAGACGGGCGTGACGATCCTGGAGGTAGTGCTGGCCCTGGACGCTGGACCGGTCGTTGCCCGGCGGCCGCTGCCCATTGGGCCGAGCGACACGACCGGCACGCTGGCTGAGAAGCTGGCGGCGCTTGGCGCCGACCTGCTCATCGAGGTGCTGCCCGCATGGGAGCGAGGCGAGATCACGCCCCAGCCCCAGGACGAGGCGCAGGCCAGCTACGCGCCATCCGTCCGGCCCGAGGACGCCGTCATCGATTGGTCGCTGCCGGCGGTTGATGTCTGGCGCCGCGTGCGGGCCTACAACCCCTGGCCGGTGGCGAGGACGACCGTCGATGGGGAACAGCTCCACATCCTTGAGGCCTGGTTGCTGGAGGGAGACCCGGAGGAGCCGCCGGGCATGGTGCTCGCCCTCTCCGACGGCGCGAAGGTGCCGGCCGGAGCGGGGTTTGCCGTGCGCTGCGGCAAAGGACTGCTGGCGGTGGTGCGGGCGCAGCGCGCGGGCCGGCGCGCCCTGACCGGCGAGGAGCTGCTGCGCGGCTTTCGTGGGCTGCTCGGGAAGCGGCTGGGCGAGTAGGAGAGCGCTACTCGCTCTCCTCGGCTTCCTCCTTGGCTGGCGCGGCCTCGGCCTCCGCAGCCTCCTTGGCGGCCGCTTCCACGACAGCCTCTTCCTTCGCCGCCGCCTCCTCTGCTTCGATCTCGGCCGCGATGCGCGGCGGCTCCACCTTGGCCACCAGTTGGTCCGGGTCGGCCAGTACCTCCACGTTGGAGGGGATAGTCAGGTCCCGCACGAAGAGCGCCGCGTCGAGGGTGTCGAGGTCGCTCACATCCACCTCGATCTGCTCCGGCACGTCGGTCGGCAGGGCCTGGACGGCGAGGTGGTTCAGCGTTTGCAGGAGGACGCCGCTGTATGCAGCGACGGCCGGCGCATTCCCGATGAGTACCAGCGGCACGTCGGCCCGCAGCATCTCCGTCAGCGAGATCTGGAAGAAGTCGATGTGCATCAGCTCGTCGGTGACCGGGTCGCGCTGGACGCCTCGCAATACCACCGGACGGGGTTCGCCCTCGCCGTTGATCTGCAGGTCGATGATGGCGTTGCGGCCGGCCTTGCGCAGCAGAGTGGTGATGGTCTGCTTCTCGGTTTGCAGCGCCAGCGACTCCGTGCCGTGACCGTAGAGATGGGCGGGGATAATGCCCTGTCGCCGCAGCGCCTTCACCTTCTTCCCCGTCACCGTGCGCTGGTCGACGCTCAGTTGGATATCAGCCATCGCTCTCGTCTTTCCTCCTCCGCCTCGGTCAGTGGTGTTTTCGCTGCGGGATCACGGTAGCAGAGGGTCGATGCAGGGTCAAGAATGGGTGGCCGGCAGTCGACAGGTGCGCCTACGGCTACCGAGGCGGCCGTCCTCGGCGCCGCCCGATGGCGTGCGGAGTCGGTGGCGGCCGGCGGCCGAGGACGAACAGCCGCACCAGCACCAGGCCCGCGACGAAACCGCCGATGTGGGCGAACCAGGCGACGCCGCCGCCGGCGCCGACCACGTCGGTGGCAGCCAGGGCGGCGACGCCGTTGAAGAGCTGGAGGAGGAACCAGAAGCCGATGAGGAAGACGGCCGGCACGTAGAAGGGCATCCAGAACAGGATGAAGATGGGGAGGATGGCGGCGATGGTGGCCCGCGGGTAGAGCACCAGGTACGCGCCCAGGACGCCGGCGATAGCCCCGCTGGCGCCGATGGCCGGCATCAGGTCGTCCTGGTTCACCGCCACCTGGGCGGCCGTCGCCGCCAGCCCTGCGATCAGGTAGAAGAGCGCATAGCGCAGGTGGCCCATGGCGTCCTCCACGTTGTCGCCGAAGACCCAGAGGAAGATCATGTTGCCGATCAGGTGGAACCAGCCGCCGTGAATGAACATGGAGGCGAAGGGGGTGAAGAGCACCCGGTCGGAGTCCGGGCAGAGGGCGGCCAGCGCCTGCGACGGCGCAGCGGGGTCGAAGCCTAAGCGGTCACCCAGGCAGGCGGGTATCGCCCCCCAGTCGAAGAAGAAGCGGTCCAGTTCGGAGAAGATCAGCCCCGGCCCCAGCGAGGGGACGAAGTAGGTGGGGAGGGTGCTCAGCGTGATCTCATAGAGGAAGACGACGACGTTGATGCCAATGATGGCGAGATTGACATAAGGGAAGCTCCGGGCCCGGACGCTATCGCCGATGGGGATCACGGCGCGCCGGCGTGCTGGTGACTGTAGGCCGCCGCGCTAGCCATCCTTGCGCCATAGGAGCTCGCGGCGGCGAGCGGCTTTGTTCAGGTAGCGGGCGAGGACGAAGAGGAGGTCGCTGAGGCGGTTCAGGTAGGTGAGGATGGCCGGGTTGACGCGCTCCGTGCGAGCGAGCGTGACCACCGTGCGCTCCGCCCGGCGGCAGACGGCGCGGGCGAGGTGGAGGAAGGAGGCGGCGGTGGTGCCCGACGGCAGGACGAACGTGCGGAGGGGCGGCACACGGGCATCGTACTCGTCGATGAGCGTCTCCAGCCACCTGGCTCTGGCCGGGTTCAGTTGGAAGACGCCGGCCTGCCCCTTGCCCCGGCGCACCGGCTGGTCGCTGGACAGCTCGGCGCCGATGTTGAACAGCTCATTCTGGATGGCGTGGAGCATGTCGACCACGCTTCGCTGGCGGATGAAAGAGGCGGCCGCGCCGAGGACGGCGTTGAACTCGTCGATGGTGCCGCAGGCGACGAGGCGGGGGTGGTCCTTGGGGACGCGCCGCCCGCCGAAGAGGCCGGTCTCGCCCCGGTCGCCGGTGCGGGTGTAGAGCTTGGACCTGGGAGAGCGGCTGGGCATACGCCTCCGGGAGCGCCTAGGGCGGGTCGTACATCGCCGTGCCGCGCCGGAAGGGGTGGCAGCGGAGCAGCCGCCAGAGCGTCTTCTCCGTCGCCCGCAGGAACCCGTAGCGGCGGTATGCCTCCAGGCCGTACTCCGAGCAGGTCGGCTGAAAGCGGCAGCGCGGGCGCAGCTTCGGCGCGACGCGCTCGCGGTATGTCTCGATGTACCAGAGCGCGAAGCGGGTCGGCGCTCCGGGCCGCCGTTCGAGTGCCTGCGAGCCTGCGTCCATCTTCGTCCCTACGCTACCCGTCCGCGAACCCGCAGTGTGCCGATCACCGTCCCGATGGTGGGCAGGACGACCCCGTAGACGACCATGCCCACGATCACCCAGGTAATGATGACGCCGAGGGTTGGGTACATGATGGAGTACTGCTGGAGGAGCACGGTCAGCCCCGCCCCGGCGAGGAACCCGCTGACGAGGCCGAGGAGCGTGATGCGCGGCAGCCAGATCGGCCGCTGCGGCACGGCCGGCTGCGCTCCGGCGCTCGTAGGAGGCTGGCCTGCGCCCGGCGGAGCGCCGCCAGGCGCTGCTCCGCCACCCGCAAGCGCCGACAACGGCACCATGATCAGCGCTATGGCTGCGAGAGTCCAACAGCCGAGGAGCCACTGGGCGAACAGGATGTTGGGCGTCCCCGGCCGCGTATAGAACTCGCGTTTCGTCCCCGGCTGCGCGACATCAGGTTCCGGGGGGCGGGGGCCGCGGAGCTGGGGCCGGCCCGTGGCGCCGAGCGCTGTCGAAGCCAGCGCGCCAACGGTGCCCAGCGCCGTCGCTCCCGCTGCGGCGCCGCCCGCAACGGTGGCGAGCGGGTTGCCGTCCACGTCCACGGTCGCGGCGCCGGTGCAGGTCGTCCCGTCGTTAAGTATCGAGACGCCGACCACCTTGTAGAGGCCCACGCCGTAGCGCGCATAGTCGTCCACGTTCACTGTGTCCGACCACTGGGTCGAGCCGTTGTCCTGCTGCTCCGACACCGTCCAGCGCCGCGATGCGAACTCGAGCTGGACCTTGTGCGACTGGAAGCCGGCCGCGGAGGTCGCGCCCACCGGGACGGCCTGGTGACGGCTCACGTGGATATCGTCGTTCCGGCTGCCGCTGTTGACGCCCGCTACGTCGACGCCGGCGATGGTGGCGCCACAGGGGCCTTCGATCTCGGCGTGGGCCGACGTGACTGACATGAAGAGGGCTGCGCCCGCCGCCAGCAGCACGGTCAGAACGATGGTTGTGAGGGGAAGAACCAGGACTCGTGGGGAGTGCCGCGTCATAGCGAGGCTCCTTCCTTCCTGCCGGCGCGTTGGGGCTGCGCCAGAGCGGCGCGCCTAGAGCGCCATTATAGGCTGCCCGCGCTCGTCCTGCAATAAGGAGCTACGCCGATCACGGCGCCGCGGCGCAGCCCTTGCCGGCCATGGCAGGCAGCGTCGGGAGGGGCTGGCTCCCCCCATCTAGATTGGATAGTTTTCCCCAGGTTCCCTCTGAAGGGGCTTGACAAGTGCAGTGAATGAAGGTATATTCACTCATGTGAACGTTGGTTCACTCACGCGAATGCTCGTTCATCCAAGGTGCGGGGGAAAGCTATGACTAGAGTCACACAAGCTCACATCGATGCCCGGAAAGAGGACATTCTGGACGCGGCGATGGGCATGTTCGCTCGCAAGGGAGTGGCCGGCACCACCATGCAGGAGATCGCCGGCGAGGCGCATCTTAGCGCCGGCGCTATCTATCGCTACTACCCCAGCAAGGAAGACCTCCTGCGGGCCGTCTGCGGCGTCACAGTGGATCACGTCCGGGAGATGTTTGCCCAGGCGGCAGCGAGTGCCCACTCTCCACTGGAGGCGATCGACGAGGTCGGGCGTTCCGCGTGGAGCGAGTTCAAGAGCGAGGGATGCCAGGAGCACCTTATTCTCAACCTGGAAGCGACGCTGGCGGCCGCGCGGCAGCTGAAGGAGCTGGGAGCCGAGCGCCGCGAAATGCTGAACGCTATCATCGAAATGCTGGGCCGTCTCATCAGGCAGGCGCAGGCGGCAGAGCAGATCGATGACGGGGTAGACTCTCGGGCGCTCGCCTCCCTGCTCCTGGCCTGCCACCTCGGGTCCGGTCTGCTCACCATTGAGCTGGAAGACGATGTCGATTCCGATGCGATCCTTCGTGTCGTGACGCAGATGCTGCACCGCCTGGCTCCTGTAGCCAACGGTGATGCTGGACGAACATAGCTCTGGGAAGGAGCACCAACATGTACCCGTACATACTTGAGGAATTCGCCCGGGCCGTTGCCCAGGAGCGGGAGGCGGAGTCCCGGCAGAGGCGCTGCCGTGAGCGGCGCTCGACTTCGAAGTCGTCCCTTCGCTCGCGGCTGGCGCGAGAGATGGTGCATGCCGGGCTCCACCTGGATCCCGGGGCGGGCGAGCTGGCGGTCAGCCACCCCGAGTCGCAGGACGCTTGACAGCCGCTACCCGCCGTGCTAGTATCGCGCTACGTTTCAGGAGCACCGGCTGTGACAGTTCGCCGCGGATACACCGCCACGAATCGACCCGCCATGGACGCGCGACGAAGCAGCATCGTCCTTTGTGCCGATGCGCCCCGACTTCGTCGGAGCGGGCCCTGGGTGCTCCACTCACCATAGACAGCAAGTAAAGCAGCAACGAGAGCAACGCAGGCCCGCCCGAACAGTCGAGGCGGGCCTGCGGCGTTGTAGGAGGGAGGAGGCCATGCTGGAAGGAAAGATGGTACGGCTGCGGGCGCTGGAGCCCACGGATCTGGAGCGGGCGTACACGTGGATCAACGACCGGGAGGTCACCTACTACCTGGCGGCCCGCTACCCCCTGTCGCGGGCCGACGAGGAGCGCTGGCTGAAGGAGGGGCCGACCAACGGCTTCGCCAGCGGCGCGCGGCTGGCCATCGAGACGAAAGACGGGGTGCACATCGGCAACATGGACCTGCACCAGGTCAACCCGGAAGACCGCAAGGCCAGCTTGGGCATCATGATCGGCGAGAAGAAGTACTGGGCCAACGGCTACGGGACGGACGCCATCGTCACCCTGCTCCGCTTCGCCTTCGGGGAGATGAACCTGAACCGGGTCATGCTCCACGTCTTTGAGTTCAACGAGCGGGCCATCGCCTGCTACAAGAAGTGCGGCTTCCAGGAGGAGGGGCGGCTGCGTCAGCACTACTACGCGGAGGGGCGCTACTGGGATGTGCTGGTGATGGGCGTCCTGCGCGACGAGTTCGATGCGCTGCGCGGCATCGCCGCGCAGGCGGCGGGAGCCACGTCGTGAGGCCGTACTACGATCCGATCGCCTACGACGCCAGGGCCCAGGGCGTCCCGGGCGACGTCGAGTTCTTCCTCTCGCTGGCGCAGGAGGCGCACGCCGCCTGCCAGGCCGTGCTCGAGCTCGCCTGCGGCACCGGCCGCGTCTCGATCCCGATCGCGCAGGCCGGCGTGCGCGTCGTCGGCCTCGACCAGTCGGCTGCGATGCTCGGCCGCGCCCGAGAGAAGAGCGCCGGGCTGGAGAACGCGCGCTGGGTGGAGGGCGACATGCGCGAGTTCGAGCTGCCGGAGCGCTTCGGGCTTGTCTTCATCCCGTACCGCTCGTTCCAGCATCTGCTCACCGTGGCCGACCAGCTCTCTTGCCTGCGCTGCATCCACCGGCACCTAGTGCCCGGCGGCCGGCTGGCGCTCGATATCTTCAACCCGGACATCGTCGCCATCGGCCAGTGGCTGACCGTGAAGAAGGGCGGCCTCCAGCGCCGCGGGGACATCTACAAGGTGGTGTCAGGCCGCGAGGCCGTCGGCTGGGAGGCGCGAGCGTACCGAACGGCCGCCCAGGAGGCGGAGACGACCTTCGTCGACGAGGAGCTGGACGATGAGGGCGCCGTCATCTCGCGGGTCTATCGCAACTTGAAGCTCCGCTACCTCTTCCGCTTCGAGATGGAGCACCTGCTCGCCCGCGCAGGCTTCGAGGTGGAGGCGCTCTACGGCGATTGCTTCCGCGCCCCGTTCCAGGACACCAGCCCGGAGATGGTCTGGGTAGCGCGTCGGCCGGCACAACCGCCGACTAGCTCCTAGCTACCAGCAACCAGCGACTACTCGTCCTGTCCCCGCCGCACCCAGGCCTCCCGCTCGTGGGTGTCGCGGTCGTAGAGGAGGCGGTTGAGGAGCACCCGGCGCGGGTCAGCGCCGGGCGGAAGCGCCAGCCGGTTGCCGAGGAGGCGCTTGGCGATGATCAGAGCGGCCATCCCGGCGCTGCCCGCCACGATCTCCAGCGACTGGCCCTTTGCCAGGGCGGCCAGCGGCGCCACGGCGATCCCCAGCCCGACGAACTGGGGGATCGCCCGCAGGGCGACGCCGAGCAGCGACAGGCCCACGAACGCTCCCAGGCCCGGCCACGACAGGATGAGCAGGAAGCCGATGGCGTGGCCGACCCCGCGGCCGCCCGTGAGGCGCAGAAAGGGCGACCAGTTGTGCCCGGCCAGGGCGGCCAGCCCCGCTAGCACCTGCACCGCCAGGCCCTGGTCCACCGCCTTGGCGATGACGATGCCCAGCAACCCCTGGCCAATCTCCGCCAGCCCCACCGGCACCACCGCCGCTCGGGAGATGCTCTGCCAGACGTTGGAAGCGCCGACGTTCCCGCTGCCGTAGCGCCGGATGTCGACGCCGCGCAGCAGCCAGCCGGTCAGGTAGGCCACCGGCACGCCACCGATGAAGTAGCTGCCCAACACGATGAGGACAGGCGTCAGCATCGCGCCTCAGGCGGCAGAGAGGATACGGCTCATGGGCGCTGTTCAGCGCCGCCGACGCGCTGGGCGACCTCGCCGATGATCTGGGCGGCCTGGTCGGGCGAGACACGCGCTGTGTTTAGGGTGAGGTGGTAGAGGGAGGAGTCGTCCGCGTTGACCTTAAAGAACTTCTGGTGGAAGGAGGACCGCCCCCTATCCCCGTCCTGCACGCGCTTCGCTGCCTCCTCCGCCGTCAGCCCTTCCCTTTCGGCGACATACTGGATGCGGTGCTCCAGCGGCGCGACGAGGAGGATGTGCACGGCGCCCGGCCAGTCTCGCAGGATCACCTGGCTCCCCCGGCCGAGGATGAGCACGTTGTCGTGAGAGGCCAGGTCCCGGATGATGTCGGCCAGGGTGGAGAGGTAGCGCCCCTCAGATACGTCCTGGAGGCCCTCGCCGGCGGCCGCCTCGGCGTAGGTGCGGCCCAGCAGGATATCGAGCCCGCCGCCGCCCAGCATCGGGTCGGCGGCGCCGGCGGCGGCCGAGCGCTCCAGGAAGCGGCGCAGCATGC
>MGOB01000065.1:11083-15190 GCA_001796995.1 Chloroflexi bacterium RBG_16_68_14 | reverse complement strand
TCCTGGTCTACGTAGTCGAGCTGCAGCCGCTCCGCCGTCAGGCGGCCGATCTCGCGGGCGCCGCTGCCGGTCTGGCCGGAGATGGTGAGCACGGCCATGAGGGATGCCTCCTCTCCTCTCCCCGATGGGCGGGAGGCCCCGCCGCAGGCGGGCCGGCTGCCTACCCCTTGAGCCGTTCGATGAAGGTGGGCACCGGGATGGCGGGCAGCGTCACGATCTGGACGGTACCTCGCGCCCCCAACTCGACGGAGATGCGGGCGATGGTCTCGTTGTCCACCGCTTCCACCACCGAGACGAAGTCGTACTGGCCGAGGACAGCGTACTGGTCCACCACCTTCGCGCCCATCGACTCGATCTCCCGGTTCACCTCCTGGATGCGCTCCGGGCGGCCCTTGATGGTCTTCCGGCCCTCGTCGGTGAGGGTGCTGAGTAGGATGTAGGTAGCCATATGGTCGCCTCCTTGCCTCCCCCCAAGTGCGGACGCCCCCATTGTAGCACCCTTGGGCAAGAGAAGGTGAGGGCGGCTCAGTCCAATTCCCAGCGCCCGCCGTCGTCATCCAGCACCAGGGGCGCGGGCACCCGGGCGCCGCAGATGCAGGGGAAGGAGCCGATGCGCACCCACATGGGGAAGTTGCCCTCGTAGACGCGGCCGCAGGCGCCGCAGCTAGCGCGGAAGAGCTTCACGTGGGGCGGGTTCTGCTTGCGAGGACGTGACCGGCGCGGCCGTTCCAAGGTCAGGCCAGGTAGACGAAGTGGCGTTCGCCCCGCTCTGCGACCAGCACCCGTCGGCCCTCCGCCAGCAGACCCCGGATGGCGCCGGGCATCACCGCCGAGTGGCCCTTGACCGGATAGCTGCGGTCGTAGGTGTACTCCGTCCCGTCGACGCGCAGGCGGCTCTGGACGACGGGAGCGTCCGCCAGGTGCACGTAGGGCACCTCGAACTCCTCCAGCGCCAGCCTGCCGATGCGAGACCGCTCGATGTCCAGATGCGAGGCCTGTTGCGCGACCATCGATCTCATTGCAGCGCAGATGCCGCCCGGTGTCAACCGGCCGTGGGTAGACTAGAGGCCGCATGGGGAGGGGTGATGGGCAGTGGCTGCGGAGCGCGGCAGGCATAGACCAGGACTGCCCGCCCAGGCTAGACTTTGGCCGTGGCTTCTGGGATCGATAGCGTCGTCGCGCCGGCCTCGCCAGACTCTACCCTCAACTACGGTTGGGGTCGGTTGCTCCTCTGCTACCTGCTGCCGCCCCTGCTCGCGAGGCCCCTGGGAGGCCGGGGGCGCGGCTACATCAAAGCGTTCCTGTGGCTGGACCTCGCGCTCCTGGTAACCAACGTTGTCATCGACCGCGGGCCCCGCGAAGGGCTGCGCAGGCTTCCAGAGGAGATAGGCGTCTGGCCGCCCCGCCAGGATCGCCACCATCCTCTATCCTGGGCCACGTTCTTGACGGTTTCGGCGCTTACGCTGACGGTAGTCACGTCCGGGTTCATGGCGTTCGTGGAACGTGCCAGTAAGCACCCAAGGGGCCGCTTCCTGAACTGGACGCCCATCGTGGTCGAGCGGTCACTTGATGGCAGCCTCGCCCGTTTCCTATTTGGTCACCTTCCCCTCAACATCGTCGCCGAGGAGTGCTATCTTCGGGGCCTGCTCTGGTCGAGGATGGCCTGGCTGGGTAGATGGCGACCGCTGGTGAACGGGACGGCCTGGGCCTTCTATCACCTGAACCGTCCGGTCAAGGATATGCTGGCCGCTATCCTCCCGGGGGCGCTCCTGGCTGGCTATGCGCGGGCCTTCACTGGGAACATCTACTGGACGGCCGCTGGCCACTACCTGTCCAACGCCTTCTTTTCCTGGCCTGCTTACCGGAGGCTCCGGAGCCAAGTCGCGATGGAGGAAGACGTAGGCGTCCCAGCGGCCGCATTCGCTGCCGACGCATAGGACTCCCGCTTTCCAGCGCCTACCCCTCCGTCCGCCGCCGGTCCAGCTCGCGCACCTTCTCGATGTTCTCCACCTCGGAGGGGTCCGGCTGCGCCTCGAACCAGGCGCCCAGGATCTCCTTGGCGATGACCTCGGAGGTGGTGCGCAGGCTGAGGCAGAGGACATTGGCGTCGTTCCAGCGACGGACGCCGCGGGCGCCCAGGCGCTCAGCTACCCACTCGGTGGGGACGAGGACGGAGGTCATGACTGGAGGGCATTATAGCAGGCCCTCACCCCCTGACCCTGCCTGCCGGCAGGGTCAGGGGGATGGAGGGCGCCTTACGCAGGCCTGCGCGCGACCCAGATCATGTCCGGGCTGGTGCCGCGGTACTCGTTCTTAAGCAGGTCACCGTAGAGCGCCTCCACCTCGAACCCGCAGCGGGCGAGCATGTGCTCGATCTCGTAGCGGTGGAAGTAGCGCAGCTCCATCGGCTGGCCGTAGCTGCGACGTACGACCGTTCCGTCGTCGTCCAGCTCCTCGATCAGTCCGTGTCCGACCTGGCGCTGCACCGACGGGTGGTACTCGTTCGAGCCCCAGCTCCGCACGTGCAGGCCCGTCTCGGGATGTGTGTAGTCCCGCGCCGGGTTGCGCTGCAGGGTGCCTTGCTTCGTGGTCAGCCACTCCGCCATGGCGACGATGTTCGGGTTCCCCACCACGAAGGCGAAGCGGCCGCCGGGCGCCAGGTGCTGGTGGATGCAGCGCAGGCAGGCGAGCTGGTCGTCCGTCTCGAGCAGGAGCTGGAACGTCCCAGCCGGGATGGTGATCAGCCCGAACTCCTCGCCCAGGTCGAAGGAGCGCATGTCGCCCTCGACCCACTCGACGTTGTTGAGGTCGGCGCTCTTCTCGCGGGCGCGCGCCAGCATGGCGGGCGAGTTGTCCAGCCCGACTATGCGAATGCCCGCCTGAGCCAGCGGGATGGTGATGCGCCCGGTGCCGCAGGTAGGTTCCAGTACCCGTAGGCCCTGAGCTTGCGCCTCCTGAGCCAACTCCAGGTAGAACTCGACCTCGCCGGGCTGGATGGGGACGGCCGCGTCGTAGCGGACGGCAACCTTTTCGTCGTAGTTGTAGCCAGTATCCAAGGAACACTCCTTTGGGAATGGCCCCCGCCTCCGGTGGGCAGGCCCGCTCGGCGCGGGGCGAAACGAAAACGACCTCGGGAAGGAGCGCACCCGAGGTCGCACATGCGGAGCCGCGGACCTGGCTACGTGGTGCGAACCTCGGGGTGCACGAATTGGATTGTTGCTGGCATTGGCGCACCTCCTCGGAGAGACTTCGAATGGGGTTAGTATAGCATGGCCCAGAGCCTCGCCGTCTATCGGCCTGATATTCTCCGGCTCGCGCGTACCCCGCCTGCCTGCTGTATAATCCCACACACTACATTCTCGATCCGGAGGTATGCCTATGTCCGGGCCGCTGGAGGGGATCCGCGTCGTCGAGCTGGGGTTCTGGGTGGCCGGGCCGGCCTGCGCCGCCGTCCTCTGCGACTGGGGCGCCGACGTGATTAAGATCGAGCCGCCCAACGGCGCCCCCTTCCGCGGCCTCTTTGCCGCGACGCTGGGCTCCGCCATCCCGATGCCCCCACCTCCGTTCGAGGTGGACAACCGGGGCAAGCGCAGCGTCGCCCTCAACCTCGATCACGAGGACGGTCGCGCAATCGCCCGCCAGCTCATCGACGGCGCCGACGTCTTCGTCACCAACGTGCGGCCGCGGGCGCTGGACGACTTCGGCCTGGACTACGAGACGCTCTCCCAGGCCAACCCGCGCCTGGTCTACGCCCAGATCACCGGCTACGGGCCCGACGGCGCCAACCGCGACCGCGCCGCCTACGATATCGGCGCCTTCTGGTCGCGGGCGGGCGTGGCGGCGTCGCTGGCGCCCCGGGGCGCGCCCCTGCCCCAGCAGCGGGGCGGCATGGGCGACCACATGACCGGCCTGGGCGCGGCGGGGGCCGTCTGCGCCGCGCTCCTCGCCCGCGAGCGCACGGGCAAAGGGCAGCGTGTCGCCGTCTCGCTGCTGCGCACCGGGAGCTACATGATGGCCTGGGACATCATGCTCGCCCTCCGCCTCAGGATGCCCATCGAGCCGTACGACCGGGAGCACGCCATCAACCCCATCATCAACTGCTTCCAG
>MGOB01000065.1:10935-11036 GCA_001796995.1 Chloroflexi bacterium RBG_16_68_14 | reverse complement strand
CCACTGGCCCGACCTCTGCCGCGCCATCGGCCGGGAGGACCTGCTGCGGGACGAGCGCTTCGCCGACATCAACATCCGCCGCGAGCACGCCCCGGAGCTGG
>MGOB01000065.1:1528-10893 GCA_001796995.1 Chloroflexi bacterium RBG_16_68_14 | reverse complement strand
TCAACATCCGCCGCGAGCACGCCCCGGAGCTGGTGGCGGAGCTGGACCAGGTCTTCGCGACGAAGAGCCTGGAGGAGTGGGGCGAGATCCTGGACCGCGAGAACGTCTGGTGGTCGCCGGTGAACACGGTCAACGACGTGGTGGCCGACCCGGTGGCCCACGAGGCGGGGCTGTTCCCGGAGGTGGCAGGCCCGGACGGCCCGGTGACCTTCGTCGCCACGCCGGCCGACTTCTCGGCGACGGCGGCCGCGCCGCGCGGCCTGGCGCCGGAGCTGGGCCAGCACACCGAGGAGGTGCTGCTGGAGCTGGGCTACGACTGGGAGCGGATCAGCGCCCTCAAGGAGCAGGGGGCGATACCGTAGCGAGGAACAAGGAACAAGGAACGGGGAACGAGGGTCATGGGGCAAGGCTCAGGGGGCAAGAAGCAGGTCGTCATCGATGGGCGGTTCCGCGGCCCGCCGGACTCGGCCAACGGCGGCTATGCCTGCGGCGTCCTGGCCCGACTGATCGACGGCCCGGCGGAGGTGACGCTGCGGCGGCCGCTTCCCCGGCCAGGGGCGCGCTTCGGAACGCCGAGAAGCTCAGGAGGTAACCGATGGCTTTGGAGGAGATCTTCCCCTTCATCTACGGAGTGCGGATTCTCTACGTGAACGCGTTCCTGCTGGCTGAGGACGAAGCGATCACACTGGTCGATTCGGGGCTGGCCAACCGCGAGGGGACGTTCCTGCGGGCGTTGAGCGAGATAAAGCACTCCCCGGGAGAGCTGAAGCACATCGTCCTCACCCATCACCACACGGACCACGCGGGGAATCTGGCAGCTCTGGTGGAGGCGAGCGGGGCCGATGTCTGGGCCCATCCGCTGGAGGCGCCCATCGTGCGGGGTACGGTGCCGTTGCCCCGGTCCAACCCCAAGAGCATCATGTTGAAAATGCTTTGGCCCCTCGTCGGTCGTCTTTCCATCTACGGCAGGCTAGCGCCGGCGCCGGTGGACCACGAGGTGGCCGACGGGGAGGAGCTGCCCATCGGCGGGGGGCTGAAGGTGGTGCACACGCCGGGGCACACGTCGGGGCACATCGCGGTGCTGATGCCCCGCCACGGCGGGGTGCTGTTCGTGGGGGACGCAGCGACCAACATCTTGGGCCTGCGGCCCCCCCTCGGGATGTCCACGTTGGACATGGCCCAGGCCAAAGACTCCATCCGCAAGCTGGGCGAGCTGGAGTTCGAGACGGCCTGCTTCGGGCACGGCGGGGTGCTCAAGGGGAAGGCGAACGCGGCGTTCCGGCGGTTCGTGGAGAAGCTCGCGCGTTAGGTTAGGCCTTGGTCGCGTTCCAGTCGCGCAGCCACCCGGGCATCGAGCTGTGCGATGCAGGCCCGGGCTTCTCGACCTAGGGCGCCTGGGCCGCCGCGCCCGTCTCCTGGTACAGCGGCGAGGAGGCCTTCATGAAGCGGAGCTGCATGCGCATCTCGGCCCGCGCCGGCCGGAGCCTGCCCTGAGTCCGCCTGGGGCGGACGAAGGGTCGTCCGCCCGGCGGAGGGCCAGGGCCCCCGCCCGGTGCTGCTCGCAGAAGAGATACACCTAGACGGCGCCTAGCCCCCAGCCCTGTCGCAATGCCACGCTAGCTCCAAAAACAGGCCATTTGGCCCTTGCCCGCCCCCTTACCGCCGTGCGAGGCTCGTAGCCACCTGGCGCGTTACTGGTGGCCTGTGGCGGGCGCAATGTGTAGTTGGGAGCGACGGGGCTGCAGGTCGGGGGGACGAGCAACCTGCCTGCCACGTCTTTGGGGGAGGCCACCACCGGCTGCACCAGAGGGGGAGGGGCGGCATGCGAGCGCGACGAATCCTACCAGTTCTCGGCATCTGCCTGCTAGGCTCGACTACTCTCCTTCTGGTCAGGGACGCGAGCGAGGCTTCCCGCGCGGCGGTCACCGTCAACTCGGCCCTTCTGCAAGAAGCCCAAGATGACGCCCTCGTCATACTGTCCACACTGGATTCGGACAGCTTTGACGAAGCGATGGCCGTAGCGCAGGGTAACGGCGGCCTCATCCCTCAGGCGTTTCCACCGAACGCCTTCGTAGCCACGCTCAGTCCTAAGGCTGAACGCGCCCTCCGCGAACACCCGGCGGTGGCACGCATCGAACGAGGTGTGGTAGACCCTGCCTCGTTCACTGCGTTCGGTGGGCAGGCGCAGCAGGCGGCGCATATCTGGAACACGGTCTTCCGCGGAGTTCCAGATCCTATAGCCGCTGGCAGCCCGCCCGGGACGCCGCCAGAGCCCCAGGGGCCGGACACCCTGATCCCTCCCCCCGAGCCGCCGGGGGAAGCGACAATCCCTGGTGCTCCAACCTCTACGCAGACCAGCGAGTTCATGGCAGGGACCGCCGTGGCAAGCGTCATCTTTGTGGAATCGAGCGGCGGCTCTGGCAACTGTGCGCCCGCCGACGTACAGACCGAGAACTGGAGCGCGGCCCGCCAGACCACCGTCCTGAGTGAGATCAGCGCTGGCCTGGCCTTCTGGACGTCGCGCTCTGGCAGCCCCAGCCCTTTGAGCTTTGTCATGGACAATCGGGGCAGCCAGCCGACTTCCTGTGAACCTATCACCCGTCCCCAGTCCGATGAGGGAAGGTGGACCGCCGACACGTTGACCGCGATGGGATTCCCTGCCACCACCAGCAACTACTCCTCAGTAGCCCGTTCGTTCGCGCACAGCCGAAGGAGCACCTTCGGCGCGGACTGGGGGTTCCTCATCTTCGTGGTCGACAGTCTGAACGACGGGGATGGAAGTTTCTCCAACGGCTACTTCGCCTACGCCTACCTGAACGGGCCTTTCATGGTGATGACCTACGATAACGACGGCTGGGGAATCGGCTTGATGAACCTAGTGACCGCCCACGAGACTGGTCACATCTTTGGCGCCCTGGACGAGTACGCGGCGTCCGGGTGCTTGCCGACCCACACCTCGGGGTATCTCAATGTGGCCAACACCTCCTGCAACAACGGCGGCACCAGCGATCTGTCTATCATGGGGGAGGTAGCGGAACAGGTCAATTCAGCAGTCGACGTCTCAACCTCAGCGCGCGCAGCCGTTGGATGGCGCAATCCAGTCGGGACCGTCGTTGATGTCGTGCGGACTTCAACAGTCTCGCTCACCCCGTATTCGCCCGACCCTACCTCAGACACCACGCCGACCTATTTGGCTTCGGCCGGCAACACCCCGTTCCCACCTGGAGGATGCAACTCTAACCCCTGGTCTTCCCGCTGTCCGAGTCCCGTAACCATCTCTAAGGCGGCGGGGGCGGAGTGGAACCTCGACGGGGGTGTGTTCACCAGCGACGGCGTGGTACCCGGCGACGGCGCCTTCGACGAAGAAAGCGAGGCGTATACCTTCACTCCACCGACACCTGTGGACGGCGGGACGCATACGTTCGGCACGCGCTCCACCAACAACTTTGGCCACCAGTCGAGCACCGCTACGGATCTCCTGACCATCTCCACGCCCACCGCCACCCCGACGCGGACGGCGACGCGGACGGTGACGCTGACGCGGACGCCAACGGCCACGCGGACGGTGACGCTCACGCGCACGCCGACGCTGACGCGGACGTCGACGCTGACCCGGACGGCAACGCTGACGCGGACGTCGACGCTGACCCGGACGGTGACCCGCACGTCGACTGCCACGCTCACCCGTACGCCCACGCGCACCGCGACGGTGAGCCCGACGCGGACGGCCACGCGGACGGTGACGCTCACGCGCACGCCGACGCTGACGCGGACGTCGACGCTGACCCGGACGGCAACGCTGACGCGCACGGCAACGCTGACGCGGACCTCAACGGCCACGCTGACGGCCACGCTGACGCGGACGGTGACCCGCACGCCGACCGTGACGCTCACCCGCACGCCCACGCGCACCGCGACGGTGAGCCCGACGCGGACGGCCACGCGCACGCCGACGCTCACCCGGACGGCAACGCTGACGCGCACGGCAACGCTGACGCGGACCTCAACGGCCACGCTGACGGCCACGCTGACGCGGACGGTGACCCGCACGCCGACGGCGACGCTCACCCGCACGCCCACGCGCACCGCGACGATGAGCCCGACGCGGACGGCGACGCGGACGGTGACGCTGACGCGGACGCCAACGGCCACGCGGACGGTGACGCTAACCCGGACGGCGACGCTGACGCGGACGGTGACCCGCACGCCGACGGCGACGCTCACCCGCACGCCCACGCGCACCGCGACGATGAGCCCAACGCGGACGGCCACGCGCACGCCGACCGTCACCCGCACTGCCACGCTCACCCGCACGGCAACGGTGACGCGGACGGTGACGCTGACCCGGACACCAACGGCCACGCGGAGCGCCGACGGTGACACCGACAGTGCTGTGGGCAGCGGCAGATGTGGCGTTGAGCTGTTCGGCCTCGAGAGGCTGGTGACGGCGCTCGACCGCTACGTGGTCGGCGGGCCGATTCCGCCACCGCCCGTGGAAGCCAGGACGGACGACGCCGCAGCCATCAACCTCGCGAGGTGGGCACTCTCACGTGTGCTGGCCGCGGTTCGCTGGTCATGTTTGATGGGTTAAAGACCCACTTGACGGTTAGGTGGTCTCGGCTGTCGCCTCCGCCTCCTGGTACAGCGGCGAGGAGGCCTTCATGAAGCGGAGCTGCATGCGCATCTCCGCCACGCGGCGGCCGGAGCCTGCCCTGAGCGAAGCCGAAGGGTCGTCGGCCCAGGTGTCGAACCACAGGTACTCGGTCTTGGGCGAGTCGCCCACGTGGAGCAGCGTGCCCCCGGCCCGATAGGTCTTCCCCACCAGGAAGGGCCCGTCCACGTTGCGCAGCTCGATGGCGCCGAAGAGGCCGATGGCCTCGGCGCGCCGGCCCACGAGGTAGGCGTAGGCGGGCTGGATGAGGGCCTGCACTTGGGCCGCCGGGGTGGGCAGGGTGGCGCCCCAGCGCGAGGGAGCGCTGTACCAGGGCATCGGCTCGGTGATGACCTTGAGGCGCTGGTCCACGTCCTCTTGTGTCACCTGCGTCTCGACCACCGGGAACTCGTCGCCCGCGCACAGCTCGGCCAGGATGCGCAGCTCCTCGGCGGGATAGCGTTCGAGCTTTCGCGCCCGGAGCGCCGAGGGCTCTGGCGAGTCGCCGACAGAGGCGGTACCCTCGCCGATGCGCTGGCCGTCGGCGCGCTCGGCCCAGGCCTCCACCTGCACGTCCGTCGCTCCCTCCGGCGGCACGCCGACGACGGCGCGCACCTCCTCGCCGTGGAGGGTAGGGGCGAGGAAGTAGAGCGAGAGGGTGCCACGCTCGAACCAGCGCTCGCCGAAGGCGCGGAGCAGGAGGGGAGGGAACATCTCCATGTGGATGGAGCCGGCCACCAGGCCGCCCCGGAAGCCCAGCTCTCGGGCGTCATCGTCGCTGTGGATGTTGCCCGTGGTGTCCCGGCCGGGGTTGACCGGGGCGCGCAGGGGCCCGTAGTAGTAGCCTTCCCGGACGATGATCTCGTCAGTCATCGTGGTGCCTCCTGTTCTTCCTCGGCCCGTCGAGAGGGCCGGACAGACCTGAAGGTCTGTCCCTACGCTGCTACGCTGCGTCGCTGGCCTAGTTGCCGGCGAACTTGGGCTCGCGCTTCTCGATGAAGGCGCGCACCGCCTCCCGGGAGTCGCTGCTCAGGCCGGCCAGGCGCATGTTGAGCGCCTCGTGGTCGAGCATCGTCTTCAGGTCGACGTGCCAGGCCAGGTTGAGGTTCTCCTTCATGCGGGCGTAGGCGCCGGTAGGCCCGGCGGCCAGCTTGGCGGCGAAGGCGAGCGTCTCCTCCTCGAGCTGGTCGTGGGGCACCACGCGGTTGGCGATGCCGAGGCGGAACGCCTCCTGGGCATCGATGATCTCAGCGGTAAAGTAGAGCTCGCGGGCCTTGGCGGAGCCGACCAGTCGGGGGAGGAAGTAGGAGCCACCGAAGTCGCCGCTCAGGCCAACGTTGCGGAAGGCGGTGCCGAAGCGGGCCTGGTCGGAGGCGATGCGCAGGTCGCAGGCGAGGGCAAGGCTGAGGCCGGCGCCGACGGCGTAGCCGTTGACCATGGCGATGGTCGGCTTGGGCATGGTGTGGAGGACGTAGCTGGTGCGCATCTGCATCTCGCGCAGGCCGACCACTCCCTCCTCGCCCGCGCCGGGCACGGAGCGGGTCTGGTCGCCGCCAGCGGGGGCGCCGGCGGGGCGCTGGCCCATCGCCTTCACGTCGCCGCCGGCGCAGAAGGCGCGGCCGGCGCCGGTGAGGACGACGGCGCGCACCTCGCGGTCGCGGAGGGACTGGTCGAGGTAGCGGGCGAGCATGGGCATGAGCTGGCCGCCCATGGCGTTCAGGCTATCGGGCCGGTTGAGCGTGATGAGGGCGACGCCGTCGGCCCGCTTTTCGAAGAGGACGTCATCGGCCATGGTGGTCCTACCTTTCTCTGGAGACGAACCGGACGGTGCGAGTCTAGCGCAAGCGGGAGTGCGCTGGCAACGGGCGTTCGATGGTCGGGCTAGACCAAGTCCAGCAGCTCGGCCAGGCTCCGGATCCTCGGCTTATGGCCGTCGTGGGCGCCCGAGCGGTCCAGCAAGACGGCCGCAATGCCCGCACGGCGCGCGCCCTCGACATCCGCAAGCAGACTGTCGCCGACGACGAGTGCTTCGCTCGGCTCCACGCGGAACGCCTCCAGGGCGCGGCGGAAGATCTCCGGGTGCGGCTTCCGGTAGCCAGCGCGAGCGGAGACGACGACGTGCTCGACATACGGGGCCAGGCCGAGCTCCCGCACGATCTCAGGCAGGCGCCAGGTGAAGTTGGAAAGCACACCGAGACGGTAGCCGCGCTGGCGTAGCGCGGCTAGGGCGGGTAGCGTGTCATCGAAGAGGACATACTGGTGGCGGTCCTGTATCTCGAGGGTGGCTGCTATGAGTTCGGGCGAGGGGTCCTGGAAGCCCAGGTGCGCGAGGGCTCTACGCTCGATCTCGCCGCGCCAGCGGTCGTAGGCCTCGGCGTCGGTGCTGTGCTCGACGTGCGCTACCCCTTCCGGCGTATCGATGTCTTCCCAAGCCTTGCTCCACGCCCGGGCGACGTTGTCCAGCGAGCCGCGGAAGCCGAACCGGCGGAGGGAGGACAGGGATGCCTCGCCCCAGACCTCGAAGCCGGTGCGGGCTAGCGTCTCTCCGAAGTCGAAGAGGATGACCTCATAGGCCATGGTTATCTGCCGGGCAGCGGCACCGGGGGCTGGGGCGCCAGCGAGCGCGGCAGGCCGTTGGGGATGAGCATGGCGCGGCCGGCGAGCGAGTCGTCGCGGATGAGCTCCACCACGGCGTCGGCCACCTCCTCCGGCGGGATGAGGGGGAGGTCGCGCAGCATTGCCGCTAGCCGCGGCTCCTCCTCCAGGCCGGCCTCCTGGCCACGGTGGAGCATGGGCGTATCGACGATGCCGGGGCAGACGCAGTTCACCCGGATGTTCGCCGCGTCCTTGAGGGGCGCCAGCGAGGCGGTGAAGAGCACCACGCCGCCCTTGGTGGCGGCGTAGACGGGGTCGGTGGCGAAGCCGATGATCCCGGCCAGCGAGGCGGTCTGGACGATGACGCCGCCGCCATGCTGGCGCATCGACTGGATGCCGTATTGGGTGCCCAGGATGACGCCGCGCAGGTTTATCTCCAGCACCCGCGACCAGCGCTCCGGCTCGGCGTCGGGGAAGCGGGGCTGGTCGGTGAGGATGCCGGCGTTGTTGTGGAGGATGTCCAGCCCGCCGAAGGTCTCCTGGGCGAAGGCGATCATGGCCTGCACGTCCTTCTCCTCAGTGACATCGGCGCGGACGAAGGCGGCGCGGCCGCCGGCCTTCTCGATCTCGCGCATCGTCTCGCGGCCGCCGGCCTCGTCGATGTCGGCGACGACGACCGAGGCGCCCTCGCGCGCCAGCCGCAGCGCCGTCGCCCGGCCGATGCCGGAGCCGGCGCCCGTGACCAGCGCCACCTTCCCCTGTATCTCCATGGCCCTCCTCCCTCTCGATGCCGGCCAGCGACCGGTCGCATGATCTGTGGCGCACCTACTATACAGCCCCGCCGCCTTGGGGTCTTGCGCCGGTGGGGGAGACGGGCCGTGGCGACCCTTCGCCGGGCTCAGGGCAGGCCTAAAGGTCGCCGCTACGCTCCGCCTCCCGCTCGTGGCGGGCGGACTGTCAACGGATACGGAACGGACCCGCCTGCCGGCGGGCAGGTTAACGGATGCCTTCGTGGCGGCAGAGACCTCGCAGGGACAAACCTTCAGGTTTGTCCGGCCCTTTCGCCGGGCTGCTGGTAAGGGCTGGACAGGGCTAAAGCCCTGTCCCTACGAGGTGGTGATCCAGGGCAGAGGGTCGAGGTGAGGGGAGCCCTTGACAGCCTTCCGGCGCTGCCGTACAGTGACACAGCACAGACGTTCGATAGCTACAGGCAGGGCTGAAGCCCTGCAGCTACGGATCTGTTCCCCATGACCGTCCTCGATTCCTTCCATCCCGCCGTGCGCGCCTGGTTCCAGGGCCGGTTCGCTTCGCCGACGGAGGCGCAGGCGCGCGGCTGGCCCGAGATCCTGGCCGGGCGCGACACCCTCGTCGCCGCGCCGACCGGCTCCGGCAAGACGCTGGCCGCCTTCCTGGTCGCCATCGACCGCCTCCTGCGCCGGGCGGAGTCCGCCGCAGGCGGACTGGAGGACGCCATCGAGGTGGTCTATGTCTCGCCCCTGAAGGCGCTGAGCAACGACATCCAGCGCAACCTGGAGGAGCCGCTGGCGGAGATCTCGCGGCTGGCGCTGGAGCTGGGCTTCCCCAGCCCCGACATCCGGACGATGGTGCGCACCGGCGACACCACCTCCAAGGAGCGGCAGGAGATCGTCCGGCGGCCGCCCCACATCCTGATCACCACGCCCGAGTCGCTCTACCTGATGCTCACCGCGGAGCGGAGCCGCGAGGTGCTGCGGCGGACGAAGACGGTCATCGTGGACGAGATCCACGCCCTGATCCGCGACAAGCGGGGGAGCCACCTGGCGCTGTCGCTGGCGCGGCTGGACCACGTGTGTGAAGAACGGCCGGCCCGCATCGGCCTCTCCGCCACCGTGCGGCCCGTCGAGGAGGCGGCGCGCTTCCTGGTCGGCAGCGAGCGTGTGCGGCCCGACGGCGCGACGGACTGCGCCATCGTAGACGCCGGCCACCAGCGCGACCTCGACCTGGCCATCGAGGTGCCGCCGACGGACCTGGAGGCGGTCTGCTCTAACGACCAGTGGCGGGATATCTACGACCGCCTGGCCGAGCTGATCCGCGAGCACCACACCACCCTGGTCTTCGTCACCACGCGCCGGCTGGCGGA
>MGOB01000065.1:1154-1505 GCA_001796995.1 Chloroflexi bacterium RBG_16_68_14 | reverse complement strand
GGAGCGGCTGGGCCCCGCCTGCCCCCGCCTGCCCGGCGGGCAGGGGACGGGCAGGGAGGAGCACGTCGCCTCCCACCACGGCAGCCTTTCGAAGGAGCGGCGGCATCGCCTGGAGCGGCGGCTGAAGGCGGGGGAGATGAAAGCGCTGGTGGCCACCGCCTCCCTGGAGCTGGGCATCGACATCGGCGCGGTGGACCTGGTCTGCCAGTTGGAGTCGCCCCGCAGCGTCACCACCTTCCTCCAGCGCGTGGGCCGCTCCGGCCACGCCCTGGGCCTGACGCCCAAGGGCCGCCTCTTCCCGACCACCCGCGACGAGCTGGTGGAGTGCGCCGCCCTGGTGCGCGCCGTACG
>MGOB01000065.1:0-1140 GCA_001796995.1 Chloroflexi bacterium RBG_16_68_14 | reverse complement strand
GATTGCGTCCACCCGCCGGTGGCGCCCGTCGATATCCTCGCCCAGCAGATGGTGGCCGAGTGCGCCTGCGAGCCCTGGCGCGAGGACGACCTCTTCGATCTGGTGCGCAGGGCCTGGCCGTTCGCCCAGCTCGACCGCCGCGACTTCGACGACGTAGTGGAGTTGGTGAGCGAGGGGATCCCCACTGGCACCGGCCGCGCGGCCGCCTATCTGCACCGCGACCGCATCAACCGGGTGCTGCGCGGCAGGCGCGGCGCCCGCATGACGGCCATCGAGTGCGGCGGCGCGATACCGGAGGTGGCCGACTTCCGCGTGCTGGCCGAGCCGGCCGGCACCTTCGTCGGCACGCTGGACGAGGACTTCGCCACCGAGAGCATGGCGGGCGACATCGTCCTGCTGGGCAGCACCTCCTGGCGCATCCGCAAGATCGAGCCGGGCGTGGTGCGGGTGGAGGACGCCCACGGCCTGCCGCCCACCATCCCCTTCTGGCTGGGCGAGGCGCCCTCACGGACGGCGGAGCTCTCGGACGAGGTCTCCGCGCTCCGGCGGGAGGTGGCGGAGCGGCTGGAGCCGGGCGGCGATGCCATCGATTGGCTCACTGGAGAGCTGGGCCTGCCGGCGGAGGCGGCGGAGCAGCTCGTGCGCTACGTGCGCGCCCAGAAGGAGTCGATCGGCGTCGTGCCGACGCGGGACGACATCGTCTTCGAGCGCTTCTTCGACGACGGCGGCGGCATGCAGCTCATCGTCCACGCGCCCTTCGGAGGGCGGATCAACCGCGGCTTGGGGCTGGCGCTGCGCAAGAACTTCTGCCGCACCTTCGACTTCGAGCTCCAGGCGGCGGCCAACGACGACGCCGTCCTCCTCTCGCTGGGTTCGCAGCACAGCTTCCCGCTGGAGGACATGTTCTCCCTCGTCCGGTTGTCCACCGTCGAGCACACGCTCACCCAGGCCCTCCTGGCGGTGCCCGTGTTCGCGACGCGCTGGCGCTGGAACGCCACCCGCTCGCTGGCCGTCCTCCGTCAGCGGGGCGGCAAGCGGACGCCGCCGCTGCTCCAGCGGATGCGCTCCGACGACCTGATGGCCGCCGTCTTTCCCCGGCTGGTCGCCTGCCAGGAGAACGTCACGGGCGACATCGAGCTG
>MGOB01000064.1:39741-39810 GCA_001796995.1 Chloroflexi bacterium RBG_16_68_14 | reverse complement strand
CAATGGATTGCGCACCTGCTTCCGCCGGCTGGACGCGCTCCTGGTGCTGGCGACCTACGCCGCCCGCGA
>MGOB01000064.1:35259-39726 GCA_001796995.1 Chloroflexi bacterium RBG_16_68_14 | reverse complement strand
CATGGACGCCCGGGAGCTGGCGCAGGCCATCGAGGCGCCCTCCGCCCGCTACGTGGCCGACTTCCAGGAGGCGGCGCAGGCGGCGCTCGACCTGCTGCGCCCCGGCGATGTCTTCTTCACCATCGGCGCCGGCGACGTGGACGCCGTCGGGCCTATCGTGCTGGGCGGACTGAGGAACAGGGAGAACCAGGGAACCTTAGAACCTGTGAACCAGGGCCTGTCGGAGGCTGGTTCCAAGGTTCAAGGGTTCTCAGGTTCCAGGCGGCAGAAGCTCGTATCCGTGCTCGAGAGGATCGGCCCGGTCCGCCTGGACGAGCCGCTCTCCCGCCACACCACCTTCGGCATCGGCGGGCCGGCCGACGTCTACGTCGTCGCCCGCGACGCCGAGGAGCTCGCCCGCGTCGTCCTCGCCTGCCGCGAGCACGACGCGCCCATCTTCGTCCTCGGCTCGGGCAGCAACATCCTGGTGGGCGACGGCGGCATCCGCGGCGTGGCCATCGAGAACCGGGCGCGGGCGCTGAGCGGCCCCGAGCTGGAGGGCGGCGGCTTCCGCTTTCGGGCGGAGTCGGGCGCCAGCTTCGCCGGGGTGGCGCGCTCCCTGGCCCGCCAGGGCTTCGCTGGGCTGGAGTGGGCGAGCGGCATCCCCGGCACGCTGGGCGGCGCCGTGGTCTACAACGCGGGCGCCTACGGCGGCTGCCTGGCCGACGTGCTGCGCTCCGTGGCCATCGTCAACGGCACGGGTGCCACGAAGGAGCTGCCCGCCGGGGAGCTGGAGCTGGTCTACCGGGGCAGCGCCTTCACCCGCGGCCAGTTCCGCGACCGGGTCGTCCTCTCGGCCGAGTTCACCCTCTGGCCGGGCGACTCGCAGGCGCTCATGCAGCGCGTGCAGGAGCTGGACGTGCGCCGGTTGACGGCGCAGCCCCGGGGCCGCAACGCCGGCTCCATCTTCAAGAACACGCCGGAGCACCCGGCCTGGCGCCTCATCGACCAGGTGGGGCTGCGCGGCCAGCGCATCGGCGATGCCCAGATCTCGGAGAAGCACTGCAACTTCTTCCTCAACGTGGGCCGCGCCCGCGCCGCCGACGTCAAGGCGCTCATCGACCTGGCCCGCCAGCGGGTACGCGAGCGGTTCGGCCTCGAACCGGAGCTGGAGGTGGCCCTGGTGGGGGAGGGCTTCGATGGCTGAGCGGCTGCCCCGACGGGTCGGGGTCATCTTCGGCGGCCAGTCCGGCGAGCACGAGGTCTCCGTCGTCTCGGCCCAGTACGTCATGGCCGCCGCCCGTGACCGCTTCCAGGTGATGCCCATCGGCGTGACCAGGACGGGCGCCTGGCTGACGCCGGAGGAGACGGAGCGCCAGCTAGAGCGCGAGGACGCGGCGTTCCACAAGACGCTGGAGCTGCCCGGAGCGGGGGAGCCTGCCCTGAGCGGAGCGAAAGGCTTGCTCTCGCGGCCGGAGGCGCTGGCCTCCCTGCGGGAGATCGACGTCGCCTTCCCCCTCATCCACGGCCCCTTCGGCGAGGACGGGACGCTCCAGGGGCTGCTGGCGCTGGCCGGCGTGCCCTACGTGGGTGCCGGCGTGGCCGCCAGCGCCATCGGCATGGACAAGGCCCTCATGAAGCGCATCTTCCGCCAGGCCGGGCTGGACGTGGTGGACCACCTGGTCGTCCGGCTGTCGGAGTACAAGGCTGGGGCACGAGAGATCGGCGACGCGGTAGAGGCGTCCATCGGCTACCCGGCCTTCGTGAAGCCGGCCAACGGCGGCAGCAGCGTCGGCATCAGCAAGGTGCGCTCGCGGGAGGACCTGGGCCCCGCCGTCTGCCTCGCCTTCCGCTACGACCGCAAGCTGCTGGTGGAGCGGGCGGTGGAGGCGCGCGAGGTGGAGTGCGCCGTCCTGGGCAACGACGATCCCAAGGCCTCGCCTCTGGGCGAGATCCGCTACACCCGCGAGTTCTACGACTACGAGGCGAAGTACCTGGACCCGGGCACCCAGCTCATCGTCCCGGCGGAGCTGCCGCAGGAGACGGCGCAGCGCATCCAGGAGCTGGCCGTGCGCGGCTACCGGGCCATCGACTGCGCCGGCATGGGCCGGATGGACTTCTTCCTCGCGCAGGATGGCCAGGTCTACATCGACGAGATCAACACGGTGCCGGGCTTCACCCCAGGCAGCATGTACCCGCTGCTCTGGCAGCACGCCGGCCTCAGCTACGGCGACCTCATCGGCCGGCTGGTGGAGCTGGCGCTGGAGCGGCACAAGGAGCGAGTCCGTGGCTAGGCGAACGGTAACGCGACCGGGCCCTCGCTGGCAGCCGGTGGCGGGCAGCCGAGCGCCCCGGCGCGTGGCTGGCCGGCTGCGCTGGCGCCTGCCCCACCTTGGTGCGCCGCGGCTGGCGGCTGGCTGGCGTCGGGCGGCGCTGCTGGCGCTCGTGGTGGCGGCGGTGGCGCTGGGGGGCTGGTCCCTCTACCGCTCGCCGCTGCTCGCGGTCCAGGACGTCGCGGTGGAGGGGAACCGCGTGCTCACGGTCGACCAGATCCGCGGCATCGCCGGCCTGGAGGGCCAGAGCCTTATCCGCCCCGACTTCGAGGCCGCCCGCGAGAGCCTGCTGGCGCTGCCCCTGGTGAAGGAGGCGCGGGTCAGCCGCGACTGGCCCAACGGCGCTCGCATCACCGTTGTCGAGCGGGTGCCCTGGGGCGTCTGGCAGGTAGGCGAGCAACGCTTCGTCATCGACGAGGAGGGCGTGGTGCTGGACCTGCCGGCGCCGGAGCGTGCGCAAGTCATCGTCCAGACCGACGCGCCCGCGGCGACGCTGGCGCCGGGCGCTCGCGTGGCTCCGGGGGCCGTCGCCGCCGCCGGGCGGCTGGTGGCGGAGGCGGAGCGGACGCTGGGCCGGCCGGTAGTGGGGCTGCAGTTCTCCCAGGCCAGCGGGCTGACGGCGGTGCTGGCCGGCGACCTGCGCGTCGTTTTCGGGGACACGCAGGGCTACGAGTTCAAGGTGGCCGCCCTCTTCGCCGTGCTCCAGCAGGCGCAGCAGGAGGGTCGCACGCTGAGCAGGGTGGACCTGCGGTTCGGCGACCGGGTGGCTATCCAGTGAGCAGCGATGAGATGAGAGCGAGCCTGCTGCATCCCAACCGCGTGCCTCTCGCGCACGCCGGGCAGGCGAGAAAGGAGGCCCGGCCATGAAGGGCGGTGTCTTGGCTTCCATCGACGTCGGGACCACCAAGGTCTGCACCGTTGTCGGCGAGGTGCTGCCCGACCAGCCGCTGCGCATCCTGGGCGTGGGCATCGCCGCCGCCAACGGCCTCAGCCGGGGGATGGTGGAGAACCTGCGCGACGCCTCGGAATCCATCCGCACCTCCGTGGAGCAGGCGGAGCGCGCCAGCGGCACGCGCATCCTCTCGGCTCACGTGGGGGTGGCCGGGCCCCACCTCTCCTGCCTCAACAACCGGGGCATCGTGGCCATCCCGGACCGGGAACGGCCCATCAGCCAGGACGACGTCGCGCGGGTGCTGGACGCGGCCCGCGTTGTCAGCATCCCCACTAACCGGGAGATCATCCACGCCGTGCCCCGCTACTACGTCGTCGATGGGCAGGACCACGTGACCGATCCCGTCGGCATGTACGGCCAGCGGCTGGATGTGGAGACGCACATCATCACCGGCCTGAGCACTGTCCTCCAGAACGCGACCAAGTGCGTGGAGAGCGCCGGGGTACAGGTGGAGAGCCTCATCGTGTCGGCGCTGGCCAGCGCCGAGGCGGTCCTGGAGCTGGAGGAGAAGCGTCAGGGCGTGGTGCTGGCCGATATCGGCGGCGGCACCACGGATGTCGCCCTCTTCGTGGAGGGGAGCATCTGCCACACGGCCGTCCTGCCGGTGGGGGGGAACCACATCACGCGCGACCTGGTCATCGGGCTGCGCTGCCCCTACCAGGCGGCGGAGGACGCCAAGGCGCTCTTCGGCCACGCCCTCCCCAGCGCTATCGATCCCGAGGAGACGGTGGAGCTGGACGCCTTCGGCGCCGAGGGGCGCAAGTCCGTCCAGCGACGGCGCATCGCCGAGATCGTGCAGGCCAGGGTGGAGGAGATCTGCGAGATGGTGATGCGGGAGGTGCGGCGCGCCGTCCACGACGACATCCTCTCGGCGGGGCTGGTGCTGACCGGCGGCACCGCCAACCTGACCGGCGTCGCCGCCCTGGCGGAGCAGGTCACCGGCCTGCCCGCCCGCGTAGGGGCGCCCCGCAACCTCCAGGGCCTGGTCGATGTCCTCTGCGATCCTGGCTACGCGGCCAGCGTGGGCGTGCTCCAGTGGGTCATACGCGAGTTTCAGTCCGGTATGTGGCGCGCGCCGCAGCGCTCGTTCCTGGTGCCAGGCGACCTCTGGCAACGACTGTCGCGCTGGGTGCGGGTGCTGCTGCCGGAGTAAGGGGGTGACGTGTCAACGACGTGGCAGCCAACTGACGAAGGGGACCTCAC
>MGOB01000064.1:30879-35245 GCA_001796995.1 Chloroflexi bacterium RBG_16_68_14 | reverse complement strand
GGAGGAGGGAACGAGCCATGAGCGCAGGCATCAACGGACTGCCCCCCATCAAGGTGGTGGGCGTGGGAGGGGGCGGCTGCAACGCCGTGAACCGCATGATCGACGAAGAGGTGGCCGGTGTCCAGTTCGTGGGCATCAACACGGACGCCCAGGCGCTGGCCCGCTGCGAGGCCGCGCTGCGCATCCGCATCGGCGACAAGGTGACGAAAGGGCTCGGCGTTGGGGGTGACCCGGAGAAGGGCCTGCGCGCCGCCGAGGAGAGCCGTGACGAGCTGCAGGACGCGGTGCGCGGCGCGGAGATGGTGTTCATTACCGCCGGCATGGGCGGCGGCACCGGCACCGGCGCCTCGCCCGTGGTGGCGCAGGTCGCCCGCGAGGTGGGCGCCCTGACCGTGGCCATCGTCACCAAGCCCTTCACCTTCGAGGGGGCCAAGCGCCGCCGCCAGGCCGAGGAGGGCGTGGCCCAGCTCCGCGACCAGGTCGATACCCTCATCCTCATCCCCAATGACCGCCTCCTGGACATCTGCGGGCCGGAGGTGACCGTGGAGGAGGCCTTCCGGACGGCGGACGATGTCCTCCGCCAGGGGATCCAGGGCATCTCCGAGCTGATCACCTTGCCCGGCGAGATCAACCTGGACTTCGCCGACGTGCGCCGGGTGATGCAGGACGCCGGCCCCGCCCTGCTCGCCATCGGCCGGGCCAGCGGCGAGGGGAGGGCCGCCGCGGCGGCCAGGGCGGCCATCACCAGCCCGCTGCTGGACGTGAGCATCGAGGGGGCCAGGGGCGTGCTGTTCAACGTCACCGGCGCCCGCAACCTGGGGCTGCACGAGCTGAACGCCGCCGCTCAGGTCGTCTCCGAGGTGGTGGCGCCGGACGCCGAGATCATCTTCGGCACCGCCATCGATCCCACGCTGGGGGACGAAGTGAAAGTTACCGTTATCGCCACCGGCTTCCCCGTGGGGCCGCGGGCGATGGCGATAGAAGGGGAGACCGTGCAGCGGCTCTCCGTGGAGTCCCTGCCCAACCCGGCGGACACGGAGCTACCCGCCTTCCTGCGGCGCACCGTAGCGACGCGCTAGGGAAGGCGGTGGCAATCTCAAGGGAAAGGAGGTGGCCTGTCTAGCCGCACCCTTCGGGCTTCGCCCTCAGGGCAAGCCCGAAATCCCGGTGCCACCGGGAACTCAGGCCCCCGACTGATTCGGGGGCCGGCCCCCCGCCTAAGGCGGGGGGTAGAAGAGGCTGCGGGCGGCGCGTGGGAGATGGCGCCGCCCGCAGTCTTCTCTGGACAAAATGGCGGTCTCGCGGTTATTCCACCAGGCGGACGAAGTGGGCGTAGGTATCAGGGTCGAACGTGCCCATCACGGCACCGTAGTTGGTGTTGGAGTCGATGAAGCGGCCCCGGATCTCGCAGTCGTTTCCCGTGCATCCGCCGTCCCCGTAACCTTCCAGGTAGAACAGGGCGAACTCGGTGACGGTGACGTAGCAGGCGCCGCTGCACAGGCCTGGGATCACAGGCACGATGATGACCCGGAGGCTGTTGCTGTTGCCGCCCGGCACAAAGGGATTGCATTCTGACCTGAGGCCGTGCAGCCCGTTGGCGTTCACCACCACCACCTCTCCCCAGGTGTCGCAGGCGGGGTCCGTATTGCCGATCCGGTAGTCCGTCCCCTGCCTGGTGGGACCGGTCATGTTGCCGGGCTCCGTTTGCACCTGGTCCGGGTCGGAGCAGTCGGGGGCGATCACGGCGCAGAGGCCGCTGTCGCTGCCGTACTCGATGGTCTCGCGGTACACGTTAGAGCCGTTGCCGTCAATCCGGATGGCGCCGAAGTTGCCGTTCTGGGGGTTCTGCGCATCGTACTTGAGGACCACGGAGAGCCCCGGAGTCGCCGCGTCCTTGGCTGCCTCCAGCACGCTCCATGGCACCAGCCCCTCGCTCCCTCCGGGCGAGGTCTTGATGGCGGTGGCGCTGGCCCCGACAGCGGCGGAGGTGATGCCGATGAGGCGGGCGAAGGTGAAGCTGTGGCTGCGCTCCAGCGCCACGCGCACCTTGGGGTTAGGCTCGGAGGGGAGGCTCTGGGGGATGACGGTGACGGTCATGTCGGCGGGGTCGATGTCGTTGTGGATGGCCCACTGGGTGGCGGCGGCCTGGGCGGTGGCGGAGTTAGGGAGGTCTTGGGAGGCGGCGAGGGCGATGGCGTCGGCGGCGTTCTGGAGGTCGCGGCGGTCGGCGGAGAAGGAGCCGAGGTCGATGGCGACGGCGGTCATGCCGCCGAAGACGGCGATGAGGACGACGACGATAGCGAAGACCTGGCCCCGCTGCTCCCGATGGAGCCGGCAGAACGCCGGGGGAACCGCCATCGGCCGCTTCCTGGTGGCGATATGCCCAGTCTCTCGTTGTCTACCCGTTGGTGCCACGTCTCTCCTTCCTCGCCCTACTCCACCAGACGGACGAAGTGGACATAAGAGTCCGGATCATATGTGCCAGCAAGTGCGCCGTAGTTCGTGTTGGAGTCGATGAAGCGGCCCCTGATCTCGCAGCTGTTTCCCGTGCAGCCGTCCGACCCGTAACCCTCCAGGAAGAAGAGGGCGAACTCCGTAATCTCGACGGTGCACGAGCCGTTGCAAAGGCTGGGAACGACCGGAATGATGATCACCCTCAGGCTGCCCCGGTCACCACCGCTCAGGAAGGGATTGCATTCTGGTCTCAGGCCCTGCGTCCCGTCGGGATTGACGGCGACCACCTCTTCCCACGTATCGCACGCCGGTGCAGTTTGTTCCAGCCGGTAGTCCGTCCCCTGTCTTGTGGGCCCCACCATATTGCCCGTTTGCAAGTCGATCTGGCTGGGATATGAACAGGCGCCAGAGGCGCCGGCAACGCAAAGGAAATCGTCGCTGCCATACTTGATGGTGTCTCTGTAGACGCTAGCGCCGCTTCCGTCCACGCTTATAGCTCCGAAGTTCCCGCTCTGGACATCCAGCGAGTCATACTTGAGGACGAGCGACACGCCCGGCGTCGCGGCGTTCTGGAAGGAGTCAAGCACGCTCCATGGCATCAAGTCGTCGCTGCCGCCGGGAGAGGTGCGGATCGCTGTCGCGCTGGCCCCGACGGTGGCGGAGCTGATGCCGACGAGGCGGGCGAAGGTGAAGGAGTGGTCGCGCTCCACCTCCACCCGGGCCTTCGGGTTGGGCTCAGAGGGGAGGCTCTGGGGGATGATCGTGACGGTCATGTCGACGGGGTCGATGTCGTTGTGGATGGCCCACTGGGTGGCGACGGTCTGGGCATCGTTGGCGTCGGGTAGCTCCAGGGCGGCGGCGAGGGCGATGGCGTCGGCGGCGTTCTGGAGGTCGCGGCGGTCGGCGGTGAAGGAGCCGAGGTCGATGGCGACGGCGGTCATGCCGCCGAAGACGGCGATGAGGACGACGACGAGGACGAAGATCTGGCCCCGCTCCCCCCGGTGGCACCGACGCCGATAGCGTAGTCTGGAAGACCTCAACATGGCCGCCTCATTCCAGTCGCATATCCGTGGACGTCGAGAGGCTGAGCATGTCCGGGAAGGTGCCGCCGGTGAAGAAGTTAGCGATGTCCCCGAGGGGGGTGATGTAGTTGTAGGTGTACTGGGCGGTCACCACCACCTGGTTGCCCGGCGCCTGCCCGTCCGGGTAAGAGACGGCAACGGTCTCCACGTCGTCTAGGTCCAGACCTTCCATCGCCACGCAGACGCGGCCGACGACGGTGGTGTTGGTGGAGCCGTTGCAGTCCGTGGGGTAGGCGCCTGCCATGTTACCCACAGCGGCGAAGCGGGCGCCCTCCCGGGTGGCGTTGGTGAGGCTGATATAGGAGCGCAGCCCCATCCCGAAATCGATGATGCCGAAGATGAGAAGGGTCAGGACGGGGAGCACCAGGGCGAACTCCACCAGGCTCTGGCCGCGCCCTCCTCGGAAGAGGCGTCCCAGGAGCGTCCGTTTCCGCGCCGCCGGGTTCATGCCAGTTCCTCCTCACTCCCACCGCTGCCGTCTTCTTGGGCGTGGCCGCCGGTAGCCCAGACGCGCGGCGCCGCAATTCGGCTCGAACCCTCTTTCAGACCTATCCTGTAGATGTATCGGTCATTTGAGGGAAAACCCGAATAGGAGGGCGGCAATTCCCTGAAAAAACCTTGCGCCGTAGCTACAACATCTAGTGATGGCCTTGACATCTCCCAACATCTTGTGATATCGTCGGCCTCGCACAGCAAGAAAGGGCGAGCGATGCGCTGTCCCTACTGTGGATTCGCTGATACCAAGGTGACCGACTCCCGCGACGCCGACGAGGGGATCCGCCGCCGCCGGGAGTGCCTCAACTGCGGCCAGCGCTTCACCACCCTCGAGC
>MGOB01000064.1:30480-30862 GCA_001796995.1 Chloroflexi bacterium RBG_16_68_14 | reverse complement strand
CCTGCTGGTGGCCAAGAAGGACGGCCGGCGCGAGGAGTTCTCCCGCGAGAAGCTGCTGGCCGGCCTGCGCAAGGCCTGCGAGAAGCGCCCCCTCCCCGCCGGCGCCATCGAGGCGGTGGCCGACGCCGTGGAGGCGACGCTCCGCCAGTCGGGTGCGCCCGAGGTGCCCAGCGAGGAGATCGGCGAGCTCGTCATGGACCACCTGAGGGAGCTGGACCACATCGCCTACATCCGCTTCGCCTCCGTCTACCGCTCCTTCGCCGACCTGGAAGACCTGGAACGGGAGCTGGAGGCGCTGGCCAGCCGGGGCGCGCCCCCGGGCCCGGGCGCCGGCCAGCCGACGCTGCTGGGCGATGAGGAGCTTAAGTCCCTCACCCGGGGC
>MGOB01000064.1:30064-30432 GCA_001796995.1 Chloroflexi bacterium RBG_16_68_14 | reverse complement strand
CCGCGGGACCGGTGGCCGGTCGGGCACGCAGCAGCTCCAGGCGCTGGATGGGGCGCCGCCTGAGCGCCAAGCGAGGCGCTGGTGATGGACAGCCTGCTCTACGCCCGGCTGCTCAACGCGGAAGGCGAGCTCATCGCCGAGGGGCGGTGCTGGCTGAACGAGGCGGTGGGCCAGGCGACGATGGAGCCGGAGCGCGAGCCCGGCGTGATCCAGAAGGAGCGCGGCGCCCTCCTGCTGGAGCTGGAGAGCGGCCGCTCGGTCCGGGTGTCCGACAGGCCGATGATCTTGAGCCTGCGGCCGCGCGGTGCCGGCACCGATCACAACGGTCGCCGCCGGCTCTTCCGGCTGTGGCTCATGGAAGATGCGCA
>MGOB01000064.1:20261-30026 GCA_001796995.1 Chloroflexi bacterium RBG_16_68_14 | reverse complement strand
GCCCCTGCCCCGCCTCCGGCGGGCCCCCACTTCGGCGGGGAGACGTCGGCCGCACCTGCCCGACCGGCAGGCGGGCGATAGGTAGCTGGCCGAGGGGGCGTTCCCCCGCCAAGGCGGGGGGTGCCCTCTCGGCTTCTAGAAGGAGGGAGGAAAGCATGCCAGCAAAGCAGCCAGCAAAGAGGCCACGCAGGGCGGCCAAGCCCTGGTCGGCCGAGCAGGTCAGGAAGCTACGCGACCTGGCGAGACGGAACCGTTCGGCCAGTGAGATCGGCAAGGAGCTGCGGCGGAGTGAGGATGCCGTGCGCTCCAAGGCGGCCAAGCTGAAGGTCTCCTTGCACTCGCGGCCGGCGAGGCGGCCGGCGGCCCGGGCGCGGCCAGCGCGGCGGTCGCCAGCCAAGGCGAAGGCGGCGAAGCGACCAGCAGCGCGGCGGCCGGCAGCGCGGTCGAGGACAGCGAGGCGACCGGCAGCGCGGCGGCCGGCAGCGAGGTCGAGGATAGCAAGGCGGCCGGCAGCGAGGTCGAGAGTAGCGAGGCGTACTTCCCCCAGCAGGCGCCGCAGGTAAGCGTTTCGCGTTCCAGCTGCACGAACTAGCAGGGAACAGGAAGGATCCCCGCCATGGTTACCGTCCCCGCCGGTAGGACTAGTTCAACTTCCCTTCCGCCTGAGGCAAATCCGCCGCCAGCGGAGGACGGCCGCGCTCTTCGGATCCAGCGCTACTTCACCAAGCCCGGCGTTCACCCCTTCGATGAGGTGGCCTGGGAGCGGCGCAACGCCACTATCGCCGACGAGTCCGGCCAGACCGTCTTCGAGCAGCGCGACGTGGAGGTGCCCGCCTCCTGGTCCCAGACGGCCACCAACGTCGTCGTCTCCAAGTACTTCCGGGGGCCGCTGGGCACGCCCCAGCGGGAGACCTCGGTGCGACAGCTCATCAGGCGCGTCGTCGGTACGCTCACCCAGTGGGGGCGCGAAGGCGGCTACTTTCTTTCGGAGGAAGAGGCGCAGACCTTCCATGACGAACTGACCCACCTCCTGCTCCACCAGACGGCCTGCTTCAACAGCCCGGTCTGGTTCAACGTAGGGGTGGAGGAGAAGCCCCAGTGCTCCGCCTGCTTCATCCTCTCCGTGGGGGACACCATGGAGTCGATCCTGGAGTGGTGCAAGACGGAGGGAATGATCTTCAAGGGCGGCTCCGGCTCCGGCATCAACCTCTCGTCCATTCGCTCCAGCCGGGAGCAGCTCTCCAGCGGCGGGCAGGCCTCCGGGCCGGTCTCCTTCATGCGCGGCGCCGACGCCATCGCCGGGTCCATCAAGTCGGGCGGCAAGACGCGGCGGGCGGCCAAGATGGTGGTGCTCAACGCCGACCACCCGGACGTGCTGGAGTTCATCGAGTGCAAGGCGCGGGAGGAGCGCAAGGCGTACGACCTGGGCTCCTCCGGCTGGGACATGTCGCTCAACGGCGAGGCCTGGGCCTCCATCCAGTTCCAGAACGCCAACAACTCGGTGCGGGCGACGGACGAGTTCATGTCCGCCGCAAGCGGAGAGGACCGGGACTGGGAGCTGCGCGCCATTACTACCGGCGAGGTGCTGGAGATGGTGAAGGCGCGAGAGGTGCTACGGCGCATCGCCCAGGCGACCTGGGAGTGCGGCGACCCGGGCATGCAGTTCGACACGACGATCAACCGCTGGCACACCTGCCCCGCCTCCGGCCGCATCAACGCCTCCAACCCCTGCTCCGAGTACATGCACGTCGATGACTCCGCCTGCAACCTAGCCTCGCTCAACCTGATGCGCTTCCTCGACGAGGAGGGTTGTTTCGACATCGAGGCCTTCCGCCACGCCGCCGCCACCGTGATCTGGGCGCAGGAGATCATCGTCGGCTACTCCAGCTACCCCACCCAGAAGATCGAGCGCAACGCCAGGGAGATGCGCCAGCTAGGGCTGGGCTACGCCAACCTGGGCGCGCTCCTCATGGCGCTGGGCGTGCCCTACGACTCGGACGTCGGCCGCGCCTACGCCGCGGCCATCACCGCCCTCATGACCGGCCACGCCTATGCCACCTCCGCCGTCATCGCCGAGCGTGTTGGCCCCTTCGCCGCCTACGAGCCCAACCGGGAGCCGATGCTGGGGGTCATCGGCCAGCACCGCGACGCGGCGTACCGCGTCCCCCTCCTGGGCGTGGACCCCGGCGCGTCAAACCTTGAGGAACTGGTTGGGGCAGCGTGCGAGGCGTGGGACCGCGCGCTGGAGTTGGGCCGCCAGCACGGCTATCGCAACGCCCAGGCCACGGTCATTGCCCCCACCGGCACCATCGCCTTCATGATGGACTGCGATACCACGGGCATCGAGCCGGACATCGCCCTGGTGAAGTACAAGAAGCTGGTGGGCGGTGGCCTGATGAAGATGGTCAACCAGACGGTACCCCCGGCGCTGCGCCGCCTCGGCTACGACGAGGCAGAGGTGGCGCAGATCGTGCGCCACGTGGATGAGCAGGGCACTATCGAGGGCGCGCCGGGCCTGCGGCAGGAGCACCTGCCGGTCTTCGACTGTGCCTTCAAGGCGGAGAAGGGCCGGCGCTGCATCCACCCCATGGGCCACATCAAGATGATGGGCGCCTGCCAGCCCTTCGTCTCAGGCGCCATCTCCAAGACGGTGAACCTGCCCAAGGAGGCCACCGTCGAAGAGATTATGGACGCCTACATCGAGGCGTGGCGTCACGGGCTGAAGGCCATCGCCATCTACCGCGACGGCTCCAAGAAGGTGCAGCCCCTCTCGACGGGCACGGCTGAGACGAACGGGTCCGCCAGGGGCGGCGACGGCCAGCCCCGGCGGCGCGCCCTGCCCGATACGCGGAGCTCCATCACCCACAAGTTCAAGATCGAGGGTCACACCGGCTACATCACCGTCGGCGTCTACGAGGACGGCTCGCCGGCGGAGGTGTTCATCAGCATGGCCAAGCAGGGCAGCACCATCTACGGGATGATGGAGTCCTTCGGCCGCGCCATCTCATATGCCCTCCAGTATGGGGTGCCCCTGCGCGACCTGGTGCGCAACTTCAGCCACATGCGCTTCGAGCCCTCGGGCATGACCTCCAACCCAGAGATCCCATTCGCCCAGTCGGTCATCGACTACCTGTTCCGCTGGCTCGCTTCTCAGTTCCTCTCGCCAGAGGAGGTGGAGGAGCTGGGGGTGCTGACGCCGGAGGTGAAGCAGCGGCTGACGGACCGGCTGGACGGCGTGGCGGGCGGATCGAACGGGCACAACGGCTACAACGGGGGCGCGGGGGAGATGGTGAACAGCGGCGTCGCCCGGCTGAACGGACAGTCGGACGCGCCCGCCTGCGCCGGCTGCGGGTGGATCATGGTCCGCAGCGGCACCTGCTACCGGTGCGAGAACTGCGGGAGCACCAGCGGGTGCTCCTAAACGTTATGGTGAATTCCGGAAATTTTATGCGAAATTTACGTAAGAGATGCGCACAAGCCGAATTACAAGGGGTACGATATCGACGCCCGCCGGTGGATGGACCGGCGGGAGCAAGGATGCCCCGCGGTCCATCGACGGCGGGCTTCATGCTGAAGCTTCGTCGCGAGGCTCAGCCTGAGGGGCTCAGCCCGAAGGGCTGCGCGTGGGCGTCATCAATGCGGGCGTTAGGCCGCCGAACCACCACCCCGCCACCAGCATAGGCGGCCTGCCACGAGAGGCGTCCCAGTTTCCCCCGGGACGCCTCGTCGTCTCTGCCTAGCCGTTGGCGAACAATTGTTCTATGGCCATCCCCTGTGCTACACTGGACCTGTAGTCTCACTCAGGAGGCAGCCCGTGGCCCGCATCCGTGACAAGCCGGTGGAGCTGGCGCCCAACGCCCGCGCCGTATTGGAGCGCCGCTACCTGGAGAAGGACGAGGCGGGCCGCGTCGTCGAGACGCCGGAGCAGCTCTTCCGGCGGGTGGCGCACAACATCGCCCTGGCGGAGGAGCGGTACGGCGCCTCGCGCCCGCAGGTGGCGGCGGTGGAGGGGCGCTTCTACGACCTGATGACCTCCTTCCGCTTCCTGCCCAACTCGCCCACGCTGGGCAACGCCGGCCGCCCGCTCCAGCAGCTCGCCGCCTGCTTCGTCCTGCCGGTGGGCGACTCCATGGAGGGCATCTTCGACGCCCTCAAGCACACTGCCCTCATCCACAAGTCGGGCGGCGGCACCGGCTTCTCCTTCAGCAGCCTGCGCCCCGAGGGCGACCGCGTCCTCGCGACGGGCGGCATCGCCTCCGGGCCGGTCTCCTTCATGCGCGTCTTCGACGCCGCCACCGAGGCGATCAAGCAGGGCGGCACCCGGCGCGGCGCCAACATGGCCATCCTCTCCGTCTACCACCCCGACATCGAGACCTTCATCAACGTCAAGGCGGACATGGTCACCCTCCAGAACTTCAACATCTCGGTGGCGGTGGACGCCGCCTTCCTGGAGGCGGTGGAGCGGGACCGGCCCTACACGCTGGTGAACCCGCGCACCGGCAAGCCCGCCGGCCGGCGCGGCGCCAGCCAAGTCTTCCGCCAGATCGTGGAGAACGCGTGGAGGAACGGCGACCCCGGCCTCGTCTTCCTCGACCGCATCAACCGGGACAACCCGACGCCCCAGCTCGGCCGGATCGAAGCGACCAACCCCTGCGGCGAACAGCCCCTTCTGCCCTACGAGTCGTGCAACCTGGGCTCCCTGGACCTCGCCAAGTTCGTGCGGCAGGCGAAGGGCAAGAACCCAGAGCCCAGAACCAAGAACCGGGGAAGGCTGAGCCGGGACGGTTCTAGGTCCTCTGTTCTGGGTTCTCCCAAGGAGGTCGACTGGGACGCCCTCGCCGCCGCCATCCCCGACTGCATCCGCTTCCTGGACGACGTCATCGATCAGAACGTCTACCCCATCCCCCAGATCGAGGAGGCGACCAAGCGCACCCGCAAGATCGGCCTGGGCGTGATGGGTTGGGCGGACCTGCTCGTCGCCCTGCGCATCCCCTACGACTCCAAGGAGGCGGTGGCCCTGGCCGAGCGGATGATGGCCTTCGTCCAGGAGCACGCCGACCGCGCCTCGGAGGCGCTGGGCCGCGAGCGCGGCGCCTTTCCCGCCTGGGAGGGCAGCGTCTACGAACCGAAGGCGGACGGCGCCTCGGACCGGGCGAAAGGCAGGACGGCCCGGCGCTTCCGCAACGCCACGCGCACCACCATCGCCCCCACCGGCACCCTCAGCATCATCGCCGACTGCTCCGGCGGCATCGAGCCGGTCTTCGCCCTCGCCTTCCTGCGCCAGCACCACCTGGACCCCAAGGACCCGGACCGGGTCACCCAGCTCCCGGAGGTGAATAGGGCCTTCGAGGTGGTGGCGAAGGCGGAGGGCTTCTACTCCGCCGAACTGATGGAGGAGCTGGCGCGGGGCGGCAGCATCCAGGGACGGCGCGATGTGCCGGCGTGGGTGCGGCGCGTCTTCGTCACCTCCCACGACATCGACCCGGAGTGGCACGTGCGCATGCAGGCCGCCTTCCAGCGCCACACCGACAACGCCGTGAGCAAGACCATTAACTTCCGCGCGTCGGCCACGGCGGAAGACGTGGAGCGGGCCTACCTGCTGGCCTATCGGGAGGGGTGCAAGGGGATCACCATCTACCGCGACCAGTCGCGGCCGCTCCAGGTGCTCTCCCACGCCGCGGTGCGCGGGCCGGAGCAGGCGGAGGCGCAGGCGGCCGAGGCGGCGCTGGGGCTACCGACCGCAGCGGGCCCGACGGCGCCGGGCGCGGGCCAGAGAGGCGTAGGGCCGTACCGGCGTCGCCTGCCGGACGAGCGGCCCTCCGTCACCCACAAGTTCCGCGTCGCCGACCAGGAGGGCTACGTCACCGTCGGCCTCTTCGAGGACGGCCGGCCGGGCGAGGTGTTCATCACCATCTCCAAGGAGGGCTCCACCATCCGGGGGCTGATGGACTCGGTGGCGGTGCTCACCTCGCTGGCGCTCCAGTACGGCGTGCCGCTGGAGGACCTGGTGCGCAAGTTCCGCGGCGTCCACTTTGAGCCGGCAGGCTTCACCGATAACCCGGAGTTGCCCCAGGCCAGCTCCCTGGTCGACTACATCTTCCGCTGGCTGGAGCAGCGCTTCGTGCAGGAGGGTCGCGGGTCGCGGGTCGCGGGTGGCGGGTCGAAGACGCAAGGCGCGAAGAGCAGGCGCTCCCGCCGGGCGGCCCAAGCGGCATCGACGGCGGAGGACATCGGCACCGGGCTGGCGTGCCCGGAGTGCGGCAGCGTCCTCGTCTTCGCCGAAGGCTGTCTGGTGTGCCGGAGCTGCGGGTACACGAAGTGCGGGTGAGCGGACCCTAACGTCATTCTGAGCGGAGCGAAGAATCTGGCCCCTCGCCGGAAACTCCACCCCTCCCACCAGGGCTAGGCCCTTTGTTGGCGCCCACCTCCGGCGGGCGAGCTTAGGGTGACACAAGACCTCGTAGGGACAGACCTTCAGGTCTGTCCGGCCCTTTAGATCGGCTGGTGCTGAAGGCCGGACAGGGCTAAAGCCCTGTCCCTACGAGGTGGTTATCTTGGGCTCGGCGCGGGTCATCCCGGTGGGCGGGGGGGAGGCGGTACGTGTCGGGTGAAGGGTGGACTAGCGCGCTGGCGTCGTCTCCCAGCAGTCCGCCCAGCGCTGGATGGCCACCACCATCTCCTGGAGCTCGCGCCCCTTCCGGGTAAGCTTGTACTCGATGCGGACCGGGATATCGGGATAGACGCGGCGCGCGACAATGCCGCACGACTCCAGCTCCTTGAGTCGCTGGGAGAGGAGGCGGTCGCTCAGGCCGTCAATGGTTCCGGTGATCTCGCTGAACCGGCGCGGCCCGGGCAGGAGGACGCGGATAATGAGGCCCGTCCAGCGCTTTCCCAGGATCTCCACCGCCCGCTGGTAGCGGGGGCACATCTCCTCACCGACGAGCTGCTCTACTCGTACCATCGTCAATTCTATACTAATCTATCGTAAGGGGCTTGACAAGTATTAGTTTCGCTGCTAGTATCTCGGTAGACACTTACTTTAGATTAGTAGATCAGGGGGGAGAAGAGCACGGAGGTGGGTGAGATGACGACGACCATGGATCGCATCAACCAGCTCACGGGAGAGCGGCTCGAGCTGTATCGACAGGCCAGCAACGGCCGCCGAGGCGACCCGGACGTCCTCCGGCGCATCCAGGTCATCGACCAGGAGCTGAAGGAGCTCTGGGAACAGCGCCGATGCGAGCGGGCCGGCCGAGTGGAGGGCATCGACGCCGTCGTCGACGCTCTCTACCGCAGTACGTACGGTCGCAGCTACGAGGAGGCCTACAAGCCGCTGCCGGTGGTGGAAGCGGCCGATGAGGCCGTGCCGGTAGCAGCGTAGCCGCGCATGACTCCAGACCAGTTCGCACCCATCGCCGTCCGCCGCGACCGGGAGATCTACGCCGCCGACGGCGGCTGGTTCCAGGCGCGCTGGCACTTCAGCTTCGACCACTACTACGACCCCGAGAACATGGGCATCGGCACGCTGCGGGTGTTCAACCACGATACGCTCGTCCCCGGCGCCGTCTGGCCCATGCACCCCCATCGGGACGTGGAGGGCATCACCTACGTGGTGGCGGGCGCGTTCGAGCACGCCGACAGCCTGGGCAACGGCGGCGTGCTGGCGCCCGGCGGCGTACAGCGGATGACTCTGGGCTCCGGCGCGCTCCACTCCGAGCGCAACCACTCCCAGACGGAGCCGATGCAGTTCATCCAGATGTGGATCATGCCCGACCGTCGCGGCCTGCCGCCTTCCGTCGAGCAGCGCCAGCACACCGTCCATGACCGGCACAACCGGCTGCTCCAGATCCTCCGGCCTGTGGGGACCGACGGCACCGCCGTGACGGTGCACCAGGACGTGAGCATGTACGCCTCCCGCCTCGACCCGGGCGTTACCGTCGACCACGCATTCCGCCAGGGGCGGGGCGGCTACTTCTACCTCATCGAGGGCGATGTGGAGCTGAACGGCGAGGGGCTGACCACGGGCGACGCCGCCAAGATCCTCAAGCAGGGGCTGCTCCGTATCAGCGCCCGCGCTCCCAGCGAGCTGCTGCTGGTTGATACGCCGCTCTAAGCCTCAGAACGACAGCCGCAGTCGCTTGAACGCTTCTGCGTAGTCGCGTCCGCAGGTGAGGCCAGTATCGGCCGCGAGCCTGCGGGCGACCTCCACCTGACCACCCCAGACGCCCGCCTGGCTCTCGTGGGCCGCCAGGGCGGCCAGCTTCACGTCCAGCACATCGCTGATGTCCACGAAGCAGTCCGGCTGGGGCGATTCGAAGAGGAAGAGCTCGCCCACCCGGTGCGGCCTCAGCCCGTGCTCTAGCTGCTCGGGGTAGAAGGTGGGCAGCGCCGCCCGCGGGTAGGCAACGGCTAGCGCGGCCGCGCCCGCCGCCCGGTGGTCCGTGTGCTCCAGGTAGGTGTAGCTGTGGGTCTGGACGTAGGCGTGCTCAGGGTCGAAGGTGAAGATGGCGTCCGGCCGGAAGCGGCGCACCTCCGCCGCGATCTCCCGCCGCAGCTCCTCCGAGTCGGTCAGCTCGCCGTCCGAGTAGTCCAGCACCACCGCCTCCGCCTGCCCCAGGAGCGAGGCGGCGGCCTCCTGCTCGGCGCGCCGGCGCGACGCCAGCTCCTCGCCGCCCCGGCCGCCCCGCTGGCCGCGGGTGCAGACCACGATGCGCACCGCGCCGCCCGCCCTCGTCAGGAGCGCCAGCGTGCCCCCGCAGTAGAACTCGGCGTCGTCCGGGTGGGGGACGACGACGAGCGCCCGCTGGACGGGCGGCGCCTCCAGCAGCACCTCGCGCAGGGCAGCGAGGCCGGCCTCCCGGTAGCGGCTCGCCGTCTCCCGGTGGAGCTGGGCGCCCAGCTCGATGCGCCGGAGCTGGTCGGGCCGGGTCTCGCCCCGGACCTCCGCCGGGTTGCCCGACACGAAGGACCCGTCGGGCACCACCATGCGCGGCTTCACCAGGCTGCCGGAGTCCACCAGGCAACGCGAGCCGATCTCGGCGTGGTCGAGCACGGTGGCGTTGCTCGCCACCATGCTCCGGTCGCCCACGCGGGCGCAGTGGAGGACGACGCCGTGGCCGATGACCACCGTATCGCCCAGCTCCAGGGGCGTCTGGACGGCGTGGAGGACGCTGGCGTCCTCGATGTGGACGTTGCGGGCCAGGCGGATGGCGTTCGCGTCGGCGCGCAGGACGGCGCCGGGCCACACCGTGCAGTCGGGCCCGATCTCCACGTCGCCCACGATGTAGGCGGCTTCGCTGACGAAGGCGGAGGGGTGGATGCGCGGTCGCTTCTCGCCGAAGGCGCGGATCATGGCGGCGCTGTAGGGACAGAGCTTTAGCTCTGTCCTGGGCAGAGTTTACCTAACCGTGGCATGTTTGTCGATACGAGGCGGTAGCAACTTCCTCTTGTCCCACCCAGGCCCTCGTCCTATCCTGCCCCCAGAGTGTACGAGCCGCCCCGCCAGGAAGAGCCCTCCGGCTGCCGGGAGACGTGGGTGCTCACCCGCGCCGTTTTCGCCGTCCTCTTGCCCCTCTTGGTGGCGCTCATCGCCGTCCTGGGCGCCGTCGCCGGCGCCGTCGTGCTCTTCGCGCTGCACCCGGTGCTGGCGCTGCTGCCCATCGCCGCGCTCGCGGTCGCGCTGGCGCTCTACGCCCGCTGGGAGCGCACGCGATTCCGCCCGCCCGAGGCCTGAGCTTCGGCGGCGGTTCGAGCGGCTGCCGGAGG
>MGOB01000064.1:19119-20243 GCA_001796995.1 Chloroflexi bacterium RBG_16_68_14 | reverse complement strand
AAAGGGGGAGTGCAGAGGGGCTCCGCCCCCGGCGCCTGCCCTGAGCGAAGCGAAGGGCCGGGGGTCTGGGGGCCTGCCCTGAGCGGAGCCGAAGGGTGTCCCCCAGGTCTTTTTCAACAACCTCTCTGGGCGGGCGGGTGGGAAGAACCTAGGTTACGTTTCCACCTCGCGCGTCTCTCGGGTCCAGGCGCCGTTGGGGTAGGGCGCGGTGGGGAGGAGGGCGTCGGAGATGGTGGCGGCGGTAGCGGCAGCGCCATCGCGCACGTAGTGCTGGCAGTCCGCCAGCGAGCGCCAGCGGGTCACCTCGGTCATGCTGTCGCCTTCGCCGTGGGAGAGCTCGATGCCCAGGAAGCCGGGCTGCCGTTCGAGAAGGGGGCGGAGCCGCTCCAGCAGGCGGCCGGCCCGCCGGTCCCACTCGTCAGGATCGGTGATGGCGGTCTTGCGGCTGAGCACGGAGACGATCACTTCGCACCCTCCGAGGCGCCAGTATACGACATGGAGGGCTACAGATGTAGCCTCTACGGCGTAGACCTCTCCAGATACTCTGTCCTCCCTGCCCGTTCCCTGTTCCTCCATACCTGCTATCCTCGTCTCGAGATGAGCATCGCCGAGGACCTGGCGCGGGTGCGGGAGCGGATCGCGGCGGCCTGCCTGCGGGCGGGCCGGTCGCCGGACGAGGTGACCCTGGTGGGCGTGAGCAAGGGCTTCCCGGCCGAGGCCGTCGCCGCGGCGTACGGCGCCGGCCTGCGGGACGTGGGGGAGAACCGGGTGCAGGAGGCGGTGGCGAAGATCGAGGCCCTGGCAGCCCGGGGCGTGCGGCCCCGCTGGCACCTGGTGGGCCATCTCCAGACCAATAAGGCCAAGACCGCAGTGGGGCTCTTTGCTATAATCCACAGCGTAGATTCGGTGCGGCTGGCGCAAGCGCTCAGCCGGCGAGCGCAGGAACCGGTGCCCATCCTCCTCGAAGTCAACGTCGCCCAGGAAGCCACCAAGTTCGGCTTTGCCCCGAAGGAGGTAGCCTCGGCCCTGTCCGCCATCAACACGCTCCCCAACCTGGACGTGCGAGGCCTGATGACCGTCGCCCCCTTCACTGACGTTCCTGAGCGCGTGCGACCGGTCTTCCG
>MGOB01000064.1:18744-19091 GCA_001796995.1 Chloroflexi bacterium RBG_16_68_14 | reverse complement strand
GCGGGAGCTCTCCATGGGGATGACGGACGACTTCGAGGTGGCCATCGAGGAGGGGGCGACGATGGTGCGCATCGGGCGGGCCATCTTCGGCTCGCGACGGGAGGAGTAGCATGCGCATCGGCCTTATCGGCGGCGGCTTCATGGGGGAGGCGCTGGTGAGCGCCCTGCTCCGGGAAGGCGTCGCTCAGGCCGCTGAGGTCACCGTCAGCGACATCGCCGAGGGGCGACGCCAGCACCTCTCGTCGCAGTATGGCGTCGCCGTCACCGCCGAGAACGCCCAGGCCGTCCGGGGCGCCGAGCTGGTGGTGCTGGCGGTCAAGCCGCAGGAGTTCTCCGCCGTCGCCGCC
>MGOB01000064.1:16133-18730 GCA_001796995.1 Chloroflexi bacterium RBG_16_68_14 | reverse complement strand
CGAACGCAAGCAGACGCTGCTCAGCATCATGGCCGGCGTGCCCATCGAGCGCATCGGCCGCGAGCTGGAGCACGAGGGGGTGGTGCGGGCCATGCCCAATACCGCCGCCTTCGTCGGCCAGGCGATGAGCGTCTGGACGGCGAGCGAGGCGGTCTCCCCCGAGGGGCGCGAGGCCGCGGCCCGCCTGCTGGGCGCACTGGGCCGCGAGGTGCGGGTGAGCGACGAGAAGTACTTGGACATGGCCACCGCCCTCTCCGGCAGCGGCCCCGGCTTCGTCTTCCTCTTCCTGGAGGCCCTCATCGATGCCGGCGTCCACATCGGCCTGCGCCGGGAGCTGGCCGAGGAGCTAGCGGTGCAGACGCTGCTCGGCTCCGTCCACCTGGCGCGGGAGATGGGGAAGCACCCGGCGGAGCTGCGGAACATGGTCACCTCGCCCGGCGGGACGACGGCTGCCGGTCTCCAGGTGCTGGAGGACGCCGGGCTGCGCGGCGCCATCATCGACGCCATCGAGGCGGCCTACGAGCGGGCGCAGGAGCTAAGCTCGTGAGCCTCTTCGACTTCAGCGAGCTCAATACCCTGGGCGGAATCCTCGCCGCCCTCATCCAGCTCCTCGCCCTCGCCATCTTCTTCCGGGCCATGCTCTCCTGGTTCGTGCGCGACCCGTACAACCCCATCGTCCAGGTGCTGGACGCCATCACCGAGCCCATCCTCCAGCCGCTGCGGAAGATCATCCCCCGCATGGGCATGATCGACATCACGCCCCTGGTGGCCATCATCCTCCTCTCGGTCATCGCGGGGCTGGTGCGCAACTCCGGCATCTAGGCCACTGCAACTTATTTCTGCGCCGATGGCTGAGATCGCCTGTAGGGGCGAGCGGCCGCTCGCCCTGGGCGACCGGAAGGTCGCCCCTACGCTGCCTGACGACGGAGCCAGCCGCGGAGCCTCGGGCCCAGCAGCATCGCCGGCAAGGTCAACACCAGGGCGCTCCAGCTCACCAGGGAGAGCCAGTTCCCGGCCCGGCGCACAGCGGTGTCCTCCAGGCGTATCTCCACGTCGTGGGTCCCGGCCGGGACGGCGAAGGTGACGAGCCCGTGCGGTGTGCTGGCCCGGTGCGGGACGGCCTGCCCGTCGATACGCACGCGCCAGTTCGGGTAGTCGAACAGCGCCGCCTCCACCTCGCTCGCCGCGGTCGCCTCGACGCGCAGGCGGAGCCAGTCGCTGCCGGCGGAGGCGTCCAGGACCCGCGCGGAGCCGCTGACCACGCGCGCCCCGACTGGTCGGGGCGGCTCCTCCGGGATGGCATCGACGGCGGCGGGGAGGTAGTCCTGGATGGAGCCTTGCTGCTGCGCAGGGAAGTACTCGGCGGAGAAGTATTCGCCGTCGGAGCCGGGGCAGGGGATGGGGCGGTCGGGAGCGACGGTGCAGCGGTAGAGCGGCTGGAAGAACATCTCGCCCGTGCCGACGAAGAGTCCGATGAGCGTCCCCGCGACGAAGAGCTGGGCCCAGAGTGGACGACGGCGCAGCAGCGCCAGCCAGGCCCCGGCCAGGCCGGCTGCCCCCAGGCTCACCAGCCCCAGGTAGCGCCAGGGGAACTGGAGGAAGCGCAGCGCCTCGAAGGCGTCCCATACGAAGCGAGAGCGGGAGAGCGCCATGAAGACGCCGATGGCGAAGAAGACGGCGAACATGGCGACGGCCCGTGCTGCCCTCCGCTGGCCGGACCGGAACAGCAGGAGCCCAGCCGGCAGCGAGAGCCCGGCCAGCGCCCAGTGGAACCAGCCGATCTGGACCGGCGTCCCCTCGCGGACGCCCAGCAGGAAGCTGTAGTCCGCCGTCCGCAGCAGGAAGAGGTCGCCCACGGAAACGAAGTGCCTGGAGTAGTGGAGCGGCCCTCGCGTCAGGCTGTCGAGCTGCGCCAGGTCGCCCTCCGCCAGCACCGGCAGGGTGAAGAAGGCGGCCAGGCCGAACCCCCAGAGGGCGCCGGCGCCGCCCAGCAGCGCCGGCCGCCAGCCCTCCCGCCCTCGGCCGAGGAGCAGCGCCCCCGCCCACAGCGCCACGGCCGGCGCCACGATCACGGCGACCAGGTTGTGCGACAGGAGCAGCAGCGCCAGGAAGAGGGCGACCAGCGGCGCGTAGCGCGTTCGGCCGGTGGTTATCAGCTCATGCACGGCCCAGAGGAGGGCGGGGGCGAGCGCCAGGCCCCACAGCTCCACCAGAGCGCCGCGCATGTACACGTCCAGGGCCAGGTACGGCGCATAGACGTAGGCTACGGCAGAGACCAGGCCTCCCAGCTCGCCCCAGAGCCGTCGTGTCAGGAGGAACATGGAGAGGCCCGCGCCGACCAGCCCGAGCAGGTAGAGCGCGTCCACAGCGCGCAGATAGGAGAATCCTACGCGGTGGAGGAGGTCGCCCGCGTAGTAGGGGAGCGGCGGGTAGTAGTTGAAGAGGGGATAGCCGTAGCCGTTGCCCAGGTCCGGCACCCAGCGACAGGGGATCTGCCCGTCGTCCAGGCAGCGGCCCAGCTCGTAGGCGCGCATGGCGTGAAGGTTATCGCCGGTGAGGATCATGCCGCCGCCCAGCAGCGGCGCGTAGGCGAAGGC
>MGOB01000064.1:3502-15985 GCA_001796995.1 Chloroflexi bacterium RBG_16_68_14 | reverse complement strand
CGCGCAGCCGGTCGCTCAGCTCTTCCCGGCTCACGCCGTCGATGGCCACCGTCTTCTCGCGGGCCCGAGCGCCGGAGACGACGCGCACGGCGCTCCTGGGCAGTCGGAGGAGGCGCGCCAGCAGCCGTTCCAGGGCGGCGTTGGCCTCGCCTTCGATGGGCGGCGCGGTCACCCGCACCCGCAGCACCTTGCCCTGCCAGCCGGCGACCTCGTCGCGGGCGGCCCGGGGCGTGAGCCGGACGCGGATGCGGATGTCCATTGGCATGAGTTGACAGGCGATGCCCGTTTGGGGGTAGTATAAGCGCGGCTGACGGCTGACAAAACGATAGGCTCCTGCGACTGTGCTGTGGTCCTTTGTGACATCAGTACAACGTTGCAGGCCTGCTGCTTACGAGGAGGAGCCCGATGCCCTCGAGCGCGCTTGATGCCATCTGGTTCGACAAGCTGACCTCATCGGAGATCGGTGCTCTCGACCGGGAGCGCACCATCCTTGTGCTGCCCACGGGCTGCACCGAACAGCAAGGGCCGCACCTGCCCATTGACGCGGACACATTCCTAGTGGCACTCTTCTTAGGTGAGGCCGCCCGACGCGCCCGCGCAGAAGGCATCGTGGCGTACGTGCTTCCTGCGCTTCCCTACGGCCCGGCCGAGGAGCACATGGCCTTCGCCGGCACTGTCAGCCTCAGCTTCGAGACCCACCATCGTCTTGTGAAGGAGGTGCTCCACAGCCTGGCGCGTCACGGCTTTCGCAAGCTGCTGGTGGCGATGGGCTGCGGCGGCCACCACTGCCTGCCGGCGGCGATGGAGGCGCGCGCAGAGCTGCGCAGCTCCGGCATCGACGCAAAGGTATGGGCTATTGGCCCCGGGACAGCGTATTACGAGATCGCGAAGCAGGTCTTCGACTGGGAGCCAGCTGACATCCACGCTGGTGAGTTTCCCACGTCCATATTCTTGCAGAAGCGTGCTGACGAGGTGCGGCGTGAGCGGCTGGCCCCTGGTCGACCTTTTGATGCTGCTGCCGTGCCCGACGCCTGGTTCGCGGACGAGGTGGATCCGCAGGGCTTCGCAGGCGACCCCCGGCGCTCCAGCGCTGAGTTCGGCGCACGGCTCCTGGAGGCAGTAGTTGCGTTCTGGCTGGGGGAGCTGCGCCGTATCCACGAGACGCCGTCGTGAGCTCGAAATCACGCCCTTGCAGCCATGCGAACACCTATGCTATTGTGACGCCGTGCCGAGGGGTGGGAACCGATCGCAAGGAGGCTCTGCCATGACCGGTGACGACAGGAGCCGGGCGCTGGACCTGGCGCTGGGACAGATCGAGAAGCGGTTCGGGCGGGGCGCCATCATGCGCCTGGGCGAGGCCTCGGCGCAGCTCCACGTCGAGGCGGTCCCCACCGGTTCGCTGGCGCTGGACCTGGCGCTGGGCGTGGGCGGCATCCCCCGCGGGCGCGTTACGGAGATCTTCGGCCCCGAGTCCACAGGCAAGTCCACCCTGGCCCAGCACATCATCGCCCAGGCCCAGGCGATGGGCGGCACCGCCGCCTACATCGACGTCGAGCACGCCCTGGAGCCCACCTACGCCGCCTCTATCGGCGTCAAGGTGGACGAGCTGCTGATCTCCCAGCCGGACACGGGCGAGCAGGCGCTGGAGATCGCCGAGGCGCTGGTGCGCAGCAACGCCGTCGACGTCGTCGTCGTCGATAGCGTGGCGGCGCTGGTGCCGCGGGCGGAGATCGAGGGGGAGATGGGCGATTCCCTCCCCGGCCTCCAGGCGCGGCTGATGTCGCAGGCGCTGCGCAAGCTCACCGGCGCCATCTCTCACTCCCGCGCCGCCGTCATCTTCATCAACCAGTTGCGGGAGAAGATCTGCATCGTCTTTGGCAACCCGGAGGTGACCCCGGGCGGCCGCGCCCTCAAGTTCTACAGCTCGGTGCGCATCGACCTGCGGCGGATAGAGACGCTGAAGCAGGGCCAGCAGGTAGTCGGCAGCCGGGTGCGGGCCAAGGTGGTGAAGAACAAGGTAGCCGCCCCCTTCCGCACGGCGGAGTTCGACATGATGTTCGGCGGGCCCCACGCCGGCATCAGCCGGGAGAGCGACCTCATCGACCTGGGCACCGAGCTGGGGATCGTGAAGAAAATGGGCGCCTTCTTCAGCTACGGCGAGCTGCGGCTGGGCCAGGGGCGCGAGCACGCCAGGGCCTACCTGCGGGAGAACCCCTCGCTGGCGGACGAGATCGAGCGGGAGATCCGGGAAGCGTGCTCTCTGGCGCGCGCGCCCGCGCCGGAGCGCGACGAGGAGCGGGTGGAGTAGGGGGGACGGGCGTCTCGGCCGTAGCGAGCTTGAAGGCCAGGGAGTGGGGCGCTTCCTGGCCTGTTGCCCTCTCCGGCCTCTATTGACTATCCTAGCGCGTTAGATAGACGCTGGAACTGGGGACGGGAGCCGCAGGCTGATGAGGAGCCCCCTGGTATCGGTACGCTTCTGGTTCCAGATCGCGCTCACGGGCGGGTTCCTGGGCCTGCTGGCGTGGCGCGTCAACATCGGGGATGCGCTGGCCACCCTGCCCCAGGCGAACTGGGCCTGGGTGCTGCCCGGCCTCGTCGGGTTCACCCTCTCCAAGGCCATCCACACGGCGCGCTGGCGCATCTTCTTGGGCGCGCACCGGAAGCTTCCCTTCTCGGGCTTGCTGGGCATCTTCCTGATCCACAACATGGCGAACGCGGTCCTCCTGCTGCGCGCCGGCGACCTGCTCCGCATCCAGACCACGTCCCAGCGCTACGGCATCTCCCGATCCGAGCTGACCGCTACCGTCATCGTCGTCGAGACGCTGCTGGACGGCCTCACCTTCGTCCTCTTGGTCGCCATCGCCTTCTCCCTGGGGGCGATCCCGGACGTGCTGCGGGCGACCTTCTGGGCCATGGCGGGCCTGGCGCTGCTCGGCCTGGCCTTGGGCGTGGCGGGAGCGCGCTGGGGCGGGCCGGAGCTGCTGGAGCGGGTCTACCCTCTGCGCTGGCTCTCCCACGACGTGCGGGAGAGCCTGAAGGTGATCGTCGAGCAGTTCGTGGAGGGCCTGCGCACGCTACGGGAATCTCGGCTGGCGGCGCCGGCGGTGGCCCTCTCCCTGGCTGGCTGGCTGCTGGAGGCGGTCTCCTACTGGTTCTTCGGCCAGGCCTTCGGGCTCCACCTGGGCTTCAGCGCCTACCTGCTGATCATGATGACGGCGAACTTCGCCGTCGCCGTCCCCGTCACCCCGTCCGGCATCGGCCCCTACGAGGTGGCGACGCAGGAGCTCATCGTGCTGCTGGGGGCGGAGCGGGCGCTGGCCACCGGCTTCGCCATCGGCATCCACCTCTGCTTCATCATCTGGATCACGCTGACGGGCCTGGCGGCGATGTGGCTGATGCGGCTCAGCCCCAGCGAGATCTTCTACCTGGCGCAGACGCGGGAAGACGAGCCGCGCCCGCAGCCGGAGGCGCCGTGATCGTCACCGCCGTCGAGCGCCAGCAGCGCCGCCGGCGGGGCAACGTCTTCGTCGACGGTCGCTTTGCCCTGGCTCTGGGGATGGAGCTGGCGGCGGAGCACGACCTGCGCCCCGGGCGGACGCTCTCGCCGGAGGAGCTGTCCGCGCTGGCGGAGGCGGAGGCGCGCCGTAACGCCCTGGAGTCGGCGCTGCGTCTCCTCTCCTATCGTCCCCGCAGCGAGCGAGAGCTGGGCGACCGGCTGGCGCGCAAGGGCTTCGGGCGGGAGGTTATCGCCGGGACGCTGAGCCGGCTGCGGGAGCTGGGCTATCTGGACGACGCCGCTTTCGCCCGCTTCTGGACGGAGACGCGCCAGGCCTTCCGACCGCGCTCGCGCTGGCTCCTGGCGGGCGAGCTGCGCCGTCGGGGCGTCTCCCAGGAGGCGGCTGAGGGGGCGACGGCCGCTATCTCCGATGAGCAGGCCGCCTACCAGGCGGCCGCCAGGCGGCTGCGGGCCCTGCGCGGGCTGGAATACCAGCAGTTTCGCGAGCGGCTGGGCCGTTTCCTCACCAGCCGCGGCTTCAGCTACGCGGTGGCCCGCCGCACCATCGAGCGCTGCTGGGCCGAGCTAGGGGCAGGACAGGCCGAGGGAGAGGCGCTGTAGATTCGCCCCCAGGCCTCCTCCCATACGATTCCTTGACACCCTTGATAGGCCGCGCGTATCATGAACGGAGAACACCAAAGTTGAAAGGACGTTCTATATCGGATAGGCTAGACAAAGAAAGCGAGGTAATCGATGCCAGCCATCGTCCTGAGCGTCGTTATCGGCGTTCTGGCGCTGGCGATCGGCGGTGTTCTAGGCTACACCCTCAAGATTCGGATAGGTCAAGGTCAGGTGGAGGCGGCGAAGGGGACCGCCACCCGCATCCTGACGGAAGCAGAAGCGAAACGAAGGGAAACGCTTCTTGAAGCTAAAGAGGAGGCGATCCGGCTACGAAGCCAGGCAGAGGCCGAGCTCAAGGGGCGGCGGGATGAGACCCTGCGGCTCGAACAGCGCGTCGCCGCCAAAGAGGAGAACCTAGACCGCAAGATCGAGGCGCAAGAGCGTCGCGAGCACGAGCTTGCCAACCGGCAGCAACAGGTAGAAGAGCAGAAAGGCCAGCTAGAGGAGCTGCGCCAACGGCAGCTCCGGGAGATCGAGCGCGTCGCCCGCCTGAGCGCGGAGGAGGCGCGGGATCTCCTGCTGAAAGAGATCGACAAAGAGGTCCGAGAGGACGCCGCCCGCCGGATCCGCCTCATCGAGGCGGAGATGAAGGAGAAGGCGGACCAGCGCTCCCGCGAGATCCTGGCCACCGCCATGCAGCGGCTCGCCACGGACGTGGTGAGCGAGACCACCGTCTCCGTCGTCCCCATCCCCAGCGATGAGATGAAGGGCCGCATCATCGGCCGGGAGGGGCGCAACATCCGCGCCCTGGAGGCCGCCACCGGCGTCGACCTCATCATCGACGACACGCCGGACGCCGTCGCCCTGGCCAGCTTCGACCCCGTGCGGCGGGAGATCGCCCGGGTCGCCCTCAGCCGCCTGGTCATGGACGGCCGCATCCACCCCACCCGGGTGGAGGAGATGGTGCAGAAGGCGCGTCAGGAGGTGGAGGAGACCATCCAGCGGGCGGGAGAGGAAGCGTCGATTGAAGCGAAGTGCCCGGGCCTGCACCCAGAGATCCTGAAGATCTTCGGGCGGCTCAAGTACCGGACGTCCTACGGGCAGAACCAGCTTATGCACGCGGTGGAGAGCGCCCACATCGCCGGGATGATCGCGGCGGAGATAGGGGCGGACGTCAACGTCTGCCGCCGGGGCGCCCTCCTCCACGACCTGGGCAAGGCCATCGACCACGAGGTGGAGGGCACCCACGCCCTGCTTGGAGGCGAGCTGGCCCGGCGCTACAAGGTCAGCCCGGCCGTGGTGAACTGCATCGAGTCGCACCACGACGAGGTGGAGCCCCAGAGCGTGGAGGCGATCGTCGTCCAGATCGCCGACGCCATCAGCGGCAGCCGGCCCGGCGCCCGGCAGGAGACGCTGGAGTACTACATCAAGCGGCTGGAGGCGCTGGAGGCGGTCGCCAACAGCTTCGAGGGCGTCGAGAAAGCCTTCGCCATCCAGGCCGGACGGGAGATCCGGGTGATCGTGAAGCCGGAAGCGATCGACGACCTGGAGGCGGTGCGCCTGGCCCGCGAGGTGAGCAAGAAGATCGAGGAGACGTTGGAGTACCCGGGCCAGATCAAGGTCACCGTAGTGCGCGAAACCCGGGCCACCGAGTACGCGCGCTAAGGCGCGTGGCGAGCCATGAAGCTCCTCATGATCGGCGATGTCGTTGGCAAGCCCGGCCGGCGCGCCGTGGCGGCCCTGCTGCCGTCGCTGCGGCGGGAGCTCCGGCCCGACCTGATCATCGCCAACGGCGAGAACGCCGCTGGCGGCTTCGGCCTCACCGAGGCCACCGCCCAGGAGCTCTTCGTGGCCGGCGTGGAGGTCATCACCTCCGGCAACCATATCTGGGACCAGAAGGAGATCATCCCTATCCTGGACCAGGAAACGCGCATCCTGCGTCCGCTCAACTATCCGCCCGGCGCGCCCGGCCGCGGCGTGCTGGCCCAGAACGGCGCTACCGTCATCAACCTCCAGGGCCGGACCTTCATGATCGACATCGACTGCCCCTTCCGCGCCGTGGACGCTGCCCTGGAGGAGCTGCCGGACGACGCGATCATCGTCGTCGACGTACACGGCGAGGCGACCAGCGAGAAGCAGGCGATGGGCCGCTACCTGGACGGCCGGGTGGCGGCTGTCCTGGGCACCCACACCCACGTGCCCACCGCCGACCCCCGCATCCTCCCTCGGGGCACCGCCTACGTGACCGACGTAGGCATGGTGGGGCCGCTGGAGTCGATCATCGGCAACGAGATCGAGGCGGTGCTGGAGCGCTTCCTCACCGGGCTGCCCACGCGCCTGCCGGTAGCGGAGAAGAGCCCCACCGTGCAGTTCAACGCCGTCCTGGTGGAGATCGACGAGGGGACGCGGCGGGCGCGCAGCATCAGCCGCATCGACCGGGAGTACTGTCGCGATGGCGTGCAGAGCTGACTTCCACACGCACACCACCGCCTCCGACGGCGTCCTCTCTCCCTCGGACCTGGTGCGGCTGGCCTACGAGCAGGGCGTGCGGGTGATGGCCCTCACCGACCACGACTCGACGGAGGGGGTGGCCGAGGCGCGCCGCGCTGCCGAGGCCTATCCGGACTTCACCCTGATCCCCGGCGTGGAGTTGGGGACGGATATCCCGGGCGGGGAGGTGCACGTGCTGGGCTACTTCCTGGAGCCCGACGATCCTGAGCTCCAGGAGACTCTCCGCCGCCTGCGCGAAGGTCGTCGGGGGCGTGGGCAGGGGATGGTGCGGCGCCTGCGCGAGCTGGGCTTGGACGTCACCTGGGAGCAGGTGCAGCGCATCGCGGGCGACGGCGCCGTCGGCCGGCCCCACGTGGCCCAGGCGCTGCTGGAGAAGGGCTACGTCTCCACGGTGAAGGAGGCCTTCGACAAGTACATCGGGCGCAACGGGCCGGCCTACGTGGAGCGGGAGAAGCTGACCCCGGCGGAGGCCGTCGCCACCATCGTGCGCCTGGGCGGCGTCCCCTGCCTGGCCCACCCGGCTGACCTGAAGGACCTGGAAGGCACCCTGACGGAGCTGAAGGCGGCCGGCCTGGCCGCCATGGAGGTCTTCTACAAGGACTACAGCCCGTCCACCGTGGCGGCGCTGGCGGACGTCGCCCGCCGCTTCGACCTCATCCCGCTGGGCGGCAGCGACTACCACGGCATCTTTGGCCAGGCGGAGCCACTCCCCGGCGGCATGCACTCGCCCCTGCCCGACGAGCACATCGAGGCGCTGCTGGCGTTGGGCCGGGAGCGAGTGGCCCGCCCGGCCAGCTAAGCCCAGCCCTCGCTGTTTGCCTGCACTTACGGCGGCGTGTAGGTCACCTGGACGGCCGCCCAGTCCAGCCGGAAGTCACGAGCCGTGCTGGGCGCCACGTTGGTGATGCGCAGGCGGAAGTTGGCATTGGAGAAGTCGGCATCGCTCCAGGTGCGGCCCCAGGTGTCGGTAGCGGCACCAAGGATAAAGGTGGCCTCGGTTGTCCCCAGGGTGGACGTGGTGTTGGCGGCGGTCCAGCTGGTGCCCCCGTCCCAGGACAGCTCCACACACATGATGCGTGTGGCAGAGGTGCCGCCATCGATCCAGGCGTCCAGGCGCGCCTCGATGCCGTTGATGGTCGACCCGGCCGGGATGGTAAACCCATAGTCGTAGAACAGGTGGCGGTCCTTGTCGGTGCCGGAGCAGGAAGTGCCGGTGTTCGTCCCGCTGTCGGTGTCCTCGGCGAAGGCCCCGTCGTTGGCGCAGGCATTACCGGGGTTCACCTGAAAGCCGTTGTTGTCGCCGCTGCCGCTGGTGACGGCGGCATTCGACGCGCAGTTGAGGAAGCCGGTGTTAGTCGGCGTCGGTGTCGGGGTAACGGTCGGGGTGTCTGTCGGTGTAGGGGTAGCGGTCGGCGTATCTGTCGGGGTAGGCGTCGGCGTATCTGTCGGGGTGGCCGTCAGCGTCGGGGTATCCGTCGGCGTTGGCGTCGCCGTAGCAAAGGAGGCGGCGGTGGTGAAGCTGTTGCCTGGGATGGTCGCCAGGTCCGTCAACATGGCCAGGCTGCCCTGCGTCAACGCCCCGCCGAGGACGAGGGCCGCTCCGGCGAGCAGAGACAGGATACCTACCTTACGCAGCAAGCGGCTCCCCTCCTTGTTCCTGGTTCCTCGCTACTGGAAAACCAGGTACAGTTCGGGATCGTTGGCGGCGCCCTCTCGGCTGGTGAAATCCACCTGACCCGCGGCGCCCTCACTCGTCTTCTTGATGATCCAGCCGTAGTTTGCTGCGGTGGAGGCGAGGAACGCCGCAACATCGGCCGTTACGTCCCACTCGACCCAGCCCGTCAGACCGTTCGTGATCAGGAAGCTGTCTGTGGCGGTGGCGTCGAACGATCCACCGTTCCATTGCGTCGGGCAGTCAGCCGAGCCGTTGCTCGTGTTCGTATCGTCCGGGCAGTTCCAGGTGGCGCCCAATTCCGTCCATGAGGTCGTGATCCGGTGCGCATCGACAGTGCGGCCGGAGCCGCCCCAGTTGTCGCCGTTGGTTTCGATGTAGAGCTGGAGCGTGGCGCTGCGCAGCGTCCGGCCGCCTGCGGCGTTGGTGATCTCAGTGGAGTCGAATATGACCAGGGAGCGGTTGGACCCGCTCTGCTGGACCCTCAGGAAGGTGTCCGTGCCCTGGTTCTGGTTCGGCTGGCCGCCTGTGAGGTACGTGTCGCCGCTGGCGTAGAGCGTGGTCCAGGTGCCGGTGGCGAACGTGTTGTCGGCGACGGTCGCCTCATCGACGAAGGCCCCGAGGCCGGCTGACGTGACCGTGCGGGCCAGCGCAAGAGCGAGGCCGAGCACGAGGAGGGCGGCCCAGAGCTTACGCGGCAAGCGGCTCCTCTCCTTGTTCCTGGCTGTCGGTCCGCGGTTTGCTTTCAGGACCGCATAGCTGCTCAAGCTGTTCAGAGAGAAACGCCGGGAGATCAGCGTAGCTCTCCGCGTCGGCCCTCACAATCGGGATGACGCGAAGAGATGCCTTCTGGCCTGCGGCAGGAGCGGCTTCCGCCGCGGCTACCAGCTGCTGTTGGGGCCGGCGCCACCGCTGCCGGACCGTAGGGGCCACCAGGAGGACGAGAGGCATGCCGATGAGCAGGAGCCGCCCCTGCCAGTTCCCGGCGAAGTTCAGGATGTAGCCGGCGTAGGGCACACTGTAGACCACCCGGTCGCCCGGGCCTTGCAGCGCCACGGGTTCCGGATCGGGAGCCAGGTTCTGGTCGCCCTGGGTAACGAAGAGCCGCTGCCCGCCTTCCTCCTTGATCTCCACGATGCGGTGGAGGACGGGGACGCCGTCTTCGGATGAGCGGCGGACGATGACGTCGCCGACCTGGAGCGCCAGCGGGCTGGTCGGCGCGGCCACCGCCGTGCTCCCGGCGTGTAGGCTGGGCTCCATGCTGCCGCCGTTGACAGTGTAGGTGTGGTAGCCGAAGAGCACCGGCACCGTCGCCGTCGCCACCAGGAGCAGCACGCCGGCGACGAACACCATCAGGCCGTAAGAGAGCAACCGCGCCGCTCGCCGGACAAGCTCCGACCGGGCCAGGGCTCCGAAGTGCCCGGCCCGGTCGTTCCGTGCGCTGTGGAAGAAGGCTGCTTCCAGCAGTGGGGGCGGCGGAATGTCTCCCGTCAGCTCCCTATCGTAGTCCACGTCGGCCCTCCTGGCCTCATCTTGTCTCGGTCCCTCGTGCCCTCCCGACGGTTACGGGTTGCTGGTCGTCTGCTCCGCGTCGAAGGTGAACGTCGCCGTGGTGCTGGCGCCCTCAGGGCCGGTGGCGCCGCTCGACAGCGCTACCCGGAAGCAGAGCGTCTCGCTCGTGCTAGCGGCCAGCGTCCGCTCGCCTCCCTGGGCCCCCTGGGCCGGGTCGCCGACGAGGAGCCCGCCGGCGCCGTCGTCCAGATCGCCCGTGTACAGCTGCGTTCCGTCGAAGTCGTCGCATGGCGTGCCGGGCGTCGTCACGTCGATGGTCTTGATGGTGAGCGTGAGGGCGTCCTTCAGGGCCAACGCGTCGGCGTTGGTGGCAGAGCTGCTGACGGCGTAGCGCAACTCCAGGCTGCCGGCGTTCGAGACGACCACATCGTCAGTGATCGAGTCTCCAGGCGCCATGTTGCTGAAGGTGACGAGCGCGCTCGCGGGCGCGGTGCTGATGTCCACCGTACCGGTCGTGAAGGTGTTGCCGCCGACGCTGGCGGTGTCGGTGAACACGGCCAGCCCGGCCAGACTAGCCAAGAGGCTCAGCAGGCCGATGCCCAGTAGCACCGAGAGGATTCTCTTCGACATACATGTGCCTCCCTTCGCCAAGTGGCGCGAAGTACGTACTAATTCTTCTGTCTACAACATTGTTGTCGACCGTGTGATTGAGCACCTAGAGGTGGGAGGCATAGGGGTTCTCCCTATCTTGTTGGGCGGGGCCGTCTCCCGAGTGAGGATCCGCTCACAGGTACGTCGCCTTCGACCGGCGACCGGGCCGCGTGCTAGGCTGGGCGAGGGCCGAGGTAGGGCCGCTCGTCAGATGCAGTGCGCCGCCCATCCCTCCGTGGAGACCGAGCTGGCCTGCGGCAAGTGCGGGACGCCCATCTGCCCCCGCTGCCTCTACCACACGCCGGTGGGCGCCCGCTGTCGCTCATGCGCCAACATCCGCCGGCTCCCCACCTACCAGATCTCCGCCGGATACCTCCTGCGGGGGCTCGCTGCGGCCCTAGCGGCCGGAGCGGCGCTGGGCGCCGTCTGGGGTGTCCTGCTTCCCTTCGGCGCCTTCTTCTTTTACGGACTGCTGGTGGGGCTGGGCCTGGGCTACGGGGTAGGCGAGGCGGTGAGCGCCGCCACCAACCGGAAGGCCGGCCCGCCCCTCCAGGTCATCGCCGCTATCGGCGTCGTGGTGGCCTACCTGGTGCGCAGCGCTATCCTGGCTTCCACCCTTCGAGACGTGGCCGTCCGAGACCTCCTCATGGAGGATATCTTCGGGTACATCGTCGTGATCCTGGGCGTCGCGGTGGCGATAGGCCGTGTGCGGTGAGGCCGGTTCTTTCCACCGCACCATGAATGGTGCGGCATGTGGAAGCCGCCGATGCCGCAGCTTTCAAGCTGCGGTGGAGCAAGACGCTTGCTACGGCAGGAAGAACGAGAGGATGACGATGGTGACCACGATGGCGGCCGCCAGCAGCACGATGCGCTGGATCTCCCGCCGCACGTAGGTGTAGTCGCGGGCGGTGAAACGGGTGACCGAGGCCTCCCGGGTGGACTCCGTCTCGCGCGGCGCCGTAACCGGCACCGGCCGCGGGGTAGGGCGGCTCGGGGCAGCGGCAACCGGCGGCGCTGGCGGTCGGGTGGCTCGCCTGCGGCGGCTGCGGCTCGGCTTGCGCTTGGGCATAGGACGTCTCTCTCCTGCCGCTCGATTATACGTCGCGGCGGTATCCGTGGTCGAGTCGGGCATATGCTATACTATGCTACCTTACCGATAGAAATATTCGATGTAGGTGGACAAGCATGGACCTGGGGCAGTTGGAGGCGTTCCTGCGGGTGGCGGAGCACCGCAGCTTTAGCCGGGCGGCGGAGGCGCTGGGATTGACCCAGCCTTCGGTGACGGCGCGCATCCAGGCGCTGGAGCGCGACCTAGGGGAGTCCCTCTTCGAGCGCAACGGCCGCGGGGTGAGCCTGACGGAGGTGGGGGCCTCGTTCCTGCCTCACGCCCAGCGGGTGCTGAAGGCGCTCCAGGATGGGCTGGACACGGTGCAGTCGCTGCGGCGGCTGGAGCTGGGCACACTGCGACTGGGGGCGGCGCCTACCGTCAGCACCTACGTCCTGCCGGAGCTGCTCAAGGAGTTCCGTTCGCGCTATCCCGGGCTGGAGGTCTCGGTGCGCACGGAGCATTCGGAGCAGATCGTCCAGATGGTGCTGGCGGACGAGGTGCAGGTGGGGCTGGAGCGCGCCATCACCCACCCGGAGGTGGTCGCCGTCCCCCTCTACGAGGACGAAGTGGTGCTGGTCGCCTCGCCCCGGCACGCCTTCGCCGGGCGAGAAGCCGTGAGCATCGAGGAGGTAGGCCGGCGGGGCCTCATCATGTTCAATCGGGAGTCCGGCTACTACCGGCTGGTGGACAACGCCCTCCGGCAGGCGGGGGTGCTGGTCGCGCCGATGATGGAGCTAGACAACATGGAGGCCACCAAGAAGATGGTGGAGGAGGGCCTGGGCATCGCCATCCTCCCCAAGGTAGCGGTGGAGCGGGAGGTGGCGCGGGGCGAGCTGCGCCAGATCCGGGTGGAGGGGGTGGCCATGCCCCGGCGGCAGATCGCCCTCATCTACCGGCGCGGCCGGCCCCTCA
>MGOB01000064.1:1011-3479 GCA_001796995.1 Chloroflexi bacterium RBG_16_68_14 | reverse complement strand
GCCTTCGTCGGGCTGCTGGAAGAGCGGTACGGCGTGAAGCCTCCCTCCTCTCAGACCAACGCCAGCGACCAGCCACCAGCCACCAGCAACTAGCCACCAGCGACTAGCCCGCGCCTACCTTTGCCCGGATCTCCTTGAGGATGTCGACGTTGGCCTTGTCCGGCCCTTGCTTCTCGAAGCCGGGCACCTCCAGCAGGAACGGCACCTCCCGGAAAGCGGAATGCGCCATGATCACCTCGAAGCCGGCGCGCCCGATGTGCCCCTCGCCGATGTTGTCGTGCCGGTCGACCCCGCCGCCGAGGGGGATCTTGGAGTCGTTGGCGTGGACGGCCACCAGCTCGGAGAGGCCGATCTCCCGCTCGAACTCCGCCATCGCCTCCTCCAGTCCCGCGCGCTCAGCGATGTTGTAGCCGGCGGCGTAGGCGTGCTCGGTGTCCAGGCAGACCTTGAGGCGGGGGCTCTTCACCGCCCCCATGATGGCGGCCAGCTCGTTGAACTTGGAGCCGACGCTGCCGCCCATGCCGGCGCTGTTCTCCAGGATGATCCAGGCGTCGTCCGGGGTCTCGGCCAGCACCCGGCGCAGGGCGTCGCCGATCTGGGGGAGCACCTGCGGGAAGCCGGCCCCCTTGTGGGAGCCGACGTGGAAGATCACCCCCTTGGCGGCGATGGCCGAGGCGAGCCGGAGGTCGCCCGCCAGGGCCTCGGTGGACTTGGCGAGCTGCTCCGGGCTCTCCGTCGCCAGGTTGATCAGGTAGACGCCGTGGATGAAGACTGGCTCGATGCCCGTCTCCGCCATGCGGGCGCGGAAGGCCTCGCACTCGTCGGGGCGGATCTTGCGCCGGCGCCAGGTCTGGGGCGGCGCCCCGAAGATCTGGATCGTCTCGGCGCCGATGGCCTGCGCCCGCTCGAAGGCGGTGGTGAGGCCGCCGGAGGCGCCGACGTGCGCGCCCACCTTCACGGGCATCCGGACCTTTCTATTGCGTCGATGTTCATGTCATCGGCCAGCTGCTCGCTGCGGGCCGGGCCGACCTAAACCTGCCCGCCGGCAGGCGGGGGTCGGCCCCTACGAGGGTTGTGTCCCTCGACCGTAGGGACAGACCTTCAGGTCTGTTCGGCCCCGGCTTGGGCTCCGCGAACGTTCGGTGCGGCATGATGCGGAACATCGGAGTATTATAGCGTGCAGAGAAGCCGCGCTTGTGCGCCTTCGTTAAGGAATTTATACTCTATTTACTTAGTCAATCCAGTTCCTGGCTGCGCTAGAGGGGCGAAGACCCATGTTGCAGGGCAGCGTGAAGTCGATCCACATCACGGCCGCTAACGGCGACCGGATGACCTCGGTGGAGGAGGTGCGCGCCGTGGCCGGGAAGGGGCTGGAGGGCGACCGCTATTTCGACATCCGGCCCGACCGCCAGGTGACGCTGATCGAGGCCGAGGCCATCGAGGCGCTGGAGCGAGAGAACGAGCTGAAGTTGGACTACGGGGACGCCCGCCGCAACGTCGTCACCCTCGGCGTGCCCCTCAACCACCTCGTGGGGCAAGAGTTCCGGGTGGGGCAGGTCGCTCTGCGCGGCGTCCGCCTCTGCGAGCCCTGCGCGCACCTGGCGGAGCTGACCGACGCCAAGGTGCTGCCTGGCCTGGTCCACCGGGGCGGCCTCCGCGCCGAGATCCTGAACGACGGCATCATTCGTGTCGGCGATGCCGTTAGCGAGGGGTGACAGGCTTCCTCCTCGCCCATGCCTGCCATCCTCCGCGTCAACCTGACCGACCTCACCGTCTCCCGCGAGGAGGCGCCGACGGAGTACGCGCTGCTGGGCGGCCGGGCGCTCACCTCCCGCATCGTCCTGCGCGAGGTGGAACCCCGCTGCGACCCCCTGGGGCCGGAGAACAAGCTCGTGTTCGCGCCGGGGCTGCTGGGCGGCACCGCCGCCACCACCTCCGGTCGCACCTCCTTCGGCGGGAGGAGCCCGCTCATGGGCGGCTGCAAGGAGGCGAACGTGGGCGGCACCCTGGGCCACCGCCTCGCCAGGCTCGGGATCAAGGCGGTAGTCGTCGAGGGCGCGCCGCCAGACGGGGCCTGGCGCGTCCTGAGCATCGATGGCTCCAGCGGCAGGCTCGAGCCGGCGCCGGAGGGGCTGGCCGGCCTCGGCACCTACGAGACCTGCGCCCGGCTACTGGACGGCAACCTCCGCACCACCACCGTCGCCTGCATCGGCCCGGCGGGCGAGCAGCGGCTGGGCGCCGCCTCCATCGCCGTCAACGACCCGGAGGGCCGGCCGACGCGGCACGCCGCTCGGGGCGGCCTGGGCGCGCTCATGGGCGCGAAGGGGCTCAAAGCCATCGTGGTCAACGACGAAGGCGCCAAGTACGTCGAGGCGGCCGACAAGGAGGCGTACCGGGAGCTGGTCACCGCCTTCTCCAAGGCGACGCTGGAGGACCCGCGGACACGGAACATGAGCACCTACGGCACG
>MGOB01000064.1:407-972 GCA_001796995.1 Chloroflexi bacterium RBG_16_68_14 | reverse complement strand
ACCACCGGCTGGGCACCTTCGCCGGGGGGGAGCGGATCAGCGGCCAGCGCATCGCGGAGCTGGTGCCGGAGCGCGGCGGCAAGATGCTCCCCTGCATGGCCGGCTGCATCATCAAGTGCGCCATCCTCTTCAACGACGAGCGGGGCGAGCACCTGACCAGCGCCCTGGAGTTCGAGACCATCGCCCTCCTGGGGGCGAACCTGGAGATCGACGACCTGGAGGCCATCGCCCGGATGGACCGCCTCTGCGACGACCTGGGGCTGGACACCATCGAGACCGGCAACGCCTTCGGCGTGGCGATGGAGGCGGGCGTCGCCCGCTTCGGCGACTGGCAGGCCGCCCTCGGCCTGTTCGAGGAGATCCGGCGTGGCACGGAGCTGGGCCGGCTCCTGGGGAGCGGGACGCTGGCGGTGGCCCATCACTTCGGCATCGAGCGGGTGCCCGCCATCAAGGGGATGGGCATCCCGGCCTGGGAGCCCCGCACCCTGAAGGCGATGGGCATCACCTACGCCACCAGCCCCCAGGGCGCCGACCACACCGCCGGCCTGGTCACCGCTCGCGGCGT
>MGOB01000064.1:0-332 GCA_001796995.1 Chloroflexi bacterium RBG_16_68_14 | reverse complement strand
CCAGTTCTCCAACCCCACGGCGGAGGATATGGCCAGGTTCGCGACCGCGCAGCACGGCGTCTCCTGGTCGGCCGACGACGTGCTGGCGCTGGGGAGGCGCTGCCTGCTGGACGAGCGCGAGTTCAACCTGCGGGCCGGCTTCGGCCGCGACGCGGACGAGATCCCTGCCTTCCTCCGCACGGAGCCGCTCCGGACGCCGGACGGCGACGCCGTCTTCGACCTGCCGGACGAGCTCATCGATAGTTTTTGGGACGAGCTGTAGGGGCCCCGACAGGTCGGGGCCCAGGGCGACCGGATGGGCGCCCCTAGCATGGAACAGGAGGTACCGTGGC
>MGOB01000063.1:60006-60870 GCA_001796995.1 Chloroflexi bacterium RBG_16_68_14 | reverse complement strand
GCTACTCTGGCTCAACTACCCCAGCAACCCCACCGCCGCCGTCGCCGACCTTCACTTCTTCGAGCGCGCCGCCGCCTTCGCCCGTAAGCACGAGATCGCCATCGTGCACGACCTGGCCTACAGCGAGGTCGCCTACGACGAGTACGCGCCGCCCAGCTTCCTCCAGGCCCCCGGCGCCCGCGAGGTGGGCATCGAGATGCACTCTCTCTCCAAGAGCTACAACATGGCCGGCTGGCGCATCGGCATGGCCGTGGGGAACGCGGAGCTGATCGACGCCCTCGCCCGCGTAAAGTCGAACCTGGACTCGGGCGTGCCCAACGCCATCCAGCGCATGGCCATCGCCGCCCTCGAAGGGCCGCAGGACTGCATCGAGGAGCACAACCGTATCTACCAGCGCCGGCGCGACCGGCTGGTGGAGGCGCTGCGCGCCATCGGCCTGGGGGTGACGCCGCCCAAGGCGGGCCTCTACCTCTGGGTGCGGCTGCCCGACGGCGTCGGCTCCGTCCAGTTCACCGAGCGTTTGCTGGAGGAGACGGGCATCGTCGTCACGCCGGGCGTGGGCTACGGCCGCCACGGCGAGGGTTACATCCGCATCTCCCTCACCGTGCCGGACGAGCGGCTGGAGGAGGCGGTGCGGCGGCTTCACTCCTGGCACTGGGGGTAGCGCGAACGGTCAGCATGTCTCCACTGCTCGACGAGGCCTTGGTCCGTGAGCTGATCACCCAGCAATTCCCCGACCTCAGAGTTGAGCGCATCGAGCGCATTGAGGAGGGAGGGACACGCACCTTCGAGGTCAACGGAGGCCTCATCTTTCGCTTCGCTCTCGACGACGCGGACTCAGCCAAGTTGAAGCGCGAGGTCGCC
>MGOB01000063.1:56331-59983 GCA_001796995.1 Chloroflexi bacterium RBG_16_68_14 | reverse complement strand
GCTGCCTTTGGCCGTCCCCGTCTTTGAGTTCGTGGGCCAGCCGAGCGACGCGTATCCCTTCATATTCGTGGGGCATCAAGAGATCGAAGGCCTGTCGGGGGAGGCTCATCGGCCCGCGCGAGAGCGCTGGCCCGCCATCGCTGCGCAGTTCGGTGCGTTCCTCTCCGCATTGCACGCCTTCCCGGTCGAGCGCGCGAAGGCGTATGGCGTCGCGGAGGCTCCAGACGAGGCCTTTGGAGCTGAGTACCGGACAAGGAACGCCGCCAACCTTCTGCGTCGAGTCCAGGACCTCGGCCCCGCGATCCGGAAGGAGTTGCCTGACCTCGTCGACGACGGGACGGAGCGCTATCTGTCGGGCCGCGTCGCGCTGCCGCCGGCGAGTCCGCTGGCCCGCGCCCTCTGCCACGCCGATCTCAAGGGCGAGCATATCATCGTCTCGGAAGGGGCGGATGCCGTCGTCGGCGTCATCGACTGGAGCGACTGTTGCATCACCGACCCGCTCTTGGACTTCACCGGCCTGATGATCTGGCTGGGCGAGGCGTTCGTGCGGCGAGTGCTCGCACACTACACGCGCCCCATCGACGACTGCTTCCTCGAGCGGGTGTGCTTCTACGCGCGCTGCTTCGCGCTGGACAACCTGGGCGCGTGGCTCACTGCGGCCTGGGACGCGCCGCTGGAGCTGCTCAAGACCCAGGCGTGCTGGGCCTTCGCCGAGGGATGAGGGCGGCCCCTACGAGGCTAGGACCAGAACTCGTCGTAGACACGCAGGTCTTCCATGAAATCCCAGACCTCGGTGATCTTCCCGTCCTTGAGGTGGAAGACGTTAACGATCCGCATGTCCAGTTGGTTCCCCTCCCGGCTGGCCGTATACCGCGTTAAGGCTACTCCGTGTTCGTCATTGGCGAGGACGTCGTGCACCTCGATCCGCTCTGTTCCTCCTGTCATCTGGGCAGACCGGGTGAACAGCGTCACCACCTCATCCCAGCCCCTGTACTCGTCGGCGAGCGGTCCGCTGCCCGGCACGTGCCACACACCTTCTTCGCTCGCAACCTCGCGGAGGGTTGCGAGGTCCCCCTTGGCGAACGCCTCGTAGGCCCTCTTCAGGAGCTCGACGTTTGGGTGTTTCGCCATCTGGGCCACACCTCCTTCCTCAGGATGATTGCGGACGACACCAACTGTCCCACGGCCCGGCCTTTGGGTCTGTCCGGAATGCGTTGCCGAAGCCTCAGCTGTCCGCCCGCGGGCCCAGCAGCGAGAGCGCCCGGCCCTGCGCCTCCGCGCGCAGGTGCTCGATGACGGCGACGCGCAGCTCCCGTAGCGCAGGCGCGTCGCTGCCCTCGAGAAGGGCACCCAGGCGGGCGAGGGCGGCGCGCAGCCTCCCGTTGGCCGCCGAGAGCTCGGAGAGGCGCAGGGAGGAGTCGGCTTCGCCGGCCAGCGAGCGCAGCTCGTCGGCCGGACCGCCCGCCTCGGCTCTTCCGGCCAGTGCCGCCGCCCCGCGACCGGCCAGCTCCCGCAGCGCCCCGTTGTCATCGACCAGGCGCTGGGCGGCGCCGTCCCACTCGCTGGCGACCACGCCCAGCAGCGCGGTGACGAGCACCAGCTCAAAGCGGGCGTGAGCGCTCTCGATCTCCGGCAGGACGTAGGTCGCCAGGGTGTTTTGTATCCCTCGCAGGAGCTCTTCGCCGTTAGGCCGCATGGATTTCCTCTCCTGTTAGTCGATGAGCCTCAGGATCTCGACCTCAATATCTGGGTTCAGGTAGGCGGTGAAGGCGTGGATGGCGTCCTTGCTGCGACCCTCGCAGAAGGAGCGGCCGCCGGTGAGGAAGATGACCGCCGCCTTCAGGTTCCCCAGCACCTCCCAGAACCGGATCGACTCCGGGTCCACCTTCAGGCCGCTCGCCTCCTCGTAGCGCTGGTAGAACTCCTGCCGGGGCATCAGCCCGCCGATGCGCGCATCGCCCGCCCAGCGCCAGGCTCGCAGGCAGGCCCAGGCCACGTCCTCCAGCGGGTCGCCCAGGTGCACCATCTCCCAGTCCAAGACGCCGGTGATCCGGTCGCCTTCGACCAGGAAGTTGCCGGTGCGGTAGTCGGCGTGCACCAGCGTCACCTTTTGGGCGACCGGCTGGTGGGCGCGCAGCCAGGCCAGCGCCAGCTCCAGGGCCGGCTGCGGCTCCAGCATCTGCTGGCGCATGATCCCCTCCCAGCGGTCGATCTCCTGCTGGCCGCAGCGGTCGGGCCCGTCCGGCACGCCCAGGAAGTCCAGCCCCAGTCCGCTTGAGGTGGACCAGTCCAGGCTGTGGATGCGGGCCAGGATCTCCGCCTTCTGCTGGGCGATGGTATCGCGGTTCTGGGCGAAGGCGCCGGCGATGAGCGCCTGGGCCGACGCCTCGCCGGGCAGGCGGCCCATGACGAAGAAGGGCCGCTCCAGCCACTGGGGGTCGGTCTCCAGCCAGTAGACCTCGGGCACGGGGACGCCGGTGCCCTGGAGCGCCTGGTAGACGCGGAACTCCACGTAGCGCTCCGTCTCCAGCAGGCTCGCCTCCGGGTCGCGCCGCACGATGAACCCCCGCTCCCGGCGGCTCCCGTCCTCCTGCCAGCTCGCGTCGAAGGACCAGGTCTCGCGGGAGGCGCCGCCCGGGATGCGCCAGATCTGCGAGACGGCGATCTCCCGCGCGTCGGGCATCTTGTGCTGGAGGTAGGCGGCGATCTGCTCCTCGCGCACGCTAGGGCCGCCCCTTCCCCCCGCAAGTCAAGCGGAAGCGCTGGCGCGGCCTCTGACCTAGCTTGCGCAGGAAGTCAGCGTCGACGGGTGCGGACAGAGACATCAAACAGCCCTGCAGCGGTCAGTGAGATTCAGACGGGCTTTCGACACAAGGAGATAGGCCTTCTAGCTTCCAGCCTCGAACTTCCAGCATCCAGCGTGGTGGGCCCGCCAGGATTCGAACCTGGGACCAACCGGTTATGAGCCGGTCGCTCTGCCGCTGAGCTACGGGCCCACCACCCGCGATTATAGCACTCGTGCGTCCTGTCCAGCGGGGCTCCCACGGAAGGCTGTCAGGATGCCACCTGCTCCGCCCACGCCCTTCAGCTACCGTCGCAGCACTACTACGCCGGACACCTTGTCTTGTAACGTCTGGTTCCTGCGATCCAGGAGCATCCAGACGTGGCCCAGGATTCCGCCTACGAAACCGGCCACCGCGCCGTATATGCCGACGAGATCTGCCGCGGAGTAGCCAGCGGGTGCGTCGCTGAACCCGACGACCGCCAGAACGAAAACGGACGCCCCGAGCACGAGTGCCAGGGCCGATCGCACGAGCGCCCTCGCGACCCCCGGCGTCTTCCCAGTTTTCGCCCCGACGATCTGGATGCGAAGGACCTTCATCCCGAGCGATTGACCGCGCGCCCCAAAATAGGTGAAATAGCCGAGCGGGCAGGCAAGCACGATGAGAATCAACAGTGAGGCCAGAATCCGTCCCGGGTCCTCGCTGCCGCTGATGGCCGCAAAGGCGAAGCTTGAGATAAGGGCGGGAGCGAAGAAGCAAATGCCCCAATCGATCAAGGACGCGGTGAAGCGCGCCCAGAAACCCGCGTAGGGCCCAGGCTGGGCCTCCTCAGATGAGTTGCTGAAGCCCTCCATCGCCGCGGCGTGCGA
>MGOB01000063.1:55979-56314 GCA_001796995.1 Chloroflexi bacterium RBG_16_68_14 | reverse complement strand
GCCCCTGCTAGTCCAGCCGCTCGATGACCGTGGCCGTGCCCAGGCCGCCGCCGCAGCACATGGTCTGGAGGCCGTAGCGGCCGCCGGTGCGCTCCAGCTCGTGCAGCAGCGTGGTCATCAGCTTGGCGCCGGTGCAGCCCAGCGGGTGCCCGAGGGCGATGGCGCCGCCGTTGACGTTCACCTTCCGCATGTCCGGCCCCAGCTCCTTCTCCCAGGCCAGCACCACCGCCGCGAACGCCTCGTTGATCTCGATCAGGTCGATCTCATCCAGCTTCAGGCCCGCCTTCTCCAGCACCTTGGGCGTGGCGGTCATGGGGCCGGTGAGCATGAGGACC
>MGOB01000063.1:47299-55969 GCA_001796995.1 Chloroflexi bacterium RBG_16_68_14 | reverse complement strand
CGACCACCGTCTGAGCCACGATGCGCGCCCGCGGCTTCGCGCCCAGCTCCTTCGCCTTGGCGGCCGACATCAGCAGCACGGCGGCGGCGCCGTCGGAGATCTGCGACGAGTTGCCGGCGGTATGGACTCCGTCCTCCCGGAAGGAGGGCTGGAGGTTGGCGAGCTTCTCCAGGTTGGTGTCCGGGCGGATGCCCTCGTCGTGCTCGAAGTCAGTCTCCACCCCCTCCAGGGTCACCTTCACCGGCACGATCTCTTTCTTGAAGCGGCCTTCGTCGCGGGCGCGGGCCGCCTTCATGTGGCTCTCGTAGCCGAAGCGGTCCACCTGCTCCCGGCTGATCCCCCACTTCTTGGCGACCTCCTCGGCCGCGATGCCCTGCGAGGTGAGGGCGTACTGGCTGGTGAGCTCCGGCGGGAAGGGGAAGCCCGGGCCGTTCTGGAAGTTGGCCAGGATAGGCACCCGGCTCATGCTCTCCACGCCGCAGCCGATGGTGACGTCGCAGACGCCGGCCTGGATCAGGTTCGCCGCGAAGTGGATCGCCTGCTGGCTTGAGCCGCACTGACGGTCGACGGTGGTGGCCGGGATGGTGTAGGGGTAGCCGGCAGTGAGGAGGGCGTTGCGGCCCACGTTGACCGCCTGCTCGCCCACCTGGTCGATGCAGCCGCAGACCACGTCCTCGACCACGTCCGGCGGGAGGTCGGCGCGGCGCACCACTTCGCTCAGGACCTGGGCCAGCAGCGGCACCGGGTGGACGCCGCTCAGGCTGCCGTTGCGGCGCCCCACCGCCGTCCGCACGGCCTCGACGATGACGACATCTCGATCGTTCATGCGTACGCTCCTTTCACCGGTCAGCTACAAAGCATGCGCCGCCATTGTAGCAGGCGAGGAACGGGCTCTGTAACCTGGGAACCTTAGAACCGGAGAACCTCTGGACCCGGAGACCTTTCGATGTTAGCTGGTTCCAAGGCCCAAAGGTTCCCTGGTTCGCGCTGCCCCTACACGGGCAGGCTATCCAGGAGGCCTGCCACGTACTGCAGGATGATCGTCGCGTCGATGCTGTTAACGTCGCCGCTCTCGTTCACGTCAGCGGCGTCCTCACAGGCCAGCGAGTCCAGGAGCCCCGCGACGAGCTGCAGGACCAGGGTGGCATCGATGCTGTCCACGCTGCCGCTGCAGTTCACGTCGCCGAACAGCGCAGCGGACGGCGTGGGCGTCCGTGTCCGCGTCGGGGTGGGCGTCCGCGTCCGCGTGGCGGTTGGCCCACCCGGCGTGGGCGGCGGGCCCCCGCCGCAGTTCAGGCGCAGCTCCAGGCCCACCGCCTCCGGCGGGATCTCCAGCACCTCGGTTTCGACATAGCTCTGGGCGGGGTTGTCCGGCGAGACGCAGCCGGGCGCCTGGGCCCGCACCTTGTAGAAGCCCGCGATCACGTCCCAGTGGAAGACGCCGTCGGACCCCGTCGTGTCTGGGTTGGTGCGGTTGGACGGCGACATGCTGGCGCTGCCATCGGGCACCACCTCGAAGGGCCCAGCCGAGCTATCGGAGCGGTAGAGCGTCACCGTCGCCCCGGCGATGGGGTCGCCGTCCTGGTCTACTACCGTGCCGCTGGGGTCGATGTAGACGTCGATATCGACGGTCTTGCTGTCAGCCGGGTTTGGGCAGTTGACTTTGATGCTGATGACGGCTTCGCCGTGGGTCGGTTGCAGTGGGGGGATCGTCGCCTTGTACAGGCCCGACGAGATCTCTGTCATCGGCCCGCTTTGAATGATGACGCCCCCCTTGATCACGGCATAGCTGGCGGTGCACCCCGGGTCATTGGTCGTCGTCACTTGGTTGGCCACGCCCCAGTGGATGACCGGCGCGCCCGCGGCAGTCGTCGAGATGCTCGATATCGTGACGCCGGGCGGCAGCGGGTGCGGTTGGGTCAGGAAGAAGTCCTGTCCCGTGAGCGTCTCTCCGCTTAGCAGGTCGATCGGGCCGATCGTGCCCGGGAAGAGATCATCACGACCTGCCGGTGGGAAGGCCGACCCGACGTACTGGCCCGGGAGCAGGCCGCTCACGGAGTACTCGCCGAGCGCGTTGGTCGTCGTCGTGTTGCACGTGCCGCCGGCCCGACAGATCTGCACGAGCGCGCCGGCGAGCGGGACAGCGCCGCCGGCCGGAGCGCCCAGAAGATGCGCTTCCGTCTTCCCCACCAGTTGCACGGCGTCGATCTCTTCCCACCCGTCTACCAGAGTGTAGATTCTTATGCCATCCACCCTGTAGCCCGTTTGGTCAAATGTCAACGCGAACTTGCCGGGACACTGAGTGATATCGGTGCCTGTCCAGACGGTGTGATAGTCATTGCCGGTGTCGATCAGGTTCACCTCGTCAATGAAGGGAGCATTGTAGGTTTCCCAGACGGTGAGCCCCGTGGCGTAGACAGGCTGCGCAAAGGAGACCTCCAGCCACTCGGGATCGGAGCCGCTGGACAGAGGAGCCCAGGACTCCCCGTAGTCGCCGCACCTGGGGTTGCCAGACCCATCTACATTGTTCGGCGCACCGGTGGCCTGCGACGCGTTCCAGCTGTCACCAGGAGTGGTGCGGTAGCTCGAGCTTGCGGTGGCGGATGACGCGAACTGCTCCAAGGTCCCGGGTGGCGGCGGCGGCGGGCCGCCGCCCTCGCCCTCATAGACGTGCCCGGAGATGGTCCCGCCCGTGGGAGCGGCGCCGCTGCGCACCGCAAACACGTACCGGCCGGTCACCAGCGAGTTCCGGCTGTTGTTGGCCAGCCCGGAGGGGCTGGAGTCCAGGAAGGCGCCGTTCACCGCGGAGCCCGGCAGTTCCAACGAAGTGTCGACACCGTTGGAATAGCCGGCGCGAGCAGAAGAGCCGCCCAGGCCGCCCGTGCCGCCGCTGGCGTCCCCCGTCTCCCACTGGACCTGGTCATAGTTGAAAATGATGTCGAAGTCGCCCACGCCCACGTCGGAGCGGTCGACCAGGAGCAGCTGGAAGCTGTTCAGCTTGTCGGTGTGAGAGCCGTAGTATCCGACATTGACCCAGTTCACGCAGAAGGTCGTCCGCCCGCCGAAGGTGGTGTTCCCGTAGGTCGTCAGGCCCGACCCTGTGCCCCGCGTGTCCACGTCGGCGAAGAAGGGCGCGATGATCACCCTCGTCGTCGAAAGGAGATCGTAGGGCGTGTAGGAGCTCTGGGTTGAGTCGAATGTGACGTTGCCGTTGTTGTTGACGTACAGGGAGCTGTAGCTGATGCCAAAGAAGTTGACGGTCAAGGGGAGCGCAACCGAACCGGTAGAGCCATCGTCGTTGGCCGCCAGCGAGTTGGTCGTGCAGCCGCTCAGCGACTTGATGGCGCCGGCTACTCCGGCGGCATCGTCCGCGGCGGCGGTCCCTCCGAACTGGGATTGCCTGCTACCCATAACGAGGCCGGTCAACACCAGACCGGCTAGGAAGAGTGGGGCCAGGACCAGGATACGCTTCATTGGGCAGCCTCCTCTGCTTGCCAAGACACGCGCCGCCGCCTTTCCTTACGCGTCGGTCAGTTAAGCCCTAGCTTACAAGGGCACCGCGCCTGGGTCAATTCGGCATGTCCCTCGCCCCGCGGGCGCTCGGTATGGGCCTTTGCCTCCCTGCACCGGCGGGCTATCGATCAGAGAAGGCCGGCCACAACCTGGAGGATGAGCACCGCGTCGATGGCGTTGATCCTGCCGTCCCCGCTCACCTCTGCGGCGTCCTGGCAGGGCAGCGAGGCGAGGAGCCGCGCATCGTACTGGAGGACGAGCGCGGCGTCGATGCTGGTGACGGTGCGATCGCAGTCCACGTCACCGCCGATCGGGGGAGGCGTCGGCGTTCGAGTCGGCGTCGGGGCCGGCTTCGGGCCAGGCCCGACCACATCGACCGGCGTGCTACTGTCTGCGGTGGACCCGTCCCCCAACCGGCCAAAGAGATTCTCTCCCCAGCACTTGGCGCCACCTGCCATGGTTGCGGCGCAGGTGTGCTGAAATCCTGCGGTGATTGCTGCCACGCCACTCCCTAGCCCCGACACCTCCACTGGCGCAGTACGGTCCGTGCTCGTCCCGTCTCCCACCTGACCGTGCAAGTTGAGCCCCCAGCACTTGGCACCGCCTGCGGTGGTCATGGCGCAGGTGTGCTGAAATCCTGCGGTGATTGCTGCCACGCCACTCCCTAGCCCCGACACCTCCACCGGCGTAGTACGGTCCGTGCTCGTCCCGTCCCCCAACTGACCGTACAAGTTGAACCCCCAGCACTGGACGCCACCAGTTGTGATCAGCGCGCAGGTATGGGAGCCTCCCGCGGCGATGTCAGCGACGCCACTCGTCAGCCCTGCCACATCCAGCGGAGTAGGGTGGCGATCGGAGTCCGAAGTCCCGGTTCCCAGCTGACCACGGTTGTTTGCGCCCCAGCACTTGACGCCCCCTGTCGTGATCAGGGCACAGGTGTGCTCATGCCTGGCGTCGATAGCGACGACGTCGTTCTCCAGCCCTGACACATCCACAGGTGTCGCCTGATTCATATTCGTCCCGTCTCCTAGCTGGCCAAGGAAGTTCGCTCCCCAACATTTCACACCGCCCGCCGTGGTCAGCGCGCAGGTATGGGCACCCCCAGCGGCAATGGCAGCCACGCCGCTGGCAAGCCCCGACACGTCCACCGGCGTGGTGCGGCCCGCGGTCGTCCCGTCCCCCACCTGACCAGAGAAGTTCTCACCCCAGCATTTCACGCCGCCCGCCGCGGTCAGCGCGCAGGTGTGATCGCCACCAGCAGCGATGGCAGCCACGCCGCTGGCCAGCCCCGACACGTCCGCCGGGCTGGCCCGGAGCGTAGTCGTCCCGTCCCCCAACTGGCCGTAGAAGTTGAACCCCCAGCACTTGACACCGCCCGCCCTGGTCAGGGCGCAAGTGTGAGAGCCCCCCGCACTCACCGCGACCACGTCCATCAAGGTGTTTGCCAGGGCCGGCCCGGAGCGCAGCCACGGCGGGATGAGGAACAGAACGGTGCCTAACGTACTCAGGACTATCAGGAGCGATGCCAGGATCTTCTGCACGCGCCACCTCTGGCCTCTGGGCGCGCCGCCAGCATGCCCCTCCCATGCTCGCTGTCAAGATTCCCTGCCCGAGACTGATGGCCCTCGTCCGGCCGTCTTTCGTTACGGATCATGATCATCGGAATGCCCAAGGTCGTCTCCCAGCCCCTGACCGGCCGTCACCACTCCCAACCTAGGGCCTTAGTCAGAAGCCGCCTCGGCGCGCACGAAGAGGAGCGTGCCGCTCAGGTCCTGAAGGGCGCCCGAGAGGACGACGAAATCGAGGTCGCGAGCCGCACCCAGGGGCACCACCAAGGGTAGCGCCTCAATCACATCGTACTGCCTGGCAGCGGCCACCTCGATGAGGGTGCTGAAAGGGAGGTAGGTCAGGTCCACGTCTACGCTGTCAGACGTCACAATGCCCTGCTGGACGGCGTAGAGAGCGGCGCGACGGCTGGGGTCGTCCAGGAGGGCGAGGCTGACCGTGGTTCGGTCGGCCTTCATGGCCATCGAAGGCGCTCCCTCATCGCCGCTGAAGAGCACGTCGGCTAGCTCCGGGTAATCCTCGATGTCGCCGACGGCCTTCGCCGTCTCCCACACCTTTAGCAGCTGCTCCTGCATCTCCTGCGAGCTATCACCCAGCGCCAGGCCTTGGCGGTCCCACCACCAGCGGAGGAACTCCGGGTCCGCCTGCTGCTCGGCCGCCACCGCCTCGATGACCTGGTCCTGGTTCGCCTTGAAGTAGGTGACCGACTCGGCAAGCATGCGGTTCAGCTCACCCAGCGCGTCGCCCTTCTGCTCCGCCACCTCCGGGTAGGTGACCAAGATGGAGCTCATGACCGGAGCGCCGGTGAGCTCCTGCACCTCCGCGGTGACCTGGCTGAGGACGCGGAAGCGCTCGTCCTCGAGCAGGCGGAAGGCGCCGAGGCTACCTAGCACGGCGGCATCGATATCGCCGTCCTCGAGCAGCGTCGGCAGCGACTCCGCCGGCGACTCACTGATGGTCACGTCACCTCCCCCCAGGCTCACGTCCAGCCCGTACCCCTGCTGGAGCAGGTAGCGCGTCTCCAGCGTGGACATGTCCCCTAGGGAGCCAACGCCGATGGTCTTTCCCCGCAAGTCGCCCGGGTCGGACAGGCCACCGGCGACCCTCTCATCGCCCCCGCCGCAGGCAGCCGCCGCCAGCGCTAGCGCCGCCGCCAGGGTGGCCACCAGCCGTGGTCGGGTATGGGCCACGCGAATCACGGGTGGACGATCTCATCACTCCCGCTTATAGTCAAGCCGCTCAGGCTCAGCCGCGAAGAGGATCTATTCCGCAAAACGTATCTCGAGCTCCCGGATATTCGAATGCGCGAACGCGCGTTCTATGCGAATCTAGCCGTTCTTGCTTCAATCTTAGGCCATCCCCAACTATTTCCTCATCACCCCCTTCGACGGAACCGGCAACAGGTGTAGAATTGATAGTGGAGGTGCAGCTTGACGTCCGAACGCGGCGACGAAGGGGCCCACGCCGATAGGCCCAGCGAGCCTAAGGAGCACCGGGTCCTCCTGGGCGACCAGGCGTGCCCTCGCTGCCGGAAGTTCTTCACTATGAGCTACTGGAGCGGGGGAACCATGATCCAGGCCCGTTGCCTGAGCTGCGACTTGAAGTGGCCGCGACCGGACGTCGTTTAGCGCCTCCACTTTAGGAGAAGGAACCAAGAAAGCGAATATGGCCGAAAAGCGGGCAACAACAGCAGCAACATCCACGGAAATGCGCGAAGAGGTAGAGCTGCCGGACTCTGTCGAGCTCTATCTCAATGAGATCGCTCGTTTCAAGCTCCTAACGCCCCAGGAAGAGATCGATCTCTTCAAGAAGATCGAGCATGGCCGGACGCTGGCCAACCTGAGCGACCTCTACACCGCAGAGACGGGCATGCCCCCGACGCTCGAGGAGCTTACCTACCTGCTCATTCGCGATATGGCCCGCGGGCTCCAGTTGGTACGGGACAGCGCCGCCATCCGGGGCTTTCCGCCCCCAGATGGCCTGGCCGAGGAGTTGCGCAGTACCAAGCTGCGCGAGGCCATCGCCTCCGCCATCGATCCCCGGCTGGAACGGAAGCTCCAGCAGTTCGCCCGGCAGGGCAAGAACCGGGTGTACGACGCCGTCATCAGCCTCTCAGGGGGGCTGCGCATCTTCGGCCCGGAGCCACCGCCGGAGCTGGAGCGGGCGTTGAAGCTGGTCCAGACAGGCGCCACGCCCCGCAACCAGAAGCTGATGGCTCAGCTAAAGGCGCTGACGCCCATCGTTCGCCGCGCGCGGGAAGAAGCGGCCCGTGCTGAGGAGCACATGGTAAACGCCAACCTGCGCCTGGTAGTCAGCGTGGCCAAGAAGCACGCCGCTCGCGGCCTGCCGCTGATGGACCTGGTGCAGGAGGGAAACGCCGGCCTGATGCGGGCAGTGGAGAAGTTCGAATACCGGAAGGGCTACCGCTTCAGCACCTACGCTACCTGGTGGATCCGGCAGGCGGTCGGCCGCGCCATCGCCGACAAGGCCCGTACCATCCGCCTGCCCATCCACATCAACGAGCTCATCTCCAAGTACACCCAAGCCCGAGAGCGTCTCTTCCAGTACTTCGGCCGCGAGCCAAAGGTGAGCGAACTGGCCCGCTTCATGGGGATGAGCCAGGAGAAGGTGCGGGAGGCCGCCCGCGCCCTCCGCCAGTCGGTCATCTCCCTGGAGACGCCGGTGGGCGAGGAGGATGAGAGCACCCTGGGCAGCCTGCTGGAGGACCTCCTCTCCCCCTCGCCGGAGGAGGAGGCGACGCGCGAGCTGCTGCGGGCACGGGTCCGGGAGGCGCTGGACGTGCTCACCCCGCGCGAGCGCCGGGTGATCGAACTGCGATTCGGCATCGCCGACGGGCGCGCCCGTACGCTGGACGTGGTGGGCAACGCCCTGGGCGTCACCCGAGAGCGCGCCCGGCAGATCGAGGCGCAGGCGCTGTCCAAGCTGCGCGCCCGCCACCAGCGACGCCTCTTCGAGGACGAGTAGGCGCGGTGGCCCTGCCACCTTCCATGAGGCGCTCCGGACGGATATCATCGCAGGTGACGAGCGCCGAACCGAAATGCGGCGCGACGCGCTATACTGTGCCTGAACGCACCGTCCTGGCCTCGATAGCCCCTAGAGAGGAGCCAGCCCCGCCATGACGATCAACCCCTTCAAGCCGAAACCCGTTGCCGATGTAGGTGAAGCCCTGGCCCTGGCGGGCGCCGCCTCGCTCACCATTCCAGAGTTGCTCGCCGACTCGCGCGCGCGTTTCGGGCACAGAGTCGCCTACCAGCAGAAGGTGGAAGGCAAGTGGGAGACGCTCACCTTCGAGCAGACGTGGCGCCGGGCGAACGAGTTCGCCGCCGGGCTCATCGCCCTCGGCCTCCAGAAGGGCGACCGGGTGGCCATCATCTGCGAGAATGGCCTGCCGTGGGCCGTCGGCTACTTCGGCGCCTCTCTCGCCGGCGGTGTGGGTGTCCCCCTCTACGTGGAACTCAAGGGCGCGGAGCTCGAGGAGCTGGCCAAGCGCTCGGGTGCCCGCTTCGCCATCGTCTCTACCCGAGTGTTGGAGCGGCTGGGCGGCCACCTGCCAAGCGTGGAGAAGGTGAT
>MGOB01000063.1:40797-47283 GCA_001796995.1 Chloroflexi bacterium RBG_16_68_14 | reverse complement strand
GCGGCGGGGCCACGCCCCCAGCCTCCTGCGACGCGGCCGCCCTGACCTGCTCCCCTTCGACCAGGTGGCGGCGCAGGCGACGGACGCCAGCCGCGCCGCCCTCGCGGAACGGCAGGTGGCGCCCGACGACCTCGCCTCCATCGTCTTCACCTCTGGCACCACCGGCGGCATGAAGGGCGTGATGCTCACCCATAGGAACTTTACATCAAATGTAGAATCGGTCCGCCGGACGATTCAGTTCGACGACAAGGACCGGATCGTGCTGGTGCTACCCCTCCATCACGCTTTCCCGTTCATCGTCTTCCTCATCGCCTTCGCCGCCGGAGGCGAGCTCACCTTCGAGAACGACCTGCTCCGCGTGCGCGACCGCCTCAAGGAGACGAAGCCGACGGTCTTCTTGGGGGTGCCTGCCCTCTTCGAGCAGGTGTACCGGACCATCGTGCGCCGCGCCGAGGCTGAGGGCCGGCTGGAGATGTTCGAGCGCGGGCTCCGGCTGGTGGACGTGGCCAAGCGGCGCACGGGCGTCAACCTGGGACGCCTGATCTTCCGCGAGGTGCACCAGCAGCTCGGCGGGCACCTGCGCTTCGTCCTGAGCGGGGGCGCCGCCATCAACCCGGAGGTGGCCCGCAACTTCTTCCGCCTGGGCCTGCCCCTGCTCCAGGGCTGGGGCCTCACCGAGGCGGGCCCGGTGGTCGCCGCCCAGCGCTGGAACCCGCGCAAGTTCTTCTTCAGCAACTACTACGAGGAGCACGCCGGCAGCGTGGGGCCGGCGCTCGAAGGCGTCGAAGTCAAGCTCATCGACGTGCCGGAGAAGGAGATCTACGTCCACCTGCACGGCGAAGGCGAGCTGGTGGTCCGCGGCCCCAACGTCTTCGCCGGCTACTGGCAGGCGCCCGAGGAGACCAGCGCCGCCCTGGCCGGCGGCTGGCTCCGCACCGGTGACCTGGGCCGCATCGACAGGGAAGAGAACATCTGGATCACCGGCCGCAGCAAGTACGTCATCGTCCTCGACTCCGGCGAGAAGGTAGTGCCCGACGAGCTGGAGGAGCGATTCGCTGGGAGCGATCTCTTCCAGGACGTCTGCGTGGTGTCTCGACGCAGCCGGAATAAGACCCAGGTGGGCGCCATCGTCTATCCGAACCTGGAGCAAGCGCAGCGGCGGCTCCAGGAGCGGGGCGAGGCGATGAGCGAGGCCGCGGTCCGCAAGCTGGTGCAGGAGGATCTGGAGGCCTTCGCGCGGGAGCTGGCCCCCTACAAGCGGGTGAGCGAGGTGGTGCTCACCGATACGCCGCTGCCCAAGACCGCCCTCCTCAAGGTGGCCCGCGGCCAGCTGCCCGAGTCCTACTCCTTCGACCTCAAGCGCTGGGAGGAGACCTCCCAGCAGGCGGCGCTGCTCAACAGGGACGGGACGGAGGCCCCGACCGACAACCACGCTCCCCAGGCGGGCCAGGGCTAGACCCGGCCGGCCCCCGGCAAGGCAAACGTTACGGCCCCCCGATGCGTCGAGGGGCCGCTGCTGAATAAAGCCCTGTTAGGTGCGTTCTGGGAGACGCCGACCCGCTCTCCCAATTCCCGGTGGGACAGGCTTTAGCCTGTCGCCGTCGGGCTGAAGCCCGACCCGCAATATTATTCAGCAGTCTCCGAGGGGCCGTTAGCTTGCTCGATAACTTGGCGCGGCCGGCTAAGTCTCCAGCGCCATGCGCATGATCGGGTCCATGCGGTCGACCCGATCGCCGAGGCCAGCTACCTCCAGCCGGTGAGCGTACTCCTGCACCTGGCGCTTGCGGAGCGCCATAAACTTCTTGAACCCTTCGTCGACGTTCTCCCTGCCGCCGCCCAGCAGGACGATGAGGGACTCCGCCACGTTGATCCCGAAGGTCCCCGTCTCCGGGTCGCCGGTCTCCGCCTCATCCAGGTAGGCGTGGATCTCCTCCCGCCGCCAGGGCTCGTGCTCCAGCACGTACTTCAGGTGCATCACGCCGTACCCCAGGTGGCGCGACTCATCCTGAGCGCAGAGGCGGAAGATGCGCTTCTCGGCCTCGTTCTGGGCGATAAGCTCGCCCATGCGGAACATGGACTGGACAAAGCCCTCCGCCTGCACGTGCATGAGGACGGACATCTCGGTGAAGTCACGGGCGTTGATGAGGGTACGCAGCGTGGAGGTAGGGCTGCCCTGGAGCAGGCCGCCGCCGTTGGCCAGCACCCGCTTGCGGAAGACGTCCAGGTGGCGCGCCTCGTCCATGATCTGGGTGCAGAGGAAGAGCTTGGTCTCAAAGTGCTGGTTGCTGATCCTGGGCACCCACTGGCCGGGCGTGTCGCCCGCGATGAACTCCACCTCCGTAAGGAAGGTGCAGAGCTGGCACATCGCCCGCTCAATGTCGTCCGGCAGTGGCTCCAGCCTCTCCCAGGGGATATCGGTGGCGGAGGACCACTGGCGCTGCACCGCCTCCTCGTAGAGCATGGTGGCGTTCTCCGACCAGACGTCGGCCTTCTTGTCCAGGTAGTAGCCGGTGCGCGGCACCGCCTCCCGCCGGGCCGCCCCGCGGGGACGGAAGGTCTGGTCAGGAGACCCGTCGCCGTCCGGTCCGTACGGGCCGATGTTGACCTCGTCCAGGGTAAGGCCGCGCTTGCCGGGCTTAGCGGCGATCCCCCACGTCTGGTCCAGATTCAGCCAGCTCAGGTCGACCGGCGCCGGGCTGTAGTCCTGGCGCAGCATCTGCATGGTTTCCTGGTCAACGGCCATGGCTCTCTCCTAGTGTATTCAGCCCTAAATAAGATGTATTTAGCTCAGCAATCACTAAGCTAACCTGTTCTGTAGTATACCGCCCTGCCGAACCATGTCAAGAGGCGGGCCCCAGGATCGCTGAGACCTGACGGCCTGCGATCGCCGGCGCCCGGCCTGTGGCCGCTTGTGATAGAAAGAATTTATCGCGGTGAACCGGTTATCTCTTGACAGGCCTGCCGCCCCGTGATAACCTGATACTTGCCCCGAGTGGCTGAGACCCGGGCCACCGGCAGACGAACCTGGCAGGAATCGCCGTCCGCCCGAAAGGGTAGCCGGTGAGGAAAGTCAGCGGAGGATGAAGCCGGAGGCGCGGGGGAGGTTACTCGGGGCTTTGCTTTGTCTGCGCCTGCGTCTGGAGCCAGTCGCGCTTCAGGGTGGCGATGAAGGGCAGGTTGCGGAACTTCTGCCGGAAGTCCAGCCCATATCCCACCACAAACTCGTCCGGTATCTCAAACCCCACGTAGTCGATGGGCATGTCCACCAGCCGGCGCGCCCGCTTGTCCAGGAGCGCGCACACCTTCAGGCTGGCCGGGCGCCGGAGCTGGAGCCCCTGGAGCAGAGTGTTCAGCGTCATGCCGGTATCGACGATGTCCTCCACGATGATGATGTGGCGGCTGGCCAGCGGCTCCTCCAGGTCCTTCACGATGCGCACCGCCTCGCCCTGCTCCCCCTCGTAGGAGGAGATGGCCATGAAATCGATGGCCAGGGGCAGCGAGATGTGCCGCATCAAGTCGGCCATGAAGCAGATGACGCCGCGCAGCACACCGACGAGCAGCGGCTCCTTCCCCTTGTAGTCCCGCGAGATCTGGGCCCCCAGTTCGCCTACCCGCCGCTCCAGCTCCGAGGCGCTGATGAGCACCTCATGGATCCCGGCCACCTCCACCTCCGAGAAGGGGCCGAAGCCGTACTTGGCGAGCAGGCTCAGGTAATCCGACCGGTGGAGCAGCTTGATCTGGATGTCCGGGTAGCGCTCCTGAAAGAGCCGCAACTTCCGGTGCTTCTCCGTCACCAGGCTCTGCTTGAGGGTGGTGAGCTCGATGTAGAGTTCCAGGTCAGGAAGATAGAAGTCTGGCGTGAACGCCTCGACGACGCGTCCCTCCTCCTCACGCAGCGGAAAGGAGCGCGGTTCGTACCGCCAGGCGACGTCGTAGAAATCGAGGATGCGGGCGAACTCTTCCTCGCTGGCATGGGCGAAGGGGACGGAGGAGAGGGCGTTCTCCGACTCTTCCGCCCTCGCCTTGGCGCTCATCGCGGTGCCGCTTCTAGCCCCCTGACGAAGAGCTCGACCGCGGTGCGCACCCGTGCCACCAGGTCCGGCGACGGCTCGGCGCCTTCCCGGTCCTGACCGGACATGAGCGCGTCGGCGAAGGGCCCAACGGCGAGCACGACGAGCTGCCGGGCAGCGACCTCCACGTCGCATCGAGGCAGGTCGCCCCGCCGCACGTATTCCTGCAGGATGCGCGCCTGCCCCCTCCGCCAGCGCTCGGTCACCACGCGATACTCATCCGTGGCGATGGGGTCTTCGCTGATCGCCTCGCTGAAGATCACCTTCATGAAGTCTCTGTTCCGATGCAAGATATCCAGCGCCACCATGGCAAGTGCAGTGAGGTCTTCCAGCGGCGACCGGAGCTGGCTGAAGGTGACCTGCTCCAACTGGCTGAGGGCAGGAGTGATTCCCCGCTCCTCAAAGAGCGCCTCGAACAGGTCGCGTTTCGAGGAGAAGTGATAGTAGATGGCGGCGTCGGTGATGCCGGCGCCGCGGGCGATGTCGCGCACGCTGGTACGGGCGAATCCCTTCTCGGAGAAGAGCCGGAGCGCTGCGTCGAGGATTTGCTTGCGAGTAAGGGGACCACGCCGCGCCCTGCGCGGCCCCTTGCTTCCTGGCTCCGGCCGTACGGTGGTAATCAGCCCCCCACCTCACAACGTCCGCCGCAAGGCGAACACACGTTTGTCTGGCATTAGCCTAGCCCACGGCAGCCGCCCTGTCAATGAAGGCATAGCCGCCACTCAGCCTAGGGCTGGGTAATGATCCCTCAGCGGTGGTCGAAGCTGCAGCGAACCTGTCGCCACCTCGGTTGATCTGGCATAGTACGCCTGTTACGCTGTAGCACCAAAGAAAGAGCGATGCGACCCGCCATTTCTGTCTGGCCCACGGGGAGAGCGTGGGAGCTCCTCTACCTGCTCACACTGCGGGACCTCAAGCTTCGCTATCAAGACACCGCCCTCGGGTTTCTCTGGTCGCTGATGAAGCCCCTCGCCCTGGGGGCGGTGCTGTACGTCGCCCTCTCGCAGTTCGTCCGCATCCAGGTGGAGGAGGACTACCACCTGGTGCTGCTGACGGCGCTCTTCCCCTGGGTCTGGTTTCAGACCTCGGTGCTCCTGGCGGCGCCTTCCTTCGCCGCCAACGCCGCTTTGCTCAAGAAGGTGCCCTTTCCTCGCGTGGTGCTGCCCTTCTCGACCATCCTCAACAACGGCGTGCACTTCCTCCTCACCATCCCCGTCCTGGTGATCCTGCTCGCCGTCGCCGGTCACTACCCCTCGGCCACGTGGCTCCTCGGCATCCCCATCCTGGCGGCCGTGCAGCTCGCGCTGCTCATGGGCGTGATCCTGGTCATCGCCTCCATCAACGTCTTCTTCCGCGACCTGGAACACCTCATCGAGGTCTTCCTGAACCTGCTGTTCTACATCTCCCCCATCCTCTACCCACTGGAGATGGTGCCAGACCGCTGGCGACCGGTCCTGCTGATCAACCCGCTCACCTCCCTCATGGAGGCGTGGCGGGAGCTGTTCCTGCACAACACCCTGCCGGGGGTCGACCTCTGGCCGGCGTTGCTCTTCACGCTGGGCGCCATCATGCTAGGGGGAGAGACCTTCCGACGACTGGAGCCGGGATTCGCCGATGCCCTTTGAGCAGGACGCGGCCGTCACGCTGAGCCAGGTATCCAAGCGATACTACCTGCGCGGAGGGCGCGCGCAGGAGCTGAAGACGGCGCTCCTCTCCCTGCCGGCGCTGCTCCTGAACGGCCGCGGGCGGCAGGCGTTCTGGGCGCTCCAGGACGTCTCATTCACCATACGCCGGGGCGAATCCGTTGGTATCGTGGGGCCCAACGGCTCCGGGAAGAGCACATTGCTAGGTATCATCGCTGGGATCACCCGGCCCACGTCCGGCCAGGTCACCACCAGCGGCCGCGTCTCCGCCCTGCTGGAGCTGGGCTCCGGCTTTCACCCCCAGATCAGCGGCCGCGAGAACGCCCTGCTCAACGCGGTGCTGCTGGGGCTCAGCCTGAAGGAGGCGCGCCAGGCGCTGCCCGGCATCATCGCCTTCTCCGAGCTGGGCAACTTCATCGATCAGCCCATGCGCACCTACTCCTCCGGCATGTACGTCCGGCTGGGCTTCGCCGTGGCGGTGCACGTGCGACCGGAGATCCTGCTGGTGGACGAGGTGCTGGCGGTCGGCGACGCGGAGTTCCAGAGCAAGTGCTTCGCCCATATGGAGGGGCTGCGCCGGGCCGGCGTCACCATCATCCTCGCCTCCCATGACCTACCGTCCGTCCAACGCTACACTGACCGCGTGATCCTCGTCGAGCGGGGCCGCATCGTCCTGGAAGGCAAGCCCGCGCCGGTGCTTCACGAGTACCTGACCCGGGTCTTGGCGCCCGCCCCAGCAGCGGCGGAACAGCGATGATCGTTCGCCTGGACTT
>MGOB01000063.1:30067-40723 GCA_001796995.1 Chloroflexi bacterium RBG_16_68_14 | reverse complement strand
CAGATCCTGGCCCAGCTCGGCCCGCACCTGCCGTTTAAGGACGACAGCGTGGACGAGGTCTTCCTGGACCACACCCTGGCCCACGCGGAGGACTTCCTGGGCGTGATGGAGGAGCTCTGGCGCGTCAGCAAGGCGGGAACGATCATCCACGCCCGGCTGCCCCACGCCTCCTCTTCGTGGGCGGTCAGCCGCGACCCTCGCCACGGACGCCACTTCACCCTGGAGACGTTCAACTACTTCGACCCGCGGTTCAACAACCCTAAGTGCGCCAGCCCCGCCTCCTTCCAGGTGGAGCACACCCGCCTCTACCTGAAGGGCGCCCGGCGGAACGCCCAGGGGCAGGCCATGCCTCGGGGTGCCCCCGCCCGGGTCATCGAGGGCCTGGTCAACCAGAGCCGGGGTATGCAGTACCGCTGGGAGCGCTGGTTCGCCCCGCTGGTAGGCGGGTTTGAGGAGTTCTACGTTGTCCTTAGCGCCATCAAGAAGACCCCCTTCGGGTGAGCCCTCCTTCGATCTCGACTACTCCATTCACGACGTCGGGTTCGACACCGGGCTGGACACCCGATACCTGACCCAGCGCGTCGAGGAGCTGCTGCTGGAGGAGGGGACCAGGCCGGGCGGGCGGACGCTGGACGTCGCCTGCGGCATCGGCAAGCTGGCGGCGGCGGTGAGCGGGCTGGGCGGCGAGGGCTGGGGCATCGACCCTTCCGAGGAGATGCTGGTGGACCTCAGCAGCTTCATCTTCGCCGGGTATGGGGTCGTCCTCGTGCGGGGCATCGCTGAGGAGCTGCCCTTCCGCGATAGCAGCTTCGACCGGGTGGTCTGCCAGGGCTCTCTGGACCACTTCGTCGACCCCCACGCCTTCATGAGCGAGGCGGCGCGTGTCTTGCGACCTGACGGCCGCCTGGTCATCGCCCTCACCAACTATGAGAGCCTCTCCTGCCGGCTGGGGCGGCTTCGGCAGCGGGTCTCCAGCGATCTGCTGCGCAGGCCGCCGCCACCCTACCGGCCGTACTGTCAGGTGCCGCCGGACCACCACCACAAGGGCGAGCTGGCCTTCGTTCTCCGCCTTGGCGGCAGCCACTTGCGACTTGTGCGCTGCTACGGCATCTCCTTGCTCTGGCTGGCCGAGGGCTGGGGCAGCTGGCTGGAGCGTCTGCCCCGCTCTGCAGCCCATCTGATGCTGAAAGCGCTGGACCGCATCGCCTACCCAACGCCCGAGCTGGCCGACATGATCATCTCCGTCTGGCAGCCCCGGAAGGAGAGGAGCCGGCGATGAGCACCTCTACGCCCACCGTCGATCTGGGCTGGGTCATCGAGGAGGACCTGCCGCCCGGCCCCTACCCCCGCGACAGCCAGTTCGTCTTCCAGCGGGTGCCGCAGCGCATCACCCAGGAGGCGACCAGGGGCAGCCCCGGCCGGCTGCTGGACGTGGCCTGCGGCTTCGGGGGCCAGCTCGCGCTCCTCCGGCATGGCGTGCGCGAGGCGTGGGGGCTGGACGCCTCCCTGGCCCTGCTGCGGCACTGCCGGCAGCGCTTCGCCGCCGAGGACGGGGCGCCGCTGGTGGGCGCCGTCGCGGAAGCGCTCCCGTTCCGCAGCGGCAGCTTCGACCGCATCGTCTGCCAGGGCTCACTGGACCATTTCGCCCAGCCCGGCTCCTTCCTGCGCGAGGTAGCGCGGGTCCTCAAGCCCGACGGCCTGGCCATCATCGGCATCTCCAACTTCGATAGCCTCTCCTGCCGCCTGGGGCGGGGCCTCTACCGGCTCAAGAATCGCTTCGGGCTGCCCGTCTACCGGGGGCGGAACTACTGGGAACCCCCGCCCAACCACACCTTCCGGGGGACCTACGGCGTGCTGCGGCGGCTGGGCCAGCCCTCCCTGGAGCTGGTGGCCTGCCGCGGCATCTCACTGCTCTGGCTATTCCACCGCTGGACCTGGCTCATGGAAGCGCTGCCCCGACCGCTAGCCTGGTCGGCGATGACGGCGCTGGACCACATCGCGTACCGGATGCCGGCCATCGCCGACCTCATCGTCTCGGTCTGGCGGCCGCGGAGAACAGCCGATGTCACACCATAGCGGGGAGGCCCCCGGCCCCTGGGACGAGGTGCGGGAGGCGTACCAGACCTACGAGCGCTACAGCCTCCTGCGCCGCCCACCCGAGGGGCCGTTCCTCCGCCGCTGGAAGGCGATGGGGGAGCGAACCGCTCGCATCTTCCTGGGCATGCCGGCGCTGCCGGTGATCCTGCTCCGGCTGCGCGACGGGCTCCTGCGCCGCCGCGTGCCCCTTCTGCCCTACCTGTGCGAGCTGCTCTCCACGGCCGTCTGGCGAATCGCCATCGGACGCAAGGTAGAGATAGGGCCGGGGCTGATCCTCCCCCACGGCTACGTCGTTATCGACGGGGCCGTGAAGATCGGGCGGGACTGCGCCATCAACCCCTGGGTCACCATCGGGCTGAGCGGGAGCCGGCGCTGGGGGTTCGACAGCCGCGGGCCCATCATCGGCGACCGGGTGTTCATCGGCACCGGCGCCAAGGTGCTGGGGCCCATCACCGTCGGCGACGGCGCCCGCATCGGCGCCAACGCCGTGGTCATCGACGACGTGCCGGCGGGCGCGACGGTGGTGGGCGCCCCGGCGCGGGTGGTGCAAAGCAAGCCACCAGCCTGGATGTCCGCCGGCGAGACCGCTCTGAGCTGATCATGCGAGGATTCTTCGGCCGCCTCCTCTCTCCCGTCCTGGGCGCGCGACCGCCCTCGGACCTGGTCTGGATCACGCCGGAGCTGGCCCAGAGCGCGCGCTTCGCGTCACGGGAGGCGACGGCGCTGTCGCGACTGGCCATCGGCGCCGTGCTAGACCTGCGGGCCGGGGAGCGTCACCAGTTGGCCCCGCTGGGCAAGGCGGGCCTGCACTACCTCCACCTCCCCATCTCCGACCACCGCGGCCCGGCGGAGGAGGGGTTGGCCCGCGCCGCCGACTGGGTCCTGCAAGAGCTGGGCGATGACCGCAAGGTACTGGTGCACTGCCAGGCGGCATCGGGCCGCAGCCTGGCGGTGGTGGCGGCGGTGCTCCTGCGGATAGGCTATCCACTCCCCGAGGCGGTAGCGCTGGTGCGCCAGCGCCAGCCGGAGGCCGTCCTCGAGGTGGCCCAGATGGCCATCCTCCAGCGCTACGCCGATACGCTGGCCCGCTGAGGGGCGAGGTGCAGGTCCTGCGAATTGCGGCCGGATGCCTCAGGCCGCCATGCATGGTATGGTACGTCCGTGACCGCTTCCGGCGAGAACCAAGGCAAGGCCCGCAGCTACGACTACGCCGCCCGGAAGGGCATTCGGGAGGTCTCCTGGGAGGAGTTCGCCGCGCTCTCAGCCCAACTGGCTGAGGCTCTGGCGCGGAGGAAGGTCGATACCGTCATCGGCGTCGCCCGGGCGGGCCTCTTCCCGGCGACAGCGGTCGCCTGCGCCCTGCGCTGCGAGCTCTACCCCGTCCGCATTACGCGCCGGCTGCACGATGAGGTGGTCTACGACTCCCCGGTCTGGAAGGTGCCCGTCTCGCACCTGGTCGCTGGGAAGGTCGTCGCCGTCGTCGACGAGATCGCCGACACGGGCGAGACGCTCACGCTCGTCACGGAGCAAGTACGCGCGCTAGGGGCGAAGCGGGTGGTGACGGCCTGCCTGGTGAGTCACTCCTGGGCCAAGCCGGCGCCGGATGTCAGCGCGCTGTTCACCGACGAGTTCATCATCTTCCCCTGGGACCGCCGGGTGCTCATCGACGGGCGGTGGCAGCGGCACCCTGAGATCGCCGCCGCCCTGGCGGCCCAGGGCATCCAGCTGGATGACCAAGACGTCAACGGAGGGAGCGAAGGATGATCGAGGGCGTCGAGCTGAAACCGCTGGTCACCCATGCCGACGAGCGGGGCTTCTTCCGGGAGATCGCCCGCAGCACGGAGGAGATCGTCCGCGAGGGGTGGGCGCAGGTGAGCCACTCGCTCATGCACCCCGGCGTGGCCAAAGCCTGGCACGTTCACCCCATCCAGATCGACTGGTGGTACGTGCCGGTGGGCGATCTGAAGGTCGCCCTCTACGACACGCGGGAGGGCTCACCCACCCGCGGCCAGCTCGACGAGCTGTTCCTGGGGGAGCACTATGAGGCGCAGCTCCTGAAGATCCCGGCCGGGGTGGCCCACGGCTGCCGGGCCATCGGCGGGACAGCCCACCTGATCTACCTCACCTCCAAGACCTACAACCCGGAAGAGGAGGGCCGCCTCCCCCACGACGACCCCAGCATCGGCTACGACTGGACGGCGCCCCCACCCATCAAGTAGCAGGCAAACGGGCCCGCCTAAAGGCGTACTGTAGCCACACGCGCATAGCAGACGGCACGCTCGCTGCGGGCACACAATTTGCCGGCGGGAGCATTGCTCCGAAAATACGGTTGTTGCCGTATTCTCCTCCCTCCCCCCGCCCCGACAAGTCGGGGCACCCCTCTCCCTCGATGAGGGAGAGGGGCCGGGGATGAGGGAGGACGGGCGCACCTACACGGCTGACCACGCATTTTCATCCTTTGTGGCGCCGGTGGCAACCGGCATGAACGATTCCGAGTTCGCCTCACCCCGCGACTACGCCCTTGACTTAGCGTGCGCTTAGCTTTACGATTCCTGCTGCGATGGAGCAGGACCTCGTCTCGGCTGGCTACGATGCGGTGTACGCAGCGGCGGGGAAGAGCCCTACCCTGCGGCGACTGTGGCACGAGCATGCAGAAGGCCCCGACTTCCCGGAGGAGTTTGGGCACATCAGCTTCACCACCCTGCGAGAACTGCAGCGCGTGGCCGCCGAACTCCGCCTTCGGCCCGCCGACACGCTCGTCGATCTCGGTTGTGGCATGGCTGGCCCGGCGCTGTGGGTGGCGCGCGAAACCGGGGCGCGCCTGATCGGCGTAGACGTGTCGCGAGTCGCGGTCGAGCAAGCGAGTGCCCGGGCGGTGAAACTCGGGCTGGCCGAGCAGGCGCGATTCGTCGTGGGCTCGTTCGCCGATAGCGGGCTGGAAGCCGGTTCGGCCGATGGGGCGATGAGTGAGGATGCGCTGCAGTACGTGCCCGACAAGCGCGCCGCCATGGCCGAGGTCGCCCGTATCCTGCGCCCAGGAGGACGCCTGGTCTTCACCGCCTACGAACTAGATCCGGACCGCGCCGCCGGCCTGCCGGTCCTCGGGGCCGATCCAGTCGAAGACTACCGCCCGCTACTGGAGCAGGCCGGCTTCAGCGTTGACGTCTACGATGAGGCTCCGGGCTGGCCAGAACCGATGACGACGACCTACTCCTCTCTTCTGGCTGCGAAGGAGCCGCTAACGCAGGAAATGGGCGAAGCTGCTGTGGGTGCCCTGTTCATGGAGCTCTCGCTGACGCTGGAGCGGCGGCCGTATCGGCGCCGCGTGCTGGTCGCGGCGGCAAGGACGTAGGACCGGAGCCTACCTGGAGCGCGTGGCATGACGTCGAGGCCAGGCGACGATAGAGAACGGCTCGTCCGGGACCTGGAGCAGGCCAGGAACGAGCTGCGGGCGAGCTTCCAAGGATTGTCGGACGAGCAACTGACCCAGACCGGAGCGGTGGGAGAGTGGTCGGTGAAGGATGTCCTCTCGCACGTGGCGTCCTGGGAGGAGACGGCGCTGCCAGACCTGGCGCGCCTTGCCCGCGGAGACACCCCGGTCCTGGCGAGCATCGACCTCTATGCCGCCAACTTCGATCCGATGAACGCCATGATCATGTCCCTGAGGCGGAATCTGTCGCTCCCGCAGGTGCTCCGGGAACTGGACATCCTTCGCGCCGACTTCCTGGCGGCCGTCGCCCGGCTCCCCGACTCGGTTCTGGTGGAGGGGCAATTCGGCCGAGTACTCGTTCAAATCACGGCCGAACACGACCAAGAGCACGCCCAGCACATCCTCGAGTGGCGGAAGCAGGAGGGGTTGTAACCGCTTGGGCGCAAGGGGGGCCGGACAGCGCCGCCGCCGATCGAGTAGCTCAGGGCTGGTCAGTAGGAGCCCAGGCACGTAGGGACAGAGTTCCGGCTCTGTCCTGGGCCCCGACCTGTCGGGACCCCTACGAGGGAAGGTCCTCCATGCCCCGCAGCTCCCGGAACGTCTCCCCCAGCACCCGCCAGGCCACCTCCGGCCGCGCGCAGCGGATGGACGACATGCTCTCGGTGGCGCGATAGCTCCAGGCGGCCAGGTGCGTCGCCCCCTCCTCCGCCGCCACCCGCAGGCCCAGCGCCAGCTCCTCCTCCCGCCCCTCCGGCACGGAGAAGGCCTGCACCCAGATCTGCACGTCCCGGCCGTGGCGACGCGCCGTCTCCGCCGTGCGCCGGGTGAAGGCGCGCACGAAGGGCTCCGGCTCCGTGCGGTAGAAGTACCAGTAGGGATCACAGCCCAGGATGTCCAGGTCCGGGATGGCAGCGGCGGCGTCCCAGTCGCGGATGCCGACCGAGCGCCAGGGCTCATCGTCCGCCGGCGTTCCGCCCGCCTCCTGCGCCCACTTCCGCCAGCGCTCCTCCACCCGACGCGCCAGCTCGACCAGCCCCACCCCCTCCAGGTCGACCGGCAGCAGGCAGAGGGCGTTGCGCATGCCCTGCCGCCGCGCCGCCGCCGAGAGCTCCGCCAGCAGGTCGATGAGGGAGCGCTCGCGGAAGGCGCGCACCTGGTCGTCCATCCGCTCCGGCAGCGGCCCGCCGGCGAAGTCGCGGAAGCGCTCCTGACAGTGGCCGCAGCGACAGGCCCAGACGCCGGAGCGGTCGCCCCGCCAGAGGGGGATGTCAAAGTGGGGTTCGTCCCAGAAGGCCACCTGGCCGCCCGCCTCCGCCGCCGCGGCGACCCAATCGAGCAGGAAGCGGCGGGGCTCCGGGTGGTTGGGGCAGGCGGCGGGCGCCGGACGGCCGTCGGAGCGCTGCTGCAGCGCCTCCGGGTGGTCGACCAGGAAGCGCGAGAGGCTCTCGCCGCTGAAGATGCCGGTCACGCCCCAGGGGTCCAGCCACGCCTCCAGGCCGGCATCCCGCGTCGCCCGCAGCACCTCCTGCATGGCGCCGCGATAGTAGAGCAGGTCGGTCTCCGTGAAGCAGTGCACCGCGTAGGTGCAGCCGTGAGTGACCATCTCCTCCAGGTCCTCCCGCGCGTGGCGCAGGTCCCGGCTGCTGAAGTAGCTGACGCCCGCCTCGACCATAACTCCTCCAGAATTTTACTGAACGGCGTTCAGAAAACCCTTGATCTTAGCGCTTGCTAAGCTGTAGTATAGTAAGTGACTACAAGCGGAGCACGTCCGATTCCCTCTGCCACCAGTATCGGGCCTCTGCTCATGCCGAGGCCGCGCTGTAGTCGTCCTACCTACAAAAGCCTCGGCATTTTTCTTTTCTCCTGCCCAGTATAGACGCCCAGACCCCGGATGCTGAATACAACCGCGGGTCGGGCTTTAGCCCGACGCCGACAGGCTGAAGCCTGTCCCGCGGGCAGTTGGGCCACCCGGACCTCAGCTTGACATTGGCCGCCCCGTCGCGAATACTCGCTGGCGGTAGCCTCAGCCCCCTCGCGCTTAGCTTCGGGAGGAGCACCATGCCCCAGGTAGAGACGCTACGCGGACCTATCGATACGGCGCAGCTCGGCTTCACGCTGATGCACGAGCACGTCTTCGTCCTCTCCCAGGGCGTGCCCGAGAGCTTCCCCTCCGTCTGGGACGAAGAGGCGCAGATCGCCTCCGCGCGGGAGAAGCTGCGCGAGCTGGCCGACCTAGGTGTCCAGACCTTCGTCGACCTCACCGTGCTGGGGCTGGGCCGCAACATCCCGCGACTCCAGCGCGCGCTGGAAGGTATCTCGCTCAACGTCATCATCGCCACCGGCCTCTACACCTACAACGAGCTGCCCCAGTACTTCCAAAACCGCGACATCGATGTGATGGTCGACCTGTTCGTGCGCGACATCACCGGAGGCATCCAGGGGACGAAGGTGAAGGCAGCGATCCTCAAGTGCGCTACCGACGAGCCCGGCGTCACGCCCGGCGTCGAGAAGGTGCTCCGCGCCGTCGCCCGCGCCCACCGGCGCACCGGCGCGCCCATCTCCACCCACACCCACTCCGGCACTCGACGGGGGCTGGACCAGCAGAAGGTCTTCGCGGAGGAGGGCGTCGACCTGGGCCGCGTCATCATCGGCCACAGCGGCGACACGGAGGACATCGGCTACCTGGAAGAGATGCTGAAGCGGGGCTCCTACCTGGGCATGGACCGCTTCGGCATCGACATCTATCTCCCCACCGAGAAGCGGGTGGCGGTTATCGCCCGGCTCTGCGAGCTGGGCTACGCCGACCGCCTGGTGCTGAGCCACGACGCCTCCTGCTACATCGACTGGTACCCGGCCGAGCTGGTCAGGAGCACGGTGCCCAACTGGCATTTCCGCCACATCAGCGAAGATGCGCTGCCCGCCCTACGCAAAGCCGGCGTCAACGAGGAGCAGATCCGGCAGATGACGGTGGAGAGCCCGCGCCGCATCTTCGAGCACTCGGGGCCGTACTAGTGCCCCTCCAACTTTTTTCCGCGCTGAGTATGCTGCGGTATTGACACTCCCTCACCCCCGGCCCCTCTCCCTCGTTAACGAGGGAGAGGGGCCGGGGGTGAGGGAGCAGCTTCAGACAGCCGCCCGGCAGCTCGCCATCAGCGTAGGTGAGGATTAAGTTGCATGGGCACTAACAGCGGGGTTGGATCCCGCCTCTCGCCTCCCGCTTCTATTTTCCGCCTAGCCCACCATCGCGTAGCCGCCGTTAACGCTCAGCACCTGGCCGGTGATCCACTCGGCCCGGTCCGAGACCAGGAACGCCACCGCGTCGGCGATGTCCTGGGGCTGGCCGATGCGCTGGAGGCCGCGCCCCAGCGGGTACTGGCGGAGCAGCGCCTGGAAGCGCTCCTGCGCCTGCGGGTCGGCGCCGGCGCCGGCGACGGGGCTGCCAACCAGCGCCTCGGTCTGGGTAGCGCCCGGCGAGATGCAGTTCACGTTGATCTTGAAGCGCCCCGCCTCCTTCGCCAGCGCCTTGCTGAAACCGATGACGCCCGCCTTCGCCAGCGAGTAGACGGCCAGGCGCGGCTCGCCCACCCGGCCCGCGTCGGAGACGATGCTGATGATCTTGCCGTACTGCTGGCGCAGCATGGCATCCAGACAGGCATAGGTGCAGTGCAGCACCCCGTGGGTGATGACGTTCATCACCCGGGGCCAGGCCTCCCGCGCCGTGTCCTGGAAGAAGCCCGCGCCGCCCCCTGCGCCCTCGCCTGAGCCGACCGGCGCCGGGATGCCGGCGTTGTTCACCAGGATATGCACCGTGCCCCACTCGTCGATGACCCGGCGCACCATCGCCTCCACCTGCCCCCAGTCGGTCACGTCGGCGTTGACGCCCAGCGCCTGACCGCCGCGGGAACGGATCTCCCCGACCGTCTCCTCGATACGATCGTCGAAGATGTCGTTGACGCAGACGCGGGCCCCCTCCTCCGCCAGGGTGAGGGCGATGGCGCGGCCGATGCCCCGTCCGGAGCCGGTGACGATCGCGACGCGGTCAGTCAGCTTCAGGTCCATGGCGATCTCCTCCCTTCGAATTCGAAGCGAGGTCACGCTACCGTAAGGGAAGATCGCGGGTCAAGGGCGGGCCAGCGGAAAGGGGGAAGCTACGCGCGCCCGCCGGCGGCCTGCGGCGGCTTCTCGTTCGCGCGCTCTCGCTTGGCCGTCTCCAGATCGGCCAGCGCGCGCTGGAGGAGCGCCCGGGGCGTGCTAGCGTCCTCCGGGAAGCAGGCGATGGCGACGCTGACGGTGACCGGCGCCGCTCCGTCGTCGCTGAACACGGAGACGCGCGAGAGGTGAGCGAGCAGTCGGGCGGTGGTGGTCACCGCCGTCGCCCGGCTGGTCTCCGGCAGCAGCAGCGCGAAGTCGTCGTCCTGGAGGCGGGCCACCAACTCCGGCGGCGAGACGGCCTCGGCGAGGGTGGTAGCGACGGTGCGCAGCAGCCGGTCGCCCGTCGACTGGCCATAGGTCTCGTTGAATTGGCGGAAGTCATCGACGTCAAGCACCACCAGCGAGAGCGGCCGGCCGTAGCGGCCCGCGCGCACTATCTCGCTCTCCAGCGCCAGCATCAGGTGACGGCGGTTATGCACCCAGGTCACGGGATCGATATCGCCGAAACGCACCGCCTCGTCTCGCACCAGCAAGTCCCGCAGTGCCAGCGTCAGGTGGCCCACCAGCAGCTCCAGCGCCTCCACCTCGATCGCCTCGTCCTGGAATGCGAAGGCCACCAGGCCCAGGGGTTCGTTCTCCACCACCATGGGCACCAGCGCCAGCGTGCAGACGCCCAGCGTCTCCTGGGCCGCCTGCCACTGCTCCTCAGGGAGGACACCGGCCATGAGCACACCGAAGCTGTCCAGCAGGGCCACCTCCCCCTCCTCCAGGATGCGGTACAGCTCCTGATTCTGCACCAGGGAGAACTCCAGCGCGGCCAGATCCTCCTGGAAGGCGTCCATGGCCGCCTCGAACCGCGAGTCGACAGCGCCCTCCAGGACCGAAGCTCGCAGGAGCTGGCGCTTGCGCTCCAAGAGCAGCGGGTAGACCAGGACAGCGCCCGTGGCCGCCGGCGCCTGCTCCAGCAGCGTCGCCAT
>MGOB01000063.1:17467-30048 GCA_001796995.1 Chloroflexi bacterium RBG_16_68_14 | reverse complement strand
GAACAGGGAGAGGACGGCCAGGCCGTAGCGCTGGCGCTCGCGCTCCGTCTCGCCGTCCCTGTTCGCGCCGGACGCCGTGGCCGGGCCGCTCTGTAGCGCACCCTTGTCCGTCTCTCCTGGTTGCTTCCACTGAAGCCCGGGAGCAGTTGTCATCACTCGCCTCCCCCGTCCTGGCGCGGTGCCAGGCGCAGAAAAAGCCGGTCGCCGTCCTGCGGGATCGCCTCGGAGTCCTGACCTGTCGCAGCGGCGACCGCCTCGCTGAGTTGGTTGAGGTCCAGCTCGCCCTCGACTCTGAGGGAGATGACCGGCACGCCATGAGCGAAGCTGATCAGGGAGAAGTCCTCCATCCTCGCCAGGCTGAGGAAGGCGCGGTGTAGGAGCACCAGGTCCACCTTCCTCTCCTGGTCTTCGACCGTCACCAGGTACTGCCGGGGCAGCAAATCTAGTCCTCGACGCTCCGCTGCCAGCGCCGGCGGGCTCTCCCGCCGGCTCTCCAGCTTCTCATGTTCGATGCGCTCCCAGAGCCGCTCGAAGGCGGAGGGCACACCGCGCTCCCCGGGCCGCTCGGTTGGCGCGGCAAGCGCTGCTATATCCTGCAACGCGGCTCCCCCAGAACGCGCTTCGCGGTCAGCGCCTTCCAGGCTGCGCCGCAGCCGCGCCGCTGTCTGGCTAGCGGCGTGGAGGCCGCGCTCCAGCTCCGACAGCGCTTCCCTCCAGTCGCCGTCAGCGGGTAGCGGTAAGCTATCGGCCATGCCCTGCCTCCCTCGAAGCACCTGCATCTTCTTCTCACTATCATTGTCGGCAGGTAAGACGCTCTCCGTTCACGGCGAGGCTGGCGCGGGCGCTGAGCTTTGTGTATCATCGCCACGCTGCCACAAAGAGGAGCGAATCTAGGAGGAAGCGCATGACGACCGAGACGAAGGATCTCTACGAGATCGGCGAGATACCGCCCATCGGCCAGGTACCCCCGTACATGTACGCCCAGGTCATCCGGCGCGAGCGCTTCGGCGAGCCGAGCAAGGCCTTCGCCCGCGAGAAGGTGCCGGTGCCCGACATCGGGCCTAACGAGGCGCTGGTGTACGTGATGGCGGCGGGGATCAACTACAACAACGTCTGGGCCGCCCTGGGCGTGCCCGTCGATGTCATCCGCGTCCACGCCCAGATGGGGGACGACTCCGGCTTCCACATCGGCGGCAGCGACGCCTCCGGCATCGTCTACGCCGTCGGCAGCGACGTGACCAACGTCAAGGTGGGCGACCGGGTGGTCGTCCACTGCGGCTGGTGGGACGAGGACGATCCCTTCATCAAGGCGGGCGGCGACCCGATCCTCGCGCCCAGCAACAAGATCTGGGGCTACGAGACCAACTGGGGCAGCTTCGCCCAGTTCACCAAAGCGCAGGCGCACCAGTGCCTGCCCAAGCCGCCCCACCTCACCTGGGAGGCCGCCGCCGCCTACATGCTGGTGGGGGCGACCGCCTACCGCATGCTCACCCACTGGTCGCCCCACACCGTCCAGCCCGGCGACGTGGTCCTGGTCTGGGGCGGCAGCGGCGGCCTGGGCTCCATGGCCATCCAGATCGCCCGGGCGCTGGGCGGCGTCCCCGTCGCCGTCACCTCCAGCGAGGAGAAGGGCGAGTACTGCAAGCGGCTGGGCGCCGCGGGCTACGTCAACCGCAAGCAGTTCGACCACTGGGGCATGCCCCCCCACTGGACGGACGAGGAGGGGTACGGCCGCTGGATTCAGGGCGCCCGCGCCTTCGGCAAGGCGCTCTGGGACGTGCTGGGCGAGCGCAGGAACCCGCGCATCGTCTTCGAGCACCCGGGCGAGGACACCATCCCCACCTCCATCTTCGTCTGCGACAACGGCGGCATGGTGGTGATCTGCGCCGGCACCACCGGCTACAACGCCGTCGTCGACCTGCGCTACCTCTGGATGCGGCAGAAGCGGCTCCAGGGCTCCCACTTTGCCAACGACGCGCAGGCCGCCGGCATCAACCAACTGGTGACGGAGCAGAAGGTGGCCCCCGCCCTCTCGAAGGTCTACCAGTTCGACGAAGTGGGCCTCTGCCACCAGCTCATGTACGAGGGCAAGCAGCCCGACGGCAACATGGCCGTCCTGGTGAACGCCACGCGGCCGGGGCTGACGGAGGTGGCGTAGGGAGGGGCGAATCGAGTGAGGTATACTGACAAACGAACCTTTGGACCATTGAATCCGGGAACCACAGCGGGCAAGGCGCCGGTTCCCTGGTTCTAAGGTTCCCAGGTTCCGAGGCCCCATGCCGGACGACGGCGCGCGCGACAGCCCCCTCGACGACATCCGCTCCGCCAAGGCGGACTGGGAGGAGCAGATGCTGCGCCCGGCGCTGGAGCGCAGCCCGGAGCGCGACGCCGACTTCGAGACCAGCATCGGGCCCGTCGACCGCCTGTACACGCCCCTGGACGTAGCGGACATCGACTACGACCGCGACATCGGCTACCCCGGCGAGTACCCCTTCACCCGAGGCGTCCAGCCCACCATGTACCGGGGCCGCCTCTGGACCATGCGCCAGTACGCCGGCTTCGGCACGGCTGAGGAGTCCAACCAGCGCTACAAGTTCCTGCTGGCCCAGGGGCAGACCGGCCTCTCCGTCGCCTTCGACCTGCCCACCCAGATCGGGTACGACTCGGACGACCCGATGGCGGAGTCGGAGGTCGGCCAGGTGGGCGTCGCCATCGACTCCCTCCAGGACATGGAGGTGATGTTCGACGGCATCCCGCTCGACAAGGTGAGCACCTCCATGACCATCAACGCGCCGGCGCCGGTGCTGGTCGCCATGTACATCGCCGTGGCCGAGAAGCAGGGCGTGCCCTCCGGCGATGTCATGGGCACCGCCCAGAACGACGTGCTCAAAGAGTACGTCGCTCGCGGCACCTACATCTTCCCACCCCGGCCCTCGCTGCGGCTGGCGGCAGACCTGATGGCCCACTGCGTCCGCAACGCGCCCAAGTTCAACCCCATCAGCGTCAGCGGCTACCACATCCGCGACGCCGGCGCCACCTCGGCCCAGGAGATCGCCTTCGCTTTCTCCAACGCCATCGAGTACATCGAGGCGTGCCGGGAGCGGGGCTACGGGGTGGACGAAGTGGCGCCCCGCATCTCCTGGATCTTCAACACCCACAACAACTTCTTCGAGGAGGTCGCCAAGTACCGGGCGCTGCGCCGCATGTGGGCCCGGCTGATGCGTGAGCGGTTCGGCGCCCAGGACCCCAAGGCCTGGCTGCTGCGCACCCACGTCCAGACCGGCGGCGCCACCCTCACCGCCCAGCAGCCCGAGAACAACATCGTGCGGGCGGCCATCCAGGGGCTCGCCTCCGTCCTGGGCGGCGCCCAGTCCCTCGCCCTCTCCTGCTACGACGAGGCGCTCGCCCTCCCGACGGAGGAGGCCCAGCGCATCGCCCTGCGCAGCCAGCAGATCATCGCCCACGAGACGGGCGTGACCGACACCATCGACCCCTTCGCCGGCTCCTATTATGTCGAGCACCTTACCGACGAGATCGAGCGCCAGGCCCAGGAGTACCTGGACCGGGTGGAGGACATGGGCGGCGCCGTCGCCGCCATCGAGGCGGGCTACATGCAGCGCGAAATCCAGGCGGCCGCCGTGCGCCAGCAGCGGGAGATCGAGGAGGGGCGGCGGATCGTCGTCGGCGTAAACAAGTTCCGCAGCAACGAGGAGACGCCCAAGACCATCTTCCGCGTCGACACGGAGCGGGCCAGGGCCCAGATCGAGCGGCTGCGCCGGCTGCGCGCCGAACGGGATAACGGCGCCGTGCGGGCCAGCCTCGCCCGCCTTAACGAGGCCGCCCGCAGCGACGAGAACCTCATGCCGCCCATCCTGGAGGCGGTCAAGACCTACGCCACCCTGGGCGAGATCTGCGGCGAACTGCGCCAGGTCTTCGGCGAGTACCGCCCGCCCACAGCGGTATGAGCCGGGACGAAGCCTCAGCTCCGTCCATCGAGCTGCGCCTGAGCCCGCCCGTCTCCAACGATGCTCTGAACAAGCTCTTCGCCACGGCCTGGGAGGGCCACACCGCGCGCGATTTCGCCCCTGTTTTGGCCCGCAGCCTCACCTACGTCTGTGCTTACGAGGGCGATGCCCTCGTCGGCTTCGTCAACGTCGCCTGGGACGGCGGGCTGCACGCCTTTATCCTAGATACGACGGTTCGCGTCAGCCATCAGCGTCGTGGCATCGGTGCCGCGCTGGTCACGGCCGCGGCCGACGCAGCGAAGGCCCGGGGCTGCGAGTGGCTGCACGTCGACTTCGAGGCCGACCTGCTGCCCTTCTACCGCGGCTGCGGCTTCGTGCCGAGCGAAGGCGCAGGGCTCATAAACCTGCGGCGCGACTGGCCGCGAACCGTGGAACAGCAATGAGCGGCAGTCAGGCGCGGAACCCTCGACCCCTTGTTCCCTGTTCCTCGTTCCTGTTGTACACTCACTGCGTTCGCCTTCGGGCAAGCTTGTTCCCTGTTCCTTGCCTGCCCTGAGCGCAGTCGAAGGGTTCCTAGTTTCCCAACTGCGGAGGAGGAAAGTTCGGATGAAGCGATTGGACGGGCAGGTGGCCATCGTCACCGGCGCCTCGCGGGGCATCGGCCGGGCGGTAGCGAAGGAGCTGGCGGAGTGGGGCGCCGCCGTCGTGGTCAACTACTACCAGAGCCAGGAGCAGGCCGAGCAGCTTGTAAGCGATCTCACCGGCCAGGGCGCCCGCGCCATCGCCGTCCGCGCCGGCGTCGCCCATCCGGACGACGTCCAGGCGATGGTGGAGCGCGCGCTGGAGGAGTTCGGCCAGATCGACATCCTGGTGAACAACGCCGGCGTCAACCGCGACCGGACGCTGCGGCGGATGTCGGTGGAGGAGTGGCACGAGGTGATCAACACCGACCTCAACAGCGCCTTCTACTGCACCTCGGCTGTCCTCCCCCACATGATCGAGCGCAACTACGGACGCATCATCAACATGTCCAGCATCATCGGCCAGATGGGAAACGCGGGCCAGTCGAACTACGCTGCCGCCAAGGCGGGGCTCATCGCCTTTACCAAGTCGGCGGCCCAGGAGCTGGCCCGCTACAATATCACCGTCAACGCCATGTGCCCCGGCTTCGTGGAGACGGACATGGTGATCGCCCTCAGCGACGAGGTGAAGGAGGCGCTCGTCAGCCGCATCCCCCTCGGCCGCTTCGGCCGGCCGGAAGAGGTGGCCGCCTTCATCCGCTTCCTGGTCACCGAGGGCGACTGGATCACCGGCCAGCAGTTCAACCCCAACGGCGGGATGTACATGTGACTCGCCGCCGCCAGAGGAGGTCTCCATCGATGGCAGGTCAGAAGCTACCGAGCGGTCCCCAGGACCTCACGCCTGAGTGGCTCACGCAGGCGCTGCGCGAGGGCGGCGCCATCGCGACCAGCAACGTGACGTCGATCGACACGGCGGTCGTCGGCGAAGGGGTTGGCTTCATGGGACAGCTCGCCCAGGTCAAGCTCAGCTACGACAAGGCCGAGGAGGGCGCCCCGCAGTCGCTCATCGCCAAGCTGCCCGCCGCCGCCCCGGAGAACCGCGAGGTCGCCACCTTCTTCCGCTTCTACGAGCGCGAGGTGCGCTTCTACGAACAGGTCGCCCACGCCATCGAGCTGCGCACGCCGCGCCGCTATTACAGCGCCTTCGACCCCGAGACCGGCGATTACGTGCTGCTGCTCGAAGATCTGGCGCCGGCCCGCGTCGGCGACCAGCTCGCGGGGTGCTCCGTGCAGCAGGCGGAGCTCTGCATCCGGGAGCTGGCCAAGTTCCACGCCACCTGGTGGGAGAACCCGAAGCTGGGCGAGCTCGACTGGATGCCATCGATCGACGATGACTGGCAGATCGAATCGGCGGAGCAGTCATACGCCGAATCGTGGGATCCCTTCATCGAACGCTTCGGCCACCAGCTCTCCCCAGCGCTGCGCGACATTGCCGAGCGGTTCGGCAAGAGCATCCGGCCCCTGATGCACAAGTTCGGCGCGCGCCCGCGCACCATCGTTCACGGCGACTACCGGCTCGACATCCTCTTCTTCGGCCCGCCCGGAAGCAACGACTCCCTCGCCGTCATCGACTGGCAGATCTCATCGCGCGGGCGCGGCGTCTTCGACGTCGCCTACTTTCTGGCGGGCACGCTCCCGCCCTCCGAGCGCAAGGCGAAGGAGCAGGGCCTGCTGAGGATGTACCATGACATCCTCACGGAGCGCGGCGTGCGGGGATACGACTTCGACCAGTGCTGGGCAGACTATCGAGTGTCTGTCCTCTTCCTCATCGTCTACTCCGTCATCTCCATGGGCTCGATCGACATGGCGAACGAGCGGGGCGTAGAGCTCTTCACCACCATCCTGACGCGAACCCTGGCCGCCATCAGCGACCTGAACGCCGGCGAGCTGCTGACGGACTGAACATTCGGCTGTGGGACAGGCTTCAGCCCCCGCCTGCCGGCGGGCAGGTGTCGCGTCGGGCTGAAGCCACCCGTAGGGACAGAGCTTCAGCTCTGTCCTGGGCTTACGGCGTGTGGGAGCGCCCCGCATCTCCCTGGTGCAAAGCTGGCGGCGGTGGTGTACCATAGACCCGCTATGGAGCCACGCATCCAGTACGCCCAGACCAAGGACGGCGTCAGCATCGCCTTCTGGACCCTGGGGGAGGGGGTGCCCTTTATCTACATGCCGCCGGGACCCTACAGCCATATCCAATTGGAGTGGCAGCTTCCTGAAGCACGGCCGGAGTACCAACGACTAGCGGAGAAGAGAAAGCTAGTTCGATACGATGGTAGGGGCACAGGCCTATCGGAGCGCAACGTGACCGACTTCTCGCTGGATGCCCTTCTGGGTGACTTGCAGGCGGTAGTCGACCGCCAGGGCCTGAAGAAGTTCACCCTGTACGCACCGTTTTTCTCCGGACCGGTGGCCATCACGTACGCGGTGCGCTACCCGGAGCGGGTATCACACCTTCTCCTGTGGTGCTCCTGGAGCCGAGCCGCCGACCCCAAGTGGCAGGGACTTGAGGCCTTGGGCGAACTGATAAACGCCAACTGGGAGCTATACACGGAGACGGTGGCGCATGCTGTTGTTGGGTGGTCCGAGGGCGAGCCGGCGCGCCGGTTCGCTGCGCTCATGCGTGAGAGCATCAGCCCCGAAACGTTGCTGGCCTACAGTGGCGCGGTTTTGGAGTTTGACGTCACGGATCTTCTGCCGCAGGTACGGTCGCCAACTCTGGTGCTCCACCGGCGACAGGTTCCAGCCCCGGATGTGAGCATCGCCAGAGGCCTCGCCTCCCGGATACCGAACGCCAGGCTGGCGCTGCTAGAAGGGCGCTCTATGGCCTGTTACCTGGGCGACATGGAGGGGGCGCTGGCGGCGATAGACGAGTTCCTGGGCGAAGGTGAGAAGGCCGGGGTGGGGACGGAGACCACCACAGCGGGCAGCCTCGTCACCATCCTCTTCACCGACCTGACCTCCTCCACCGCCCTCACCCAGCGCCTCGGCGACGCGAAGGCGCAGGAGCTCCTCCGCGCCCACAACACTATCGTCAGAGACGCCCTGCGGGAGCACAGCGGCTCCGAGATCAAGCACACCGGCGACGGCATCATGGCCTCCTTCCCCTCCGCCTCCAACGCCCTCCACTGCGCCATCGCCATCCAGAAGGCGGTCGAAGGACACAACGTAGGGGCGCCCCTACAGATCCACATCGGCCTCAACGCCGGGGAGCCGGTGGCTGAGGAACAAGACCTCTTCGGCACCGCCGTCCAGCTCGCCCGCCGCATCTGCGACAAGGCCGAGGGCGGCGAGATCTTCGCCTCGGACGTGGTACGACAGCTCGCGGCGGGCAAGGGCTTCCTCTTCGCCGACCGGGGCGAGGCCGTCCTGCGCGGCTTCGAGGACCCGGTGCGCCTGTACGAGGTGCGCTGGCGGGAGGAGGGGTAATGGACTTCCAACTCACGGAGGAACAGCAGCTCCTCAAGGCGAACGCCAGGGCCTTCCTGGAGCGGGAGATCGCCCCCGTAGCCCAGGAGCGGGACAGCCGGGGGCCCCTCACCAGGGAGGAGGCCATCGGCTTCATCAAGCAGCTCATGCCCTTCGGCTACTACAACGGCGGGCTGTCCGCCGAATACGGGGGTTCCGGCCTGGACCGCAAGACCACCGGCATCCTGCACGAGGAGCTGTCCCACGCCTGGGCGGGCCTGGCCGGGACGATCCTGATGGCCGGCGGCAGCGGCGGCATCATGGCCGCCCCCGAGACGCGTCGGAAGGAGCTGACGGAACGGGTGCGCGTGGGCGAAGCCATCGGCGCCGGCGCCATCAGCGAGCCCAACACCGGCTCCAACGCCTCCGGGATCGAGACCAGCGCGACCCTGGACGGCGACGACTGGGTGGTCAACGGGACCAAGGCCTGGATCTCCAACGGGCCCATCTGCGACCACGTCCTGGTGGCGGTGCAGACGGACAGGGCATCAGGTCGCGCCGGGGTCCGGTGGATCCTGGTGGAGAAGGAGGTCTCGCCCTTTGCTGTAACGCGCTCCAACCGCCTGCTGGGCTTGCGCGCCTGGCCCAACGGGGAGCTGAGCTTTCAGGACTGCCGCGTCCCCCTCCAGAACCTGCGCGGGCCCGCAGACGCGGCGCGCTCAGCGGCCGGGCGGCGGGTCTGGAGCTTCGAGATCCCGCGCAGCATGCTCGCCGTCACCGCTGCGGGCATCGCCCAGGCGGCCATCGACGCCTCCATCAGCTACGCGCGGGAGCGGCAGCAGTTCGGCCGACCCATCGCGGCCTTCCAGTTGGTCCAGGAGATGATCGCCGACATGATCATCGAGACGGAGGCCGCCCGCCTCCTGGCCTATCAGGCCCTCGACCTGCTGGACCGGGGCGAGGACTGCAGCTGGCAGGCGGCGGCCGCCAAGGCCTACGCCACCGAGATGGCGGTCCGCGCCACCTCCAAGGCGATCGAGGTGCACGGCGCGATGGGCCTGACCGAGGACCTCCCCATCGAACGCTACTTCCGGGATGCCCGCGCCCTGACCATCCCCGACGGCACCACGGAGATCCAGAAGCTCATCGTAGGGCGCGTGAGGACCGGCGTGCAGGCCTTCACATAAGGCCACCGGGAAGTGCTCCGGTAATTTGAGTAGCAGACAGAACGACCTGTCCTTCCCCCCTTGTCACCCACCTTCCCGTTCCCCTACCATTCCTGGAGTATGACCGATCTGACCCTACAGCGAGTCGACACCGACTACCAGTTCGAGAACGTCATGACCGGGGACGTGCTCCCCGATCTGGATTTCCTCTGGCGCCGGATGAGCGAGGCCACCGTGGCGACGGTGGCGCAACAGCCGCCCGGGAAGGTGCTGGATGTCGGCTCCGGTGCGTCCAAGGAGCTGTTCCGGCTGGCGGACCTGGGCTGGGAGACGTACGCGGTCGACCCGTCCAACCACATGCTGGGCGTCTCGCAGCTCATCGGCGAGAGGACGGACGCGAAGGTGACGCTGGTGCGCGCCATCGGCGAGCGGCTCCCCTTCGCCGACGGGTCGCTGGACGTGGTAGCCTGCCAGGCGGCCCTGGACCACTTCGCCGACCGCTACGCCTTCATCAGAGAGGCGGCGCGCGTGGTGAAACCCAGCGGCCGCGTCGTCATCTCGCTGAACAACTTCGAGGGGCTGGCCTGCAAGCTGGGCAGGCCCCTCCATCCCCTGGCGAAGGCCTCGCGGCTGCACCACTGCGCCGAGTGGCCCTGCTGGCAGATCCCGCCCGATCACAACTTCAAGGGCGACTGGCGGCTAGTCCAGCAACTGGGCGGCCCCTGGCTCACCCTGGAGCGCGCCTACGGCATCTCCCTGATGTGCATGTTCTACGGCTGGGGGCACCTGCTGCGGCGTCTGCCCAGGGGCCTGGCCCAGCGCCTCCTCCGCCTCAGCGACCGCATCGCCTACGCGCGGCCGGCCTGGAGCGACGTCATCGTCTCCGTCTGGCGGCCCGTCGCCCGTCAGGGACGGGACCCCTCGTAGAGGCGGCGTAGCTCCTCCGCCTGCCGGCCGCTCACCCGCACGAAGATCCCCTCCGCCTCCGCCAGCAGCACGCCCCGGCGCGAGCGCAGCTCCGAGCGCAGCTCCAGGAAGCGCCCGCGGTCGCGGGTCACCCAGCCGCTGGCGGTGAGCGGCTCTCCCAGCGGCGCCGACCGCCGGAAGCGCATGGTGAGCCGCGCCGTCATCGCCCAGATGCCCCGCCCGTAGACGGCCCAGCCCATCGCCTCGTCCAGCATGGTAGCGACGCCGCCCCCGTGGACGTGGCCGGGGTAGCCCTGGAGGTCCGGCGGCGCGGTGAACTCGGCGACGGCGCGGTCGCCCTCCAGCCGGAAGCGCATCCCCAGGCCGCGCGGGTTCTCGCTCCCGCAGCCGAAGCACAGGCGGGCCGGGCTGGGCCGCTCAGCCACCGGCGGGCACCTCCGCCGTGCGGGGCAAGGAGTGCCAGCGCCACTTCATGGGAGAGTACGCCGACCTGGCGTGGGACACCCTGCGCGAGCAAATCACTGAGTAGATAAGGAGGAACGCTGCGTGCGCAGTCGACGAAGGACGAAGTCGAAGCGAGCCAAGGCCGTCCGCTCATCGGACTCGATGAGACCATAGTTGAGCGATATCACTCGGTCGGCCTCCTCGGCCACCATCAGGTTGTGGGTGACTACGACGACGCTGAGGCGCGTCTGCTTGGCCATGTGGTGGAGGAGGTCTATCACCTGCTTGGAGGTCTGGCCGTCCAGGTTACCGGTAGGCTCATCGGCCAGGAGGATGGGCGGGTGGTTGGCCAGGGCGCGGGCCATCGCTACTCTCTGCTGCTCGCCGCCGCTCAGCCGCGCGGGCTGGTGGTGGTAGCGCTCCTCACCGATGCCCACGGCGGCGAGCAGCTCCACAGCCCTGGGCCTGCGCTGACGGCGGGGCACCCCGGCCAGCTCCATGGGCAGGAGCACGTTCTCCAGGGCCGTCAGGTGGGGGAGGAGGTTGTAGGCCTGGAAGACGAAGCCCACCGCCTCCCGGCGGTAGTCGCTCAGGTCAGAGAAACGCTGCTTCAGAGGCCTGCCTTCTACCAGGATCTCGCCGGCGGAGGGCCGCTCCAGCCCACCCAGCATGCTCAGGAGCGTCGTCTTGCCGCTGCCGGAAGGCCCTACGATCGCCGTCATCTCCCCGGGCAGGATGTCCAGGGTGATGTTGTCGATGGCGGTGACCACGCCGGCGCCGGTGCGGTACGTCTTGCTGAGATTCCGACAGCTCAGGACGGCGTCCGCCATATCAGCCCTCCAATCGTAGCACTTCCGCCGGCCGCAGTCGCAGCACGGCCGCGATGGGCACCAGGGCGCCCAGCAGGCCCAGGCCGACGGCGATGGCCGCGGCCATAGCGATCACTTCGGGGCTCAGCGACGCATCCACCCGTTCCAGCACGGCCTCGCGCTCCTCGGTCCCCACCGGGCCGACGATGACCTGCGGGTCGGTGAGGGCAGCGCCGCCGGCGCCTGGGCCCGGCCCGTTCTGGCCGTCGTCCCCTTCCGCCTCCTCGACGGTGGCATCTGGCCGCAGGGCGTCAGCCACCAGATTATTGGTGACAAGAACGGTGGGAACGGCTACCAGCACGGCCACAGCGGCGAGGCCGATGGTCTCGGCGGCGAACTGAAGGATGACGTGGCGGTTCCGGGCTCCCACGGCTTTCAAGATGCCGATCTCCCGCATGCGGCCGCTCACCACCAGGGCCATCAGCATCACCATGATGAGGCCCACCACCACCAGCCCGGCCACCGTACCAACGAGGCTGGAACTGCGCATGGTCTCCACCGGGTCGGAGATATCCTCGAAGCGCTCTTCGGTGGTGGTCACTGCGAAGAGCTCGGGGTCCAGCATCTCCTCTAGATCCGCCGTTAGTTGCCCCACATGGTCCACTGTGTCGTACACGATCTGGATGGTGCTGACTGTAAGTTGGGAGTCGGGGCTCTGCAGCTGCCGGACGACCTCGATGGGGGTGTACCACGCCTCCATGCGGGCGGCGCTGAAGCCTCCCTGGGCGCTGGCCTCCAGGTCAGCGTAGATGCCGATGATCTCCGCTTCTACCTCGCGGAACTGGGGCTCGGGGGACGGCTCCCCTCCCTCCTCGGGTAGGATCCGGGTCTTGACGACAATGCGGTCGCCCACCTTCAGCTCTTCGAAGGTGGCCGTCTCCTGGTCGATGACGATAACGTCCTTGCCCGCGTCTCCTACCGTGAAAAGCCGCCCCTCCCTGAGCTCCTTGGCGCCCGACTGAAAATCGGCCAGGAGGGACGAATCGCCGGTGCCGGTGACGATGGCGTCGGGCAGGCTCACGGCGCCGATGGGCGTTTGCAGGTCGTTCTCGCGCCCGGCGGGGCGGTCGGGCAGATCGTACTCCACGGCAGAGAGGGTGAACACCACCACGCGCTCCACGTACGGGAGGGCCTTGATCGCTTCGGCCTGGTCAACGGTGAGGAATTGGACGTTCGCCCCCACGTTGCCGGTGTCGAAGGCGTCACCCTCAGTGGCGGCGCGTTGGA
>MGOB01000063.1:14596-17433 GCA_001796995.1 Chloroflexi bacterium RBG_16_68_14 | reverse complement strand
GGGTTGATCGAGACGCTGGCCTGGACGAATTCCGGGGTCTCCTTGATCTTGTTCAGCTCGTCGTTGGCCGCGAAGGCCAGGGCCAGAGAAGTAAGAGCAAAGCTGAGGCCCGACGCTAGTAGCAGCACCACCAGCAGCGTGCGAACCGGGCTACGCGCAGTACGGCGAAACGCTCGCACCAGCGTGTCGATCACGATGATTCTCCTTCGGCTGTTCCGGCCAGATTATAGCACGCCGAGTGTTCACGACGTGAGAGGTTGGACGCTCCTGTGCGCACAGATGCCGTCCTAAAGGATGCACAGGCGCGCCGGGCTGGGCCGCTCAGCCACCGGCGGGCACCTCCGCCGTGCCGCTGATGAGCAACTCGCCCTGCTGGTTCCGGCACTCGACGGCGTAGGACAGCGTGTCCCCTTTGCGAGCGGGCTGCGGCTGAGCGCTGGCGGTGATGGTATCGCCGGGGCGGGCCGGCGCCCGAAAGCGCACCCGCAGCTTCCCGCCCGTGAGCCACGCCTCGCCGAAGGCCGCCGCCATCATCTCCGAAATCGAGGCCAGCACCAGCATTCCGTGGGCGATGGTGCCGCCGAAGGGCGTGGCGCGGGCGAAGGCCTCGTCCACGTGGATGGGGTTGTGATCGCCCACCGCGTCGGCGTAGCGGCCGATCCGCTCCTGGCTCAGCCGCTTGACCACTGGCGCCACCTCCGTTGCGCTCACCTTCCTCCCTCCGAAGCGACGTCCGCCGGCGCCAGCACCGTCGTCCGGCCGGTAAGGGCAGCCGCGTCCGAACCGGCAGCCGTCAGCTCGAACTCGATGACAGAGATGATGAGACCGGCCCGCTCCGAGCGCTGGCCGATGCGCCCGGCCAGCGTCAGCTCGGCATCGATGGGCAGGCCGGCGCGGGCTTCCACCTCCTGGCCGGTGTGGAGGGTGCCCGCCGGCAGCTCCACCACCTCCAGCAGCGAGCCGAGGGCGAGGGCGGCCACCGCCAGGGGCGGCGCCAGCCGTCGCTCCAGGTACAGGGGATTCGGGTCCTGCACCGCGTCCAGGTAGCAGGAGACATCCTCGACGGTCAGCCGGAGGCTGGTCGGAGGGAACTGGTATCCTTTGGGAAGGGTAGCGAGGAGCACGCGGGCGGGGACGGCCATCGCGGGCTTATCAGGCCGGTGGCATCATGTAGCGCCGCCCCCACGCCTCCAGGCCGGAGAGCGCCTGGGCCAGCTCCCGCCCCCTGCTGGTGAGCTCATACTCCACCCACGGCGGCATCGTCTCGACGATGCGACGGCTGACGATCTCCAGCTCCTCCAGCGCCCTGAGGCGGTCACGGAGCGTGCGCGAGTTGCACCCGCCGACGACGGTGGCCAGCTCGTTGAAGCGGCGCTTGCCGCCTATCAGCTCATAGATGATATGAGGGACCCACTTTTGGCCCAACAGAGCCAACGTCGCCCGGACAGGGCAGTAAACCTCGTCGGCGGTGAAGACCAGCTTATGATCAAGCACCATCGCAGCTCCGCGCACAGCATACTGTACTGTGCGTCACGCTGACAAGGCGCAAAGACGCTTCGAGTGCCCCATCATGCGGCCCTATTCCAGCGCCGCGATGGCTTCCTTGTGATCGCGCGCTTGCAGCGGCGGGTTGTGGGTCACGTAGCGGATGACTCCCTCGGCATCGATGACCACGGTCAGCCGCTCCGCGATGCCCAACCCCTCGTTCCAGCAGCCGTAGAGGCGGGCCACCTCGCCCTTCATGTCCGCCAGCAGCGAGTGCTTCAGCCCCTCCTTCTCCTTGAAGGCCCTGTGCGCCCACGGGCTGTCCCGGCTGATGCCGAAGACCATGGCGCCGCGCGCCTCGAACGCCGAGAAGTCGTCCCGGATGGCGCACAGCTCGTTGGTACAGATGGGCGAGAAGTCGGCGGGATAGAACACCAGCACCACGGGCGCGCCCCGCAGCGAGGAGAGGCGCACCTCCTGGTTGTTCTCGTCCCGCAGGGTGAAGTCCGGCGCCGGCTCCCCTACCTTCACCTTCGCCATGCCTCTGATCTCCTATCTAGGAACTATGCGAGGCCGCCTCCGGCGGCCCCGGCCTTCCCTGGCCGCTAGGTAAGGTCAGCCTAATGGAGGCGCGAGCACGCGGGCAAGCTAGAACCGTGACGCTAGCGGGCCCAGCGTCTATTATGAGACGAGCACAGCAGACCGAATCAGACCGTTTCGCACAGGGGAAGACCATGGTCGCCGAACAGATCGAAAGCCGCCGCGTAGCTCCCGATGACCTCTACCGCCGCTGCGATCCCGACCGGTTCCCATTCCAGACGACGGCGGAGGTGCCCCCGTTGGACGGCACCGTGGGGCAGGACCGCGCCCTGGGCTCCTTAGCCTTCGGCCTGGATATCATGGCGGATGGCTACAACCTCTTCGTCGCCGGACCGGCGGGCACCGGGCGCAACTCCACCCTGCGCGCCATCGTCCAGGGCATCGCCGCCCAGCGGCCACAGCCGCCGGACTGGTGCTATGTCTACAACTTCCAGGATCATCGCCAGCCCTCGGTGGTGAGCCTCCCCGCCGGCCGCGGTCATGCCCTGGCCCGCGATATGGACACCTTCATCGAAAGCTGCCGGCGTGATATCCCGCGCCACTTCGAGAGCGAGCCCTATACCCAGAAGCGCGAGGAGCTGACGCGGGACCTCCAGGCGCAGCGCGAGCAGGCCTTCGCAGACGCGGAAAAGGAGGCGCATCGCCTGGGCTTCACCCTCAATATCACCCCGCTCGGCGTCGCCACCATTCCCCTGAAGGAAGACGGGCAGCCCATGAGCCGCGAGGAGTTCGCCCAGCTCCCGGAAGAGTCC
>MGOB01000063.1:11387-14586 GCA_001796995.1 Chloroflexi bacterium RBG_16_68_14 | reverse complement strand
TCCAGTCGCGCGGCGAGGAGCTCCAGTCCTCGATCTCCCAGGCCATGGCCCAGACCCGGCGGCTGGAGAAGCAGGCCCAGAGCCGCCTGGAGGAGCTGAACCGGGCAGTGGTGCGCTACGCCATCACGCCTCTCCTCAGCGAGCTGCGACAGGAGTACATGGACATCCCCAAGGCCCTCGAATACCTGGAGCAGGTTCAGGACGACGTGGTGGAGAACCTGGAAATGTTCCGCCCCACGGAGCAGGAGGCGGGCCCGCTCGCCTTCCTCAGGCCGCCCACCGAGGAGTTCTTCACCCGCTACAAGGTCAACGTCATCGTCTCCCACCAGGACACCAAGGGCGCCCCGGTGGCCATCGAGAACAACCCCACCTACTACAACCTCTTCGGCCGGGTGGACTACCGGAGCCAGTTGGGCGCGGTGAGCACCGACCACACGATGATCAAGGCGGGCGCCATCCATCGCGCCAACGGCGGCTACCTCATCCTGCAGGCCATCGACGTGGTCACCGGCTTCCTGGTCTGGGAAACGCTGAAGCGAACCATCCGCTCCCGGGAAGCGCGCATCGAGAACCTGGGCGAGCAGTACAGCGCCATCCCCGTCGCCACCCTCAACCCCCAGCCCATCCCGCTGGACGTGAAGATCGTGGTCGTCGGCAGCCCCTGGGTGTACCAGGTGCTCTATCGCGTCGACGAGGACTTTCGCAAGCTCTTCCGCGTGAAGGCGGACTTCACCGTGGACATGGACCGGAGCGACGAATGTGTCAACCTCTACGCGGGGTTCACCAGCAGCCGCGTCCGCGAGGAGGGGCTGCGCCACTTCGACAAGTCGGCGGTGGCGCGGGTGGTGGAGTACGGCTCCCGCCTGGTGGAGCACCAGGGCAAGCTCTCCACCCGCTTCATAGACATCGCCGACCTGCTCACCGAGGCGAACTTCTGGGCGGGCAAGGACGGCAGCGACCTGGTCCGGGCCGAGCACGTGGAACGCGCCATCGAGCAGAAGGTCTACCGCTCCAACCTCATTGAGGAGCGGGTGCAGGAGTTCATCGAGGACGGCACCATCCTCATCGATACGCAGCAGGCCGTCGCTGGCCAGGTGAACGGCATCTCCGTCTACGAGCTGGGCGACTATCGCTTCGGCCGGCCCAGCCGCATCACCGCGCGCGTCTCCCTGGGCCGCGGCCAGGTGGTGAGCATCGAGCGGGAGATCCAGATGTCGGGCCGCATCCACAGCAAAGGCTTCGCCATCCTCAACGGCTACCTGCACGGCAAGTACGCCCAGGAGCGGCCCCTCTCCCTCACCGCGTCCATCGGCTTCGAGCAGACCTACGATGAGGTGGAGGGCGATAGCGCCTCCGCCGCCGAACTCTATGCCCTCCTCTCGGCGCTGGCGGAGACGCCCATCCGGCAGGGGATCGCCGTCACCGGCTCGGTGAACCAGCAAGGGGAGATCCAGCCCGTCGGCGGCGTGAACGAGAAGATCGAGGGCTTCTACGCCGTCTGCAAGGCGAAGGGCCTCACCGGCGAGCAAGGGGTGATCATCCCCCAGAGCAACGTCAGGCACCTCATGCTGCGCCGAGAGGTGGTCGACGCCGTGCGGGAGGGGCGATTCCACGTCTGGTCGGTGACCAGCGTAAACCAAGGCATCGAGATCCTCACCGGCCAGCCCGCAGGCGAGCCCGACCAGCGGGGACGCTACCCGGCCGGCACCTTCAACCGACGGGTGGTGGACCGGCTCACCCAGATGAGCAGGCGGGTGGCGGCGGCCGCTAGACGACCCGGCCGGCGGCGGGCCGGAGCGGAAGGGGTCGCCAACGAAGAGGAGCGCCAGGACGGCTAGAAGCGGGCGCCGGACCCCCCTCGCCTGCTCCACCATCTTCCTCGATGATGGCGGCGTGATGAACGACAACCGCCGCCGGACGCGCGACTGGCAGCGGCTGGTGGGCGAGTTCCTGGCGCCCCGCCTGGGCGGCGACCGTGCCTCCTGGGCCGAGGCGAACCGGGCCGTGTTCGAGCGCTCCTGGCAGCGCTACCTGGACGCGCAGCACGGGCTCGCCAGCGCCGGCTACCCGGACTACCTCGCCTTCTGGGATGAGGAGCGAGACCGGTGGCTGCGAGAGATGTGCGAGCAGGTGGGCGTGCCGGCCCCCTCCGGCGAAGCCTGCCTCCAGCTCGCCCGGGAGACGGAGCTCTTCGTGATACCGCGCGTCCGCGCCGCCTTCCCGGGCGCAGTCGAGGCGATCCGCGAGCTACACGCTCTGGGGTACACGCTGAGCACCGCCTCCGGCGGGGCTTCGCAGTACCTGGACGGCTACCTGCGCGACATGGGCGTGCGCGAACTCTTCACGCCGCGCCTCTACGGCCCCGACCTGGTGGAGGCCCACAAAGAGAGCCCGGAGTTCTATGCGCGCATCCTCGCCGACGCGGGCATCGAGCCGGCGGAGGCGCTGGTGGTGGACGATTCGCCCCATGCCCTCCAGCGGGCGGCCCAGGCGGGCGCCGCCACCGTCCTCGTCTCCGGCGACGCGCCCGCGGCTGCGGAGCCCTGGATGGTCATCAGCAGCCTGGCCGAGCTGCCGGCCCTTCTGGAGCGACGGTAGCCGAGGCTCTTCGACGAGTATGCCGATCCTAGTGCCCCTCCAACTTTTTTCCGCGCTGAGTATGCTGCGGTATTGACACTCCCTCACCCCTGCCTTCGGCCACCCCTCTCCCTCGTTGACGAGGGAGAGGGGCCGGGGGTGAGGGAGCCACTTAAGACAGCCGCCCGGCAGCTCGCCATCAGCGTAGGTGAGGATTAAGTTGCATGGGCACTAGCTCAGCGGGCGCCCCTTGTCGAGGGCTCTGCTTGCCCGCGGCACCCGCCATACGGTAAGGAGGAGTGCCAACGCGGGCCATAGTGGAGGAGAAGCCATGTCGAGTGAAGAGATCGCCTTGCTCTCCGGCGCCGAGCTCCTCTCGGCCTACCGAACGCGCCAGCTCTCCCCGGTGGAGGCCGCTCGGGCCACGCTGGAGCGGATCGAGCGCCTCAACCCGAAGCTCAACGCCTACCTGGCCGTCGACCACGAGGGGGCGATGGCGGCGGCCCAGGAAGCGGAACGCCGCTGGGCCCAGCCGGGGGAGAAGCCCCTCCTCTGCGGCGTGCCCATCTCCATCAAGGACCTCATCTACACCTCGTGGCTGCCCACCACCCACGGCTCGCTG
>MGOB01000063.1:10333-11366 GCA_001796995.1 Chloroflexi bacterium RBG_16_68_14 | reverse complement strand
CCAGAGCTCTCCCGTGGTCGAGCGGGTGGTGACCGCGGGAGCGGTAGTCCTGGGCAAGACGAACACGCCGGAGTTCGGCCTCCTGGACATGACCTTCAACCGGCTGGGCGAAGACTGCCGCAACCCCTGGAACCTGGACCACACCCCCGGCGGCTCCAGCGGCGGCGCCGGCGCCCAAGTCGCTGCCGGCCTCGGCCCGCTGGCCATCGGCACCGATGGCGCCGGCTCGATCCGGATCCCGTGCTTCTACAACGGCATCTACGGCCTGAAGCCCACCTTTGGCCGCATCCCCCACGTGGGCTGGAAGGGCGCCCCGCGCACCTCGCACCAGGGGCCGATGACCCGCACCGTGCGCGATGCAGTGCTCATCATGCAGGCCACCTCGGGCCCCGATGAGCGGGACGCGCTCTGTATCAAGACCGCTCCGCCCAACTTCCTCGAAGCGCTGGAGCCGCGCCTGCTGGCCGGCACCAAGGTCGCCTTCAGCCTCGACTACGGCTACATCGAGACCGACCCGGAGATCTGCCAGGCGGCGCTGGACGCCGCCGACCTGCTGCGCAGCCTCGGCTGCGAGGTGGCGCCGTCGGACCCGCCGCGGCCGGACCAGCCTGCCGGCGTGGCCGACCTCACGCCGGCAGACGAGTACGCTTACGCCATCGACATATGCCCGGACCTAGAGGAGCGCCTGGACGAGCTGACCGACTACGGCCGGCGGGCCATCGAGGCGGGGCGGGCCGCCCTCGCCTGGAAGTACAGCGCCGCCCTCCGCCGCGGCGACGCCTGGGTGGCCGCCGTGCACCGCTGGTTCCAGGACTTCGACTTCTTCCTCTCGCCGGTGATGGGGCAGATGGCGCCGCGCTACGACGACCGGCGTCCCATCTGGGAGCGCCTACCCTGGCCGGGCATGTTCCTGCCCATCTTCAACGCCAGCGGCAACCCGGCGGCGTCGGTTCCCTTCGGCTTCCACAGCAACGGCCTGCCGCTGGCGGTCCAGATCGCCGGGCGCTGGGGCGACGACGTGGGCGTCCTGAGG
>MGOB01000063.1:8316-10244 GCA_001796995.1 Chloroflexi bacterium RBG_16_68_14 | reverse complement strand
TAGGCGACCGGAAGGGTCTGTTGCAGAACCACCGTAGGCGAGGCTTTCCAGCCTCGCCGCCCTGACCGCTGCCGCCTGGTACGCGCGCAGACGCTGGCGCAGTCACTGATAGCTGAGTGCTGACCGCTGACGGCTGACAGCTAACTCGCCAACTGCCGCAGCACGAAGGGCAGGATGCCCCCGTGCCGGTAGTACTCCACCTCCACCGGCGTATCGACGCGGGCCGTCACCGAGAACGTCATCTCGCTGCCATCGTCGGCCAGCGCCCGCACCGAGAGCGTCTTCCCCGGCTCCAAGCCCTCGGCCACGCCGGCGATGTCGAACCGCTCCCGCCCGCTCAGGCCCAGCGTCTCGAGAGACTGGCCCGGCAGGAACTGGAGCGGCAGCACCCCCATGCCGATGAGGTTACTCCGGTGGATGCGCTCGAAGCCCTCGGCGATGACGGCGCGCACGCCGAGGAGGGCCGGCCCCTTGGCCGCCCAGTCGCGCGATGAGCCGGTGCCGTACTCCTTCCCGGCGATAACGATGAGAGGCACGCCCTGCTGCCGGTAGCGCACCGCCGCCTCGTAGATGGAGAGCACCTCGCCCTCCGCCTGCCCTGAGCCCGGCCGAAGGGGCAGGAGCTGCGTCCAGCCGCCCTCGGTCTCCGGGGCGAGGCGGTTGCGCAGGCGCACGTTGGCGAAGGTACCGCGCATCATCACCTCGTGGTTGCCCCGACGCGCCCCATAGGTGTTGAAGTCCTTCGGCTCCACGCCCCGCTCGATGAGGTAGCTCCCGGCCGGGCCGTCCTTCGCGATGGAGCCGGCGGGCGAGATGTGGTCGGTCGTCACCGAGTCGCCCAGCACCGCCAGCGCCCGCGCGCCCGCGATGTCCCGCAGCGGCTCCGGCTCCGCCGGCAGCTCCTCGAAGAAGGGCGGCAGCCGAATGTAGGTGGAGTCCGGCTCCCAGGCGAAGTGGTCGCCCTGCGGCACCTCCAGCGCCTCCCACTCGTCCGTCCCCTGGAAGACGGAGGCATACCCCTGGCGGAACATCTCGGAGCGGATCGACCCTACGGCCTGCTGGACCTCGGCCTGAGACGGCCAGAGGTCGCGCAGGTAGACCGGCGCGCCGTCGCGGCCGGTCCCCAGCGGCTCGCGGGAGAGGTCGATGTCCATCCGGCCGGCCAGCGCATAGGCGACGACCAGCGGCGGAGAGGCGAGGTAGTTGGCGCGCACCTGCGCGTGGATCCGCCCCTCGAAGTTGCGGTTGCCGGAGAGGACGGCGGCGACCACCAGTCGCTCCTCCTCGACGGCGCGGGCGACCGGCTCCGGCAGCGGGCCGGAGTTGCCGATGCAGGTGGTGCAGCCGTAGCCGACCAGGTAGAACCCGAGCTGCTCCAGGTAGGGCAGCAGGCCCGCCTCCGCCAGGTAGTCGATCACCACCTTGGAGCCCGGCGCCAGGCTGGCTTTCACCCACGGCCTGCGCTCCAGGCCCCGCTCGACCGCCTTCTTCGCCAGCAGCCCCGCCCCCACCATCACCTCCGGGTTCGAGGTGTTGGTACAGCTCGTGATGGCGGCGATGACGACCGAGCCGTGCGTCAGCTCGAACGATTCGCCGTCCAGCGACACCGGCACGTGCCTGCCCAGCGGCGCCAGCTCCTCGTCGGCTTCGATGTCCGGCTCCTCGTGCGCGCCGCCTTCGCCGAGCCAGGTGGCGAGCAGGTCGTGGTTGACGCTGGTCTCCTTTACGTCCAGCATGCCCACCAGCTCCTGCCTGAACGAGTGCCTGACCTCAGAGAGGGGCACCCGGTCCTGGGGGCGGCGCGGCCCGGCCAGGCTCGGCTCCACCGTCGATAGGTCCAGCGCCAGCGTGTCGGAGAAGGCCGGGTCCGGCGAGTCGTCGCTGCGGAAGAGGCCCTGCTCCTTGCAGTAGGCCTCCACCAGCCGGAC
>MGOB01000063.1:5743-8281 GCA_001796995.1 Chloroflexi bacterium RBG_16_68_14 | reverse complement strand
CGAGCGTCTCGTCGTCGACGGGGAAGAAGCCGCAGGTAGCGCCGTACTCCGGCGCCATGTTGGCGATGGTCGCCCGGTTCGCCAGCGGCAGGTTGGAGAGCCCTTCGCCGTAGAACTCGACGAACTTGCCGACGACGCCCTTCTGCCGGAGCATCTGGGTGACGGTGAGCACCAGGTCGGTGGCGGTGGCGCCCTCCGGCAGGCGGCCGGTCAGCCTGAAGCCGACCACCTCCGGGATGAGCATGGCGATGGGCTGGCCCAGCATCGCCGCCTCCGCCTCGATGCCGCCGACGCCCCAGCCCAGCACGCCCAGGCCGTTGATCATCGTCGTGTGGGAGTCCGTCCCCACCAGCGTGTCCGGGTAGGCCTCCAACAGTCCGTCTTCTTCTGTCATCCTGAGCCGAGCGGGGGGCGGATCGTGACGGGGTGGAGGGCGAAGGATCTGACGGTCCTTCTTGGCTCGGACGAACACCACGCTCGCCAGGTGCTCCAGGTTCACCTGGTGGACGATGCCCACGTCGGGCGGGACGACCCGGAAGTCGGAGAAGGCGCGCTGCGCCCACTTCAGGAGCGCGTAGCGCTCGCGGTTGCGCTCCAGCTCCAGCCGCGCGTTCAAGGCGAACGCCTCGGCCGAGCCGAAGGCGTCCACCTGCACCGAGTGGTCGATCACCAGGTCGGCCGGCACCAGGGGGTTGATCCGCTTCGGGTCGCCGCCGAGCTTGCGCATGGCGTCGCGCATGGCGGCCAGGTCGACCACGGCGGGGACGCCGGTGAAGTCCTGGAGGAGCACCCGCGCCGGCATGAAGGCGATCTCCCGCTCCTGGCCGCCCGGCGTCCAGTCCGCCAGCGCGCGGATGTCCTCGGCGGAGACGAGGACGCCGTCCTCCCGTCGCAGCAGGTTCTCCAGCAGCACGCGGAGCGAGAACGGCAGCCGGTCCACGCGCATCCCCGCGCGCGCCAGCGCGTCGAGGCGGCGGATGAGGTACTCGTCGTCGCCCACGCGGAGGGTGGCGCGGGAGGAGAAGGTGTCGAGAGTCACGGCGAAGCTCCTTCTGGGAACATGGTAGCCGAAACTGTCATTCTGAGCGAAGCGAAGAATCTCGCCCCTCGGGGAGACCTCGCGTTGGTGCTCTGGGGGCAGGGGTGAGGGCGCTACTCCGTGTCACCGACGCGGAGTACGGATCGGGAGGCGAAGGAATCGAGCGTCACGGCGGGGCTCCTTCTGGGGACATGGTAGCGAACTGTCAACGGATACGGGAGCGGATAAACGGATGCTGCGACGCACGCGTAGTGACAGAGCTTCAGCTCTGTCCTCGACCTTGCCCCCTCACCTCGACCGAACGCGGGGAGCCGGGCCGCGCTCTATTCGACCCTCTCCCTCTGGGAGAGGGGCAGGGGTGAGGGAGGCACCACCCTTCGGCCCCAGCGCCACCTCCCCCTTCGCGCTGCCCCTCCCCTCGCGTATCATCGTGCCATGGACAGCCGCCACTCATCGACCGCCCTGAGCCCCGCACCATTCAATCAACCAACGGCGCGCACGCCGGATTCGCGGAGGGCCCTGTTGCGCCGTTTTCAACCAAACAATCAACCATGCCCGCCGCCGCTGGCCCCTAGCCCACGCCCCGTCTACACTACCCCCATGAACATCACCGACGTCCGCGTCCGCACCTTCGACCTGCCCCACGGGGAGCACCCCTTCCACCCCACCTGGCAGCCCGCCCCTACCGCCAGCCACCGCCTCACCCTGGTGGAGGTGCACACCGACGAGGGGATCACCGGCATCGGCTCCGGCGGCGTCCTCACCCGCCTCAACGTCGCCGCCGGCCTCTTCATCGGCCGCGACCCCCTCGCCATCGAGCAGCACGTGGAGACGCTGAAGACCATCGCCTACTTCATGGGCCGCCCCTGGGCCCTGGAGGTCGCGCTCTGGGACATCGCCGGCAAGGCGGCCGGCCTGCCCCTCTACAAGCTGCTCGGTGGGGCCCGCGACCGGCTGCCCGCCTACGCCTCCACCGGCGAGCTGCGCCCCAAGGAGCGCCGCGTCGAGGACGTGCTCAAGATGCGCGACGATGGCTTCCGCGCCGTCAAGCTGCGCTTCTACAGCGCCAGCCCGCCGGACGACCTGCCCACCCTGGAGGCGGTGCGCGAGGCCGTCGGCGACTCGATGACCATCATGGTGGACGCCAACCAGGCCTGGCGCTACCCGGGCGACCTGACACCCCGCTGGGACGTGCGCACGGCGATCACCATGGCGCGCGTGATGGAAGTGTTCGACGTCTACTGGCTGGAGGAGCCCCTCTGGGCCTACGACTACGACGGCCTGGCGGAGTTGCGACGCCAGGCCAACGTGCGCATCGCCGGCGGCGAGCTGAACCACGGCCTCCACGAGTTCTACGAGTACCTGCGGCACGGCTGCCTGGACGTCTACCAGCCGGACTGCACCTTCGCCGGCGGCATCAGCACGGCGCGCACCGTGGCCGGCATGGCCCAGGCGGCGGGGCTCAAGTTCGCGCCCCACACCTGGTCCAACGGCATCGG
>MGOB01000063.1:5650-5728 GCA_001796995.1 Chloroflexi bacterium RBG_16_68_14 | reverse complement strand
GCACCTGGCCGCCGCCATGCCCAACTGCCCCTTCATCGAGTTCCCTTACGACCCGCCGAGCTGGACGCCGGAGTTCCG
>MGOB01000063.1:1316-5641 GCA_001796995.1 Chloroflexi bacterium RBG_16_68_14 | reverse complement strand
CCTGACTGAGCCGGTGCGCATCGACGCCGAGGGGAACGTCGTCCTGCCCGACAAGCCGGGCCTGGGCATCGAGCTGGACGAAGAGAAGTGCCGGAAGTACGAGGTGGAGTGAGACATCCGACGAAGGAGACGAGAACGATGCGCCTGACCTTGATCCTGCCCCTACTTTTCGCTCTCTCCCTGGGCCTCGCCGCCTGCGGCGACGACGGGAGCAGCAACCAGTACGACTCCAGCAAGGACGCGGACTCCACGGCCGCCGCTACCGGCGGCGAGCCAGACGCCTCCGGCCAGCCCACGGCCCCCGACTCCGGCCTCCAGATCATCGACCTCCAGGTCGGCGATGGCGCCACGGCGGAGGCCGGACGGACGATCTCCGTCCACTACACCGGCTGGCTGGAGGACGGTACTAAGTTCGACAGCTCGCTCGACCGGGGCCAGCCCTTCGAGTTTGTGCTGGGCGTGGGCGATGTCATCGAGGGCTGGGATCGCGGTGTCGAGGGGATGAAGGTGGGCGGCAAGCGCCGCCTCGTCATCCCCCCCGAGCTGGCTTATGGCGAGGCCGGCAGGGGCTCGATCCCGCCCAACGCCACGCTGACCTTTGAGGTCGAGCTGCTGGACGTCCGGTAGCACGCCTCCTCCATCCCCAACGGGGCCGGGTCCCGGACACGGGCGGCTCGCCGCCAGGGGCACAGCCCTGGCAGTTATTGACACGGCGGCGTTCCTGCGTCAAAATACGATTGCGTCCGGGAAAGGGGGGAGCTACCACGGGTACGGCGTCGCCTCCTTCAGCCTTCGCTCGCAGGCGGCAGACGACCTGCAACGCCATCCTCGAGGCCACCGGCCAGCTCATCGCTGAGAAGGGCGTGGATGGCTTCACCATCAGCGAGGTGGCGAAACGAGCGAAGATCAATCGCGCGCTCATCTATCACTACTTCCAGAACCGCGACAACCTGGTCGCCCATGCCATCGATCACATCCTTCGCCGGAACCAGGAGGAGGAGCCCGGCATCAACGCCGACTCGGTCGAGCGCGGCGTCCGGATGCACATCGAGCATCCGGAGGTCGCCCGCTTCTTCTACCAGCTACTCCTCACCGGGCGCCCGCTGCTCCATCTGGGCGAGCGGCTGAGGCATACCACCGCCGCCCTGGAGCAGATCCGGCAGGAGCGCGCTCCAGACGCCACCTATGACATCGCATTCGGAGTGATCGCCCTGGTGCTGGCCCAGATGGCCTGGCCCTTCGCTCGAGAGGAGTTCGCCCGGCTGCTGGGCATCAGCGTAGAGGAGGCGGACGAGCGCTTCATCGCCCAACTGCGCTGGGCGACCGAGCTGGGCATCCAGGCGATGACCAACCCCAGCGAATGAACGGAATACCGCACCCGCGGCGCGCCGTGATCCGGCCGGAGGAGCAGCCCGAACGATGACGGCGCCTGCGCAGGACCTCTCGGTGCCCATCGATAAGCTGCTGACGTTCGCGGAGGCGATCCTTCACCGCCTCGACGTGCCCGCCGAGGACGCCCGGCTCACCGCCCGCGTCCTCCTCGAAGCCGACCTGCGCGGCATCGAGTCCCACGGCATGGCCCACCTGGTCGATTTCTACATGCGGCGCCTGCAGGGCGGCCACATCAACCCCAGACCGCAGATCAGGGCCACCAGCGAGACAGCGTCGGCCGCCACCGTCGACGGTGACCGCGGCCTGGGCTTTGTCGTCGGCCACCATGCGATGGAACGCGCCATCGAGAAGGCGCGGGAAACCGGGGTGGGCATCGTGGCCGTCGGTAACAGCACCCACTACGGCGCCGGCGCCTACTACGCGATGATGGCGTTGGAGCACGGCATGATCGGCCTCTCCATGACCACGGGCGGCCGGCTCATGGCACCGCCCGGGAGCCGGGGGCGGGTGGTAGGGCTGAACGTCCTCTCCGTGGCCGCCCCCACCCCGCGCGAGTTCCCCTACGTGCTAGACATGGCGACCAGCGTCGTGGCCGCCGGCAAGCTGGAGATCGCCGCGCGGCGGGGACAGCCCATCCCCGAAGGTTGGGCGGTCGATGCCGACGGCCGGCCCCTGACCGACCCGACCAAGCTACACCCGAATGGGGCGCTCCTCCCTCTCGGAGGAACACCGGCCACCGGCGCCTTCAAGGGGTTTGGGCTCGCCCTCATGGTGGATATCCTCTGCGGCGCCCTCTCCGGCTTCGGCACCAGCGCCGAGATCAACTCTGTCCGCACCGCCGCCCACTGCTTCGGCGCCCTCCGTATCGACGCCTTCCAGCCGATGGACGTGTACCTGGAGCGCATGGAGGGGATGATCGCCGCCTTAAAGCAGGCGCCGACGCAGGAGGGCGCCGGCGAGGTCCGCGTCCCGGGCGAGCTGGAGCACGCCCTGGCCCAGGAGCGCCGGGCGGCGGGCGCGGTGCCCCTCCACCCCGCCATCGTGGAAGGCTACCGCGCCGCCGCCGAAGAGCGTGGCATCGTTTTCGACCTCGTCGAGACGCCCTGAAGGAGCAGGCAATGAGCGAACCGTTGACCCAGGAGGAGCTAGCGGCGCTCCGCCAGATCACCACGCCGACGGTGGCCAACGCCATCGAGCGCTTCCAGCTACGCCCCCGCAGCGAGGGGTTCATGGACAGCACGGTGCGCTGCCTCTTCCCGGAGCTGGGCGCCATGGTGGGCTATGCCGTCACGGCGAAGATCGCCGCCCGCGACCGACCCCAGGCGGCGCTCCCTCCCTGGGAGATGTGGGCGGCCCTGGAGCAGGTGCCCGGGCCCAGGGTGGTGGTCATCGAGGACATGGACTCCCCGAATCCGATCGGCTCCTACTGGGGCGAGGTCAACGGGAGCATCTACCAGGGGCTCGGCTGCGTGGGCGCCGTCACGAACGGCGGCGTCCGCGACCTGGACGAGGTGCGGGCGACCGGCTTTCACTTCTTCGCGTCGTGCGTGCTCGTCTCGCACGCCTACGTCCACCTGGTGGAGGTAGGCGCGCCCGTCCGGGTGGGTGGGCTGGAGGTGCGCCCGGGCGACCTCCTCCACGGCGACCGGCACGGCGTCATCTCCATCCCCCTGGAGATCGTCCGCGACCTGCCCCAGGCCGCGGCGGAGGTGGAACAGCGGGAGCGCCCTATCATCGACTTCGCCCGGTCGCCGGAGTGCAGCGCGGAGGGCCTGCGGCGGCTGCTCGAAGGTGGCCACTGATCGTGACTGAGAGGTGACGCGTGCGTGAGAACACGGTGAAGCGAGCGTGGCGGGAGGGCAAGGTCACCTACGGCGCCTGGCTCTCCATCCCCAGCGCCTTCTCGGCGGAGGTGATGGCCCATCAGGGGTTCGACTGGCTCTGCATCGACATGCAGCACGGCGTCATCGACTACCAGGCCGCCGTCACCATGCTCCAGGCCATCTCGACCACCCCGACTATCCCCTTCGTCCGCGTGCCCTGGAACGAGCCGGGCATCATCGGCAAGATGCTGGACGCCGGCGCCTACGGTGCCATCATCCCCCTGGTGAACAGCCGGGGGGAGGCGGAGGCCGCCGTGGGCGCCTGCCGCTACGCTCCCGACGGCTATCGCAGCTACGGGCCCATCCGCGCCGCCTACTACGCCGGCGCCGACTACGCGGGCCACGCCAACGAGGAGATCGCCTGCATCCCCATGGTCGAGACCACGACGGCGCTGGCGAACCTGGAGGAGATCCTGGCCGTGCCCGGCATCGACGCCGTCTACGTGGGCCCGGCCGACCTGAGTCTGACCCTGGGCCTACCGCCGCGCATGGACCACCCCGACTCGTCGGGGTTCCAGGAGGCACGGCACCGCATCGCGGAGGCGTGCCGCCGCCACGGGATCATCGCCGGTATCCACGCCAGCGCTGCCCTGGCCCCCAAGCACGTGGAGGCCGGCTACCGGATGATCACCGTCTCGTCCGATATCGGCTCCATCGCCGCCGGCGCCGCCCAGGACCTGCGCTCGGTCAGGGAGATCGGGTCCTCCGGACAGCCCGTGTACCAGTAGGAGGTGCCAGTAGCTATGGTCTCGCCACGCGTCGTCGCCGGCGGCCTCGGCTTCACCGAAGGGCCCGTCTGGGCCAGCGATGGCCGGCTGCTGGTCACCTCCATCAGCCACGGCGTCGTCTACGAGGTGGGCGACGGCACGGCCCCCGTCCTGGCGGAGACGGGCGGCGGCCCCAATGGCATGACCGAGGGGCAGGACGGCGCCCTCTACGTCGCCCAGAATGGCGGGATCTACGGCATGGGCGAGCGTTCGCCCAACCAGGCGACGCCCGGCATCCTGGCCATCGCCGGCGGCGCGGTGCGCTACCTGGCGGAAGGCCTGG
>MGOB01000063.1:0-1203 GCA_001796995.1 Chloroflexi bacterium RBG_16_68_14 | reverse complement strand
AGACGGAGCGCCGCAACTTCTCGCGGAGGGCCCGGCCTTCGCCAACGGCATCGCCTTCGGGCCGGACGCCTCCCAGCTCTACGTGGCGGAGACCTTTCGCCAGCGGGTGCTGGTCTACCCGGTACGGGCCGACGGGCTGGGCGAGCCGCAGGAGTTCTGTCGCACCGAGCCGGGCTTCCCGGACGGCATGTGCTTCGACGTGGAGGGCCGCCTCTACCTGGCGGCCACCGTGGCCCAGGAGGTGCAGGTCTTCGACAGCGCGGGCCGCTGCGTCGACCGCCTCCCCTGCGGCGCGGGCTCCATGCTCACCAACTGCTGCTTCGGCGGCCCCGGCGGCCGCAGCCTCTTCGTCACCGACGCCCGCAACGAGCGCGTCCTCGCGTTCGACCTCGACGTCGCGGGGCTGCCCCTCTTCCCCTTCCGCTAGCCCGCCTGCGGCGGGCTAGCGGCCTCGCACCGCCGGGAGCACGTGGCGCCCGTAGAAGTCGATGACGCGGCGCTGGTCGGCCTGCGGCGAGTGGAGGAAGATGTGTGTCGCGCCAGCGGCGGCCAGCTCGCGCACGGCGGCGACGTGATCGGCTGCGTCGGTGCTGACGACCCAGGTATCAGCCACCTGCTCCGGCGTGACGCGCTCCTCAGCCTGGCGCTGCACCTCGCGCGGGTCAGCCACGTCGACGATGCCGGGGAACGCGAGGATGAACTGCCACAGGCGGGCGGCCGCCAGCGCCTCCTCCCGGTCGCCGACGACGGCCCAGAGCTCGGTGATGCGGGGCATGGCATCGGGGTTCTTGCCGGCGGCACGAGCCGCCTCGACGAACGCCTGCTTCTGCGCCTCGCCGCGACGCAGGGTGCCGTGGTCGGTCACCCAGCCGTCGCCCTCGCGCCCAGCGATGCGGGCGCTCCCAACGCCCGACGCAGCGACGTAGATCGGGATGGCCTGGGCGGGCCGGTCGTAGAGCCGCGCTCCGCGCACCTGGTAGTACCGACCGTCGAAGTCCACCCAATCGCCAGTCCACAGGCGGCGGATGATGCGGATCGCCTCCACCAGCCGCCCTGCCCGTTCGCGGTAGCGACCCCAGCCTGCGAAGGGCACCTCATTCAGCGCCTCGCCGGTGCCGACACCGAGGAAGACGCGACCAGGGTAGAGCACGCCGAGCGAGGCGAAGGCGTGGGCCACCTCCGCCGGGTGGTAGCGAAAGATCG
>MGOB01000062.1:28938-30102 GCA_001796995.1 Chloroflexi bacterium RBG_16_68_14 | reverse complement strand
GGCGACGACGTCATGGCAGCGCTGGCCATCGGCCCGGGGCCGGAGGTGGGCCGCCTGCTGGCCGCCCTGGAGGAGGCCCTGGCGAGCGGCGAGGTAGCCAGCCGCGAGGATGCCCTCGCCTTCGTCCGCGGGCAGCACGGCGGCGTCGAGGCGGAGCCTGCGCTGGCCGGCGCGGGAGGACGCCCGTGAACACCGCCGAGATCTCCTTCGTCGTCATCCTGGCCGTCATGGCCGCCTTCTACGTCATCTTCATCCGGCCGGCCCGGCAGGAGCAGACGCGCCTGGAGGAGACCATCCGCGACCTGCACGTGGGCGACGAGGTGATCACCACCGCCGGCTTCTTCGCCCGCATCAAGGAGATCCACACGCCGGAGGAGGGGCCTGTGCAGCTTATACTGGAGCTAGGACACGGGCTGGAGGTGCGAGCGCTGACCAGCGCCATCGCCCGCCGGGTAGGGACGGCTGAGGAGCCGGTCGAGCGGCGGGAGGAAGCGAAGGGAGCCTAGCGAACCATGAGCCGCTGGTGGAACCGGATCCTGCTGCTGCTCGTCATCGGGCTGACCGGCTTCAGCGTCATCACCGTCTGGCCGTCCGAGCCCAACCGCTACCTGCCGGACTTCATCCCCTGGCCAGCGGGGAAGGGGATCAAGTTCGCCTTCCCTACCATCGAAGGCGGCACCTTCGGCCTCGAGACGATCGAACGACGGGCGATGAGCCTGGGGCTGGACCTGCGGGGCGGCACCCGGCTGGTGTTGGAGCCGGAACAGGGCGTTCAGGTGGAGAACCTGGACGAAGCCCTGGAAGGTGCCCGCAAGATCGTTGAGCGGCGGGTGAACGAGTTCGGCGTCGCCGAGTCAGAGGTGAACGTGCTGAGCAGCAAGCGCCTCTCCGTCCAGCTCCCCGGCATCGAGCCGGGGGAGGCGATCGACAAGATCGGGCGCACCGCCCTCCTCCAGTTCTGCGAGCCGGTGACCAACGCAGCCGGCGACGTCGCCATCGTGCGCCAGGGCACGGTGCAGTACCAGCCGCAGAGCTGCGAGCCGGTGCGAGACGAGCAGGGCAACATCGTGGTCGAAGGGGGCGTCGTGGAGTTCGCGCCCTGGGCCCGCTCCGGCACGCCGCAGTTAGCCGATAACCCGTCGTCCGAGCGGATCGTCTGGCAGC
>MGOB01000062.1:19082-28857 GCA_001796995.1 Chloroflexi bacterium RBG_16_68_14 | reverse complement strand
CCGTCCTCCGCCAGCCCATCCTCCAGTTCGAGTGGACCAGCGAAGGACAGGACATCTCAGAGCTGGTGACCCAGCGGCTGGCGGAGCGCACCTACCCGCTGGCGCCCTTCCTGGACGGCCAGCGGATCCTGGACAGCAACGGCCTGCCCATCGCCCCGAACGTGCAGAGCGTGATCATGACGGCGGCCGTCATCGAGGGCCTGAGCCAGGAGGATGCAGAAGAGCTAAGCGTGCGACTGAACACGGAAGGTTTGAGTGCCCTCCTGAATATGGAAGCGTTCCCACTGTCAATGCAGGCCGTCGAAGTACAAGAGGCGAGAGAATAGCAGGGTGCTGAAAAGCGGGGGTGCAGGGGGCGCGGCCCCCTGCCGGGGGGTCTGGGGGGGGGGGTCCCCCCAGATTCCAATAACCTCCCTGGGCGGGCGGGTTGGAAAGATCAGCATTGCGTGTCTGAGGGTTTTTCAGCCCCCTGATAGGGGCATGGCATAGGCAGCTCCCCTCTCATGTCTGTCGGGAGGGGAGCTGCCAAGGAAGGGAGACCTCTACCGGCCGCCGGGGGCGTGTCCGTGGTGGCTAGTCTTTCACCCGCCTCCTGGCGACCCAGTAGGTGGCCGCGAGAGTAAGGAAGGCGCCGCCCACGCCGCCCAGCGCCTGCGCCAGCAGGTCGCCGCCGCGGTACTCCAGCTCCGGCGGCAGGCCGTTGCTGGCCAGGACTGCTTCTGGCAGGAGCAGCAGGGCGGCGACGGCCGCGATGGCTCCGGCGGCGCATGCTCGCATCATCATCTCTACAGATTCCTCGCCTGCATTCGCTCGACCTGGCCTGCGGGACGCCGTCTTCCCCCGGAACGGCCGGCGTCGGCGCTTGCCCTGCAAGAGCACTCTGCCACCACCTAGGGGAGACGACTATCGGGGGTTACCCTGATTTCGGGGCGGGGGCTCCCTTACGCCGGTTGGCTGAGGGCGGCTTTGGGCGGCCCAATTTGACCAGCGAGGGGCGGGGCATGTAGGGGCGACCTTCAGGTCGCCCGCTGCGTCGCTCCGGTAGAGGGACGAGCCGCGGGAAGGCTGAAGCCTTCCCCTACATCCGGTTACGGCTTACGCGCCACCAGCAGCAGGTTCACCCGCAGGGGCGCGAGGGCGGCGAAGCGGTTCACCAGCCGCTCGTAGGCGACGCCCAGCGCGTAGGGAACGAGGTGGAAGGCGAGGTACTCCGGCTCCGTCTCGAACCGCTCCAGCCGCTCGACTGCCAGCCCCGCCTCCTCTGCCAGCACGCGCAGGCGGCGCGCCGTGTTGGCCCGATAGACCGTCGGGAAGACGTCGCGCGCGTCCACGCCCCGCCAGCGGTTGAAGGCGACGTGCAGCCGGTGGGGGAGCATCCGGGCGAGCAGCGGCACGTAGTGCCAGCGGTTGGGCGTGAGGAGGAGCAGCCGGCCGCCCGGCCGCAGGACGCGCGCCACCTCCTGAAAGGCCGCCCCCGGCTCCGAGAGGTGCTCCGCCACGTGGCTCATCAGGACCAGGTCGAAGGTCTCATCCCGTAGGGGGAGGGCGCCCAGGTCGCCTCGTGCGGCCTCGTCGATGTTCGGGTTGGCGCGCGGCTCATCGGTGACGTCGACGCCGATGACGCGGCGGACGCGGCCGGCCAGTCGATGCTGGAAGACGCGCCCGCTGCCGCAGCCGGCGTCCAGCACCACGTCCGTTGGACGCACGTACTCCTCGATGGCGTCCTGGAGGCGGTCGTACATCCCGCGGAAGCCGGAAGGGTAGAAGCGCTGTCGGAGCGCCTCCTTCCGCCAGCCGAAGCCCAGGATGCCCATGGCGAGGCCATCGTACGCGGGCGGCGGCTCCGGTTCAAGGAACGGCCCGCCTCGACTACGCTCGCCGGTGTCCCTGAGGCCGGCGATACGCGGCGAGGTACGCTGGCAGCTTCACCTCCGGCGGGAGCTGCGGGTCCGGCACCGGCTGGCCAGGCACCAGGGCGAACGGGAGCACGCCCGCCCAGACCGGCAGGCCACGGTCCTCCTTGTCGACCAATGGTGGGCCGCTCCGGATCTTCGCCGACGCCTCGTCGATGTCGAGCCGCAGCACCGCCGTCGCCTTCAGCTCTTGCCGCGTCGGCGGCCGCGCGTCGGCCCACCGCCCGCGCGCCATGTGCTCCGTGATCACCTTGAGGCCGCGTAGCTTCTCCTCGCCGGCCACTTTGCGCGCCACGCCGAAGATCATCACCGATCGGTAGTTCATCGAATGGCGGAATGCGGAGCGTGCCAGCACCAGCCCGTCGAGCAGCGTCACCGTGACGCAGACCGGGATCCCGCTGGACAGCGACTTGAGCATGCGGCTGGCCGCTGAGCCATGGATGTACAGGGTGCGGCCGTCACGGCCGTAGCCAGTGGGCACGACGAAGGGCTGCCCCTCGGCGACGGAGCCGATATGGCAGTAGAGCGCCTCGTCCAGGATGCTCGCGATCGTCTCGAAGTTGTGCGCGCCGCGCTCGGGCTTACGCCTGAGGATGGTGCGCTTCGTCCGGAGGGAACTGCGGTCGCCACGGGCTGATGTGGTCATGGCTTCTGTCCGTATTCGACGTGGCTCGACAGCAAACCAGGCCGCAGAGTTCAGTCCGCCGCCTCACCCGTGCCCCCCGCCACGGCGGGGACGATGCTCACCTCCGCGCCCGCCTCGATGGGGGTCTGGAGGCCGGAGAGGAAGCGCACATCCTCGCCGTTGACATAAATATTGACGAAGCGGCGCAGTTCCCCCGTCTCGTCGCAGAGCCGCTCCTTCAGGCCGGGGTGCTGCTCCTCCAGCGCGTCGATGAGCTCCGCCAGGCTCCTGCTCTCGTTGGCGGAGACGGTCTCCTGGTCGTTGGTCAGCTTGCGCAGCGGCGTCGGGATGCGAACGGTGACGGCCATACGAACCTCGCTTGCTTTAGCCACAGATTAGCACAGATCGGCACAGACGTAAGCGTCCTGCCCCTCCACCATCCCAATCTGTGACTCACCTGTGCCCATCTATGGCTGGAACGCTCATCCCTCTACGATGTCGCCCTGGACGGGGTCGACGCGGACGCCCTTGGCGGCCACCCACGCCAGCCCCCGCTCGATCTCCTCCGCGTCGCCCTCCAGCTCCAGCACCACCCAGCCCCGGTCCGCGGTCACGTCGGCGCGCCGGATGTTGGTGACCACGTTGAACTCCTTGCCGAGCTGGTAGATGACGGGCAAGGTAATGAGCTCCTGGGGGAAAGTGAACTTGACCCGTTGTGTCGCCATCTGCCCCTCCTGATCTACGAGGCCCTGTCGGCCGTCCGCTGCGTGCCCACTCCGCTCCGCTCTCCCAGCGCCTGCTCGAAGGAGGCGATGGTGGGCTGCACGTGCAAGGGCGGGCTCAGCGCCTCCGTCACCGCCTCCTGCGTCTTCAGCCCGGCGCCGGTGATGAAGGCCACCACCACCTCGTCCCGGCCCAGGCGCCCGGCCTCCACCAGCCGCTTCAGGCCGGAGATGACCACGCCGCCCGCCGTCTCGGCGAAGATGCCCTCGGCGCGGGCGAGGAGCTGGATCCCCTCCACCACCTCCTCGTCGCTCACCGCCACGCCGAACCCGCCCGATTCGGCCATCACCTGGAGGGCGTAGTAGCCGTCGGCCGGGTTGCCGATGGCGAGCGACTTGGCGATGGTGTGCGGTCGCACCGGCCGGATGTTAGGCGTGCCCGCCTCCCAGGCGCTGACGATGGGCGAGCAGCCCGCCGCCTGCGCGCCGGACATCTTAGTGTGCACGCTATCGATGAGCCGCAGTTTAGCCAGTTCCTGCAGCCCTTTCCAGATCTTCACGTACAAAGAGCCCGAGGCCATGGGCACGATGCAGTGGTCGGGCGCGCGCCAGCCCAGCTGCTCCGCCACCTCGTAGCCCAGGGTCTTGCTCCCCTCCGCGTAGTAGGGGCGCATGTTCACGTTGACGAAGGCCCACGGGTACTTGCCGGCCAGCTCCGAGCAGAGGCGGTTCACTTCGTCGTAGCTGCCGTCCACGGCGACCAGGGTAGGGCCGTAGATGGCGGAGCCGACGATCTTCCCCCGCTCCAGGTCCGACGGGATGAAGACGATGGCCTCCAGCCCGGCGCGGGCGGCATGGGCGGCGACGCTGTTCGCCAGGTTGCCGGTGGAGGCGCAGGCCAGCGTCCCGAAGCCGAACTCCCGCGCCTTGGTGGCGGCCACCGTCACCACCCGGTCCTTGAAGGACCAGGTCGGGTTCGCGCAGTCGTTCTTCAGGTAGAGGTGGCGGAGGCCCAGCTCCTCGCCCAGGCGCCCGGCCTTCAGGAGCGGGGTGAAGCCAGCGCAGATGTCGACCGGCTCGCCCTCGCAGGGGAGCAGGTCGGCGTAGCGCCAGACCGAGAGCGGCCCGCGCTCGATCTTCTCGCGGGAGAGGGCCTGGCGCATCGCCTCGTAGTCGTAGACCACCTCCAGCGGCCCGAAGCAGAAGTCGCAGACGTAGATGGGGTCGAGCGGGTATTCCCGCTTGCACTCTCGACAACGTAAGGCGCTAGTGAACGACATGATGACGATACCTCCTCCCCAATTCGGGGATGTTGTTGGTTAGGGGAGGTGCCCCGAGCCGCGTCCTTCCTGGGGAAGGCCGCCTCGGGGCTGGGGCATCGCCATCAGGTGGTAGTGCATCGTGGCAGCAGCCTAGCACGGGGAGCGAGAAGGTGTCAATTGGGGCGGGGGCGCTGCGAGAGGGGAGCGCTGGACCCGCAACGGAGTCCGGCCATCCTGCGAGGCGCCAGCCTTCGTAGGATGTGGAGTCGTGTCGCCATGGTGCGCTAGAATTGGCGCAGCCGGAGGACGCGATGGAAGCCCAAGTCAAATACGCCAAGAGCGGGGACGTTCACATCGCCTACCGGGTCGTCGGCGACGGCCCGCACGATATCGTGCTGATCCCAGGAATGACCTCGCACGTTGAGCTCTTCTGGGAGTTCCCGACGAACGAGTATCTATTGAGAAGGCTCGCCTCATTCTCCCGGGTCATCGTCTTCGACAAGCGCGGACAGGGGCTCTCCGATCGCGTTGGCGAACAGACGCTCGAAGAGCGGATCGGCGACGTGCTCGCCGTGATGGACGCGGTTGGTTCCGAACACGCGACCATCTGCGGTTGGTCGGAAGGTGGTGCGATGTCGCTGCTGTTCGCCGCCACCTATCCGGAGCGCACTTCAGCCCTCGTGCTGTTCGGCGCCTATGCGTCGGTGCGGGAAGAGCCCTGGGGCGTGACCGCCGAACAATTCGCGGCGATGCTTGACCAAGTGGAGAGACACTGGGGACAGGGCATCCTCGTCCCGCTCAATGCGCCGAGTCGCGCCAAGGATGAAGCATTCGTCCGCTGGTGGGCTCAGCTGGAGCGAGCTTCGGCGAGTCCCGGGGCCATCGTGGCGCTCCTCCGGGCCCTCTACGAGATCGATGTCCGCCACATTCTGCCTTCGATCCAGGTGCCCACCCTGATCCTCCACCGCGTGGGTGACGCGCTCGTGCCCGTCGAAGCCGGGCGCTACCTGGCCCAGCACATTCCGGGAGCGAAGTACGTCGAGCTCCCGGGCGAGGACCACATGATCCAGGCGCTTGATGAGGACGTCCTGGATCACCTTCTCGACGAGATCGAGGAATTCATCACCGGCACGCGGCAGCGCCCGGAGCCGGACCGCGCGCTCGCCACCCTGATGTTCACCGATGTTGTCGCTTCCACTGAGCGGGCCGTTGAGCTGGGCGACCGCCGATGGCGCGAGCTGCTGAGCAACTTCTACGCAGCCGTGCGCAAAGAACTTACCGCCTTCAGTGGCCGTGAAGTGAACACCAGAGGCGACGACCTCCTTGCCACCTTCGATGGGCCCGCGCGCGCGATACGATGCGCCTGTTCGATCCGCGAGCGAGTGCGCCCGCTGGGACTTCAGATCCGCACCGGGCTTCACACTGGCGAGTGTGAGTTGATGGGCGACGACGTGGGCGGTATCGCGGTGCACATCGCAGCCCGCGTGGCGGCCATAGCCGGCCCTGACGAAGTGCTCGTTTCCAGCACCGTCAAGGACCTCGTGGCCGGGTCACAGCTGCGCTTCGCCGATCGAGGGGCACATCGCCTCAAGGGCGTCCCGGACGAATGGCGCCTGTACGCGGTTCAATAGCAGCCCCCAGCACTACGCCTACGTATCGAACTCCACCGGCAGCTTCTTCAGCCCGCGCAGGATGAAGGTGCCGCCCCACTCCACTTGGTCGGTGGCCAGGCGCAGGTCCGGCATGCGGCGCAGCAGCGCCGGGAACGCGATCTGCGCCTCGACGCGCGCCAGCGGCGCCCCCAGGCAGAAGTGGATGCCGAAGCCGAAGGCGACGTGCCGGTTGTCCTGGCGGGGGACGTCCAGCCGGTCCGGGTCCGGGAACTGGGCCGGGTCGCGGTCCGCCGCCGCCAGCATGCACATAGCGACCTGCCCCTCCTGGACCACCGTACCGTCGATCTCGATGTCCTCCATGGCGACGCGGCCGGTCGCCTGGACGGGGCCGTCGTAGCGGAGGAACTCCTCCACCGCCGACTCGGTGAGCGAGGGGTCGGCGCGCAGCCGCTCCAACTGGTCGGGGTTGCGCAGGAGCGCCAGCACGCCGTTCCCAATGAGATTGGTGGTGGTCTCGTTGCCGGCGGCCAGGAGGAGGATGCAGGTGGCCAGCAGCTCCTCCTCGCTCAGCACCTCCCCGCGCTCCTCGGCGGCGAGGAGGGCGCTGAGCAGGTCTTCCTTCGGCTCGCGGCGGCGCTCCTCGATGACCGAGCGGAAGTAGTCGGCCATCTCCTGGGCGCTCCGGCGGGCGCGCTCCTGCACCTCCGGCGCCACCAGGGGGCCGCCCAGCGTCGCCACCAGGTCGTCCGACCAGCGCTTGAAGGTGTCGCGACGCTCCGGCGGCACGCCCAGCATCTCGGCGATGACGATGACGGGCAGCGGGTAGGCCAGGTCCTGGATGATGTCCATGCGCCCACGCTCCTGCACGGCGTCCAGGAGCTCATCCACGATCTCCTGGATGTGGGGGCGCATCGCATCTATTGCGCGGACGGTGAAGGCCTTGCTCACCAGGCCGCGCAGCCGGGTGTGCTCCGGCGGGTCGGAGGAGAGCATGGTGGCGGCGCCGGTGAGGGGGCCGCCCTGCTCCTGCATCGCGGCGGCCTGCTGGACGAAGCGGTTGCGGGCCTGCCTGCGGTTGGCGGAGAAGCGCTTGTCCTTCAGCACGGCGACTACGTCGTCGTAGCGCGTGAGCACCCACGCCTCCAGCAGCTCGCTCCAGTGGACGGGGTTCTCCTCGCGGAGGCGGTGGTAGAGCGGGTAGGGGTCAGCGTGGACTTCGGGGATGAACGGATTGTACTGGACTGTGACCATGGCGGGCTCCTGGAAGAGATGATCCTGTACCAAAGTCTGGTGATCCTGCATTAAAGCCGGTTCCACTGGTTCCGTCAACTTGGGCTGGCGCTTGTGGTAGAATAGCGGGGGCTTTTGGGGCCTGAGAGGAGTTGGGGAGTATGATAGCTGTCATCATCGTCCTGGCGGTGCTTCTAGGGGTGGTCGTGCTCTTTGCCCTCTTCATGCTGGGCACCTACAACGGCCTCATTCGCTCCCGGATGCGTACCCGAGAGGCGTGGGCCGGCATCGACGTGCAGCTCAAGCGGCGGGCGAGCCTGGTCCCGAACCTGGTGGAGACGGTGAAGGGCTACGCCGCCCACGAGAAAGATGTGCTGGAGAACGTCACCCGCGCCCGCGCCATGCTGGAGCAGGCGGGCGGCGCCGCCCAGGCGGCCCAGGCGGACAGCGCCCTCACCAGCGCGCTGCGCTCCCTCTTCGCCGTGGCGGAGAACTACCCCCAACTGCGCGCCAACGAGAACTTCCTCGCCCTCCAGCAGGAGCTCTCCGACATCGAGGAGAAGATCGCCTTCGCCCGCCAGTTCTACAACCGCAACGTGATGGACTTTAACACCCGCATCGAAGTGTTCCCCAACGTCGTCATCGCCAACATCTTCAACTTCGCGCCCTTCGAGTTCTTCGAGGCGGAAGAGACGGCCCGCGAGGACGTGCAAGTCAGCTTTACTACGTAGCGCTGCCGCAACCCCATGGCGGAGCAGCGCGTCCTCATCTACGACCGCATCGACCAGAACCGGCGTACTACCCTCATTCTCCTCGGCGCCTTCGTCCTCTTGCTCGCCGGCCTCTCCATCGCCATCGGGCTGGTGCTGGGGCTGCCCTACCCGTACGCGCCGCTGCTCATCATCCCCTTCCTCATCTTCGCCATCGTCAGCTACTACAGCTCGGCCAGCATCGCCCTCGGCATCTCCGGAGCTCGAGAGGTAGGCAAGGAGCAGGAGCCGGAGCTCTTTCGCACGGTCGAGAACCTGTGCATCGGCGCCGGGCTGCCCATGCCCAGGGTCTACGTCATCGAGGACGGCTCGCCCAACGCCTTCGCCACCGGCCGCGACCCGGAGCACGCCGCCATCGCCGTCACCCGAGGCCTCCTCCAGAAGCTGGAGCCGCTGGAGGTGGAGGGGGTCATCGCCCACGAGCTCTCCCACGTCGGGAACTACGATATCCGGGTGATGACCATCGTCGTCGTCCTCGTCGGGCTGGCTGCGCTCATGGCCGACTTCCTGCTGCGCCTCACCTACTTCGGCGCGGGCCGGCGGCCCAGCAACCGGGGCCGGAGCGGTGGATCCGCCGTCGCCATCGTCTACGCTGTGGCGCTGGTGGCGGCCATCCTCACCCCCATCGCCGCCCAGCTCATTCGCTTCGCCGTCTCCCGCCAGCGCGAGTACCTGGCCGACGCCTCGGGCGCGCTCCTCACCCGCCACCCGGAGGGGCTGGCCCGCGCGCTGGAGAAGATCGCGGCCGATCCGGACCCGCTGGAGGTGGCGAACAAGGCGACGGCCCACCTCTACATCAACAACCCTCTGCGCGAGCACCGGAGCTTCCTGAACAACTTCTTCTCCACCCACCCGCCCATCCAGGAGCGGGTCCGCCTGCTGCGGGCGATGTCGTGAGGCAGGCCCCGGGCCCCGTCCGACTCACGACCCCAGCCTGAAGGCTGGGGCAGGAGCATGGATGCCCCCGCCTTTAGGCGGGGGTGGAGAATCCGCTGGCCCCGTGTTCGCTTGACTTGGCGGCGCGCTCCGTGTACGATACAGCCATCCTCAGAAGGACGGACCGTGGGCATGCTGAGCAACCCTGTCAGCGCGAACACCGTCGGCCGTGTCATTACGGTTGGCGATGGTGTTCGCGTGGTGGGTGGGATGAGTGTGCCCCGCGGGAGGCCCGACATCTGAGCTAACGAAACTAGGCAGCATTCGTCCCAACCCACTATCGAGCGGAGATAGTGGGTTTTTGTGTGTCCAGAGCTGATGAGGAGCGCAGTAGCCATGCATACCATACCGCTGGAGGTGATCAACCTCAGCAAGTCCTTCGGAGGCGCAAGGCGGCTCTTGTGGCGGCGGCGGAAGGAGCCGGTCCCTGCCGTCCGCAACGTCTCCTTCCGCGTTGAGCGGGGCGAGATCTACGGCGTGATCGGCGCCAACGGCTCCGGCAAGTCGACGCTGGTGCGCATGATCAGCACCCTGCTGACGCCGGACGAGGGCTACGTGGGCGTCTTCGGCCTGAGCGCGCATAATCACGAGCTGGAGGTGCGCCGGCTGATCAACCGGGTGTCGCCGGACCCGTCCTTCTTCCGCACCATGTCGGCGCTGGAGAACCTGCTCTTCTTCGGGCGCATCTACGGCCTGACCGGCGG
>MGOB01000062.1:14063-19059 GCA_001796995.1 Chloroflexi bacterium RBG_16_68_14 | reverse complement strand
GGCCCGCCTTGACCTGGCCGACCGGCTGTACGAGCCGATGACCCACCTCTCGCGTGGCCAGCAGCAGAAGGTGGCCGTCGCCCGCGCCTTCCTCACCTCGCCCGTGCTCATGCTGCTGGACGAGCCCACCACCGGGCTCGACCCGGCCAGCAAGCGCGAGGTGCAACAGTTCATCCGCGAGGTGCGCGATGAGCACGACGCGACGATCCTGCTCACCACCCACGACATGGACGAGGCGGACCGCCTCTGCGACCGCATCGCCTTCCTGGCGGGCGGCAGCATCGTCGCTGAGGGGACACCCTTCGAGCTGCGGTCGGCCGTCGCCCGCGGCCGGCCGGTGGAGGAGGTGTCGATGGAGACGGTCTTCCTGGAGCTCACCGGCCACCGGCTGGAGGAGGACGAGGAGGTGATGGTCGATGGCTAGCATCTCGGGACGGGCCTTCGCCAGCGGTTCGCCCTGGGCCCTCTCCCTGGCCTTCGTGGAGCGGCAGGCCAACCTCTGGAAGCGCTACTGGGGCTGGGAGCTGGTCTGGCTGGTCTACGGGCTGGTCAACACCCTGGCGGTGACCCTCATCGCCGAGCAGCTCGGCCAGCGGGGCGAGGCCGAGCCCGGAGTGGCGCAGCGGCTGGTGCTCTTCCTGCTCATCGGCACCCTGGTCTGGGCCTACCTTTCGGCGGTGCTGGACGACATCAGCCTGGTCGTCCAGTGGGAGCGCTGGGAGGGCACCATCGAGCACACCCTGATGGCGCCGGTGCGGCGCTCCCTCCACCTGCTGGGGATGTCGGTATTCGGCGTGCTCCACGGCGCCGTGCGCACCCTCCTCATCTTCGGCATCGCCCTCTTCTTCTTCGACGTGGACTTCTCCCAGGCCGACTGGCTGGCGGCGGGCTCGGTGGCGGTGGTGGGCAGCGTCAGCGTCGCGGCGCTGGCGGTGCTGGCCGGGGTGCTGCCGCTCCTCTATCCGGAGCGCGGCTCCCAGATGAGCCTGATGGTGCAGGCGTCGCTCCTCCTGGTCTCAGGCGTCTACTACGAGGTGGAGGTGCTGCCGGCCTGGCTCCAGGCGCTCTCGGTCGTCTCGCCTGCCACCTACTTCCTCGACGGCATCCGGGGCGCGCTCATCGACGGCGAGGGCCTGGCCGACGTGCTGCCGACGCTGGGCGCGCTGGCGCTCTTCGCGCTGGTGCTGGTGCCGGCGAGCGTGGGCATCTTCGCCTGGGCGGAGTCCTACGCGAAGAAGACCGGCAAGCTGAAGCGGCAGGGCTAGGAGGAAGGGTCAACCATCATGCGCATCGCCACGGCTCGACTAATCCTGCGCGAGTTCGCAGCTGATGACTGGACGGATGTCCTGGCCTATCAACGCGATCCACGCTATCTCCGCTTCTACTCTTGGACTGAGCGGACCGACGCTGAAGCGCGGGCATTCGTGCGGAAGTTTCTGGACCAACAAGCGGACCGACCGCGGCGCAGCTTCCAGCTGGCGATTACCCAGGCGGACAGCGGGCGGCTGATCGGCAACTGCGGGATCCGGCGCAAACCGGAGAACGACTGGGAGGCGGACATCGGTTACGAGCTGGCGCCCGAGTGCTGGGGCCGAGGCTATGCCACCGAGGCCGCGCGCGCGATGGTCGACTTCGGGTTCCGGGAGTTGGAGCTGCATCGCATCTCGTCTTGGTGCATCGCTGACAACGTCGCCTCTGCGAGGGTGCTGGAGCGGCTGGGGCTGCGACAGGAGGGCCGGTTGCGGGAGAACGAGTACTTCAAGGACCGATGGTGGGATACGCTGCTCTATGGGCTGCTGCGGAGCCAGTGGAAACCTTCGGCGGCGATAGTCGAGCTGGTAATCGGCGCCTCATGACGGCGGGCAAGCCGAAGCGCCAGCGGTAATGCGTCCCGAGATCGAGCGCCTGCGACCCCACCTGGAGCGCGCCCGCGGCTTCTCCGGCTGGGACTTCAGCGACCTGGAGGTGCGCCACCTCGGCCCGCCGCTGCCCTGGGACTACGAAGCGATGGTGCGCGAGTATGCCCGCGGCGCTCGCTCGGCGCTCGATCTCGGCACCGGCGGCGGGGAAGTGCTCGCGCGCCTGCGCGACGCGCTACCGCCGCGCGCCGTCGCGACCGAGGAGTGGCACGTGAATGCGCCGGTGGCGTACCGCCGCCTCGCGCCGCTCGGCGTCGACGTCGTCCGCTGCCGCAGCCTCGACCTGCCCTTCGCCGACGAGTCGTTCGATCTCGTCCTCGACCGCCACGAGGAGCTGGCGCCGGCCGAGGTGGCGCGCGTGCTGCGCCCGGGCGGCCGCGTGGTCACACAGCAGGTTGGCCGCGACAACTGGCGCGAGCTGCGTACGCACATCCCGCGCATGACCGACTTCGGCGATATCTTCGGTGAGTACGCGCGCGGCTTCGCGGCGGCCGGCCTGCGCGTGCTCCGCGTGGACCAGCACGAGGAGCGCGTCGCCTTCCGCTCGCTGGGCGACTTCGTCTACCTGCTCGGCGTTGCGCCCTGGGTGCCTGACTTCAGCCTGGAGCGCGACGGCGAGGCGCTTCTCGCCCTGGAGGCGGAGTGCTTGACCGGCGACGGCCTGGTGCTGACCGAGAGCCGCTTCGTGATCGTCGCGGAGAAGCCGGCCTGACGCCCACGAACATCTCGCCGTGCTTCCAGGATACGCGGCGCGCGCGGAAGCCGGCCTCGCGCAGCAGGCGCAGCCAGGTAGCGCGCGGAAAGACGCCGAAGATGTGCCGGTCGTGCTCGACGCGCATGGAGTCGCCTCCCCTGCGCAGCAGGTAGGCGAAGTCCACGACATAGGTGGTGTCCCTCGGGTTGGGGTCCCAGGTCCACTCCAGGTAGCGCAGGCTGCGACCCTTCTCGTCGTGGCCGCCGTGCTGTGTCGAAGGTCGAAAGTTCTCGCGCACGCAGTCGGGTGTGAAGAGCGCGGCACCTCCAGGTGTGCAGTGCGCGAAAGCCGTCTCCATCGCCGCCCGCAAGTCGCGCGCCGTGGTCATGTACATGATGGCGTCGTGGACGAAGACGGCGTCGAAAGTGCGGCCGAGGCGGACGGTGCGCATGTCGCCCTGGAGGTGCTCGCACTCCGGGTTGAGCTTCTTGCTCAGCCGAAGCATCTCCGGCGAGAGGTCCACCAGCGTCATCCGGAAGTGCGCCTTGAGGTGCGAGGCGTTATTGCCGCCGCCGCTGCCCAGCTCCAGTAGCGTGCGCGGCGGCCGATCGCACGCTTCGCGCAGCACCTTCCGGAAGAACCGCGCCTCCTCCGCGTAGTCCTTGGGCGCGGTGAGCAGGTGGAACCACGAGGCGAGCTGGCGGTAGAGTTTAGGCTGGCGACGCCCGCTAGTCATCCGCAGATGTCCCAACCGCCTCCACATACACCTCCACCGGAATGTCCATATAGTCCAAGTATTCCCTCATTACGGGCCAGACATGGCGCCAGTCGAGCCCGCCCAAGTTCGTGCCAAGCTGCGGGAAGGCGATGGATTGGATCCCCCATTCGCAGTAGTGGGCGACGAGTGTTGTGAGGCCCCGCTCAATGTATTCGAGATGGGATCTCCCTCTCCAGTGGTTCTTCGTGGGAAAATTAAGAACCCATTTGTCTGCCATCATACACAGGAGTGGGTACCCGATTTGCACGTCACCTCGCCTGCACGCATCACGATAGACCTTGAACATGCGAGGCCACCGGCGCCTAAACTCCTTTGCTATTCCGGCACCCATCACGCCCTTGCAGTTGACCGTGTTCACCAGTGTTTGCGCCGAGCTGGCGAACAGATCGCCGGTGACTAGCTGGATATTGCTCTTCACTTCGGGTCCTAGGGGAAAACCGACTCGTCTCGTTCGCAAGCCAGTTTGAGCCCAGAAGGTATTACGCCGGCGTGGGTGAAGCAGACCCGGGTTATCAACCCCGGTGGGACGGTGTCCGGCACGAGTATTTCAGCAGACTTCCTCAATTTGTACTCTCTGCTCCAAGCGTCGGGTGTGTTCAGTGCTTCCCAGTCTAGTTCCGCCAGGGCATTGAGATCCCCGAAGACCCTGGTCTCACTTGCACGCGCGTTCCCATCGGTGAATATCACACCTGGCACGGCGAAAACCTCTACGTCAATCTCTAATACGGCTACCTCATCGCGCCTTCCTTGCTTAATGCAGACCACGTACTGCATGGGCGTGAGAGCGCGAAAGAAAAGCGGGACGTAATCGTGAAGAGGTCGCCCACCATAGAGCCACTCGCTTCGGCCTCTTTGGACGTCGGGGTCAGAGATGTCGACCGTCCGCAGCTGCAGTGCGGCGATCCTGTTCCTGGAAAGTATGCCATGCTTTGCAATACTCTTGAGGTTGGCAATGTGCTGGATGCTGTGGAGCCGGTCTATGTCGTAGTAGGCGAGGAGACCGCGTTCCTCTTCACCAAGGGCGCGTCCATCGGCAGACTCCGCGGCCACTTGCTGCCTTGAATGCCAAATTGGCGGCGAGTCCGCCGTCCTACGGAAAAGCGTCGCGTTCCCATACAGCGCTGAGTTCACCCGAGATTTGGTAAGCCCAGGCCAGCCGCGCTCGCGAAGGATGCCGGCAACCTGGGCAGCCGTAAGTCCCCCGCTTGCAGCCAAAACCGCGTCAATTGCGTCTACCAAATCGCCCATGACTGGGTCGCCGCTACCCCTCCACCCTCACGCCCGCGCCCTCCTCGACGCGGCCCACGCGGGCGCCCAGGAAGCCGTCGGTCTCCAGCGCCCGGGCCAGCGCTTCCGCCCGCTCTGGCGGGACGGCCAGCAGCAGCCCGCCGGAGGTCTGCGGGTCGAAGAGAAGGTGCTCCACGTCCTTGGCCAGGCCCTTGGGCCCTGCCCTTGAGCGAGGCGAAGGGAGCGAGACCTTGCCCGCCAGCCCCTGCCGGTTGCGCTCCGCCCCGCCGGTGACGTGGCCCTGGCGAGCGTACTCCAGCGCGCCGGGCAGCGCAGGCACGCGGGCTGACTCGATCACGATGCGCGCGCCGCCCGCCC
>MGOB01000062.1:5244-14053 GCA_001796995.1 Chloroflexi bacterium RBG_16_68_14 | reverse complement strand
GCGCCATCTCCTCGGCGTGGCCCAGCAACCCGAAGCCGGTGACGTCGGTGCAGGCGTGGACGCCCGCCTCCCGCGCCAGGTGCGACGGGTGGCGGTTCAGCCGCAGCATGCTATCGACGGCGGCCTGGAGGTGCTCGGGAGCACAGGCGTCCTCGCGGGCGGCGGTGAGGATGATGCCGGTGCCGAGCGGCTTGGTGAGCAGCAGCACGTCGCCGGGCTGGGCGCCGGCCTTGCGCAGGATCGCCTTCGGATCGACGACGCCGGTGACGCAGAGCCCGTACTTCGGCTCGGCGTCGATGAGCGTGTGCCCGCCGGCGATGACGCCGCCCGCCTCGGCCACCTTGTCGGCGCCGCCGCGGAAGATCTCGGCCAGCAGCTCCGCCGGCTGGTCCTCAGGGAAGCCCACCACCTGCAAGGCGAACAAGACCTCCCCACCCATGGCGTACACGTCGCTCATGGCATTGGCCGCGGCCACCGCCCCGAAGGTGTAGGGGTCGTCGACGACGGGCGGGAAGAAGTCCACCGTCTGGACGATGGCTAGTTCGTCCGTCAGGCGGTAGACGGCGGCGTCGTCCGGCCCCTCCACCCCGATGAGCAGGTCGGGGAAGTCGGCGGCGCGGAAGCTCTCCTGGAGGGGGCGCAGCACCTGCGCCAGCGTGGCGATGCCCGCCTTACCGGCTCAGCCGGCGCAGGACGCCAGGCGCGTCAGGCGCACTTGCTCGCGCGTCATGCCCTCACCCCCTCTCCATGGCAGGGTGGCCATTACGGTTCGATTATACGCGGCCCTCGTCTATGGCGTAGGCCATAAGACAAGGGCCTAGCGCCATCCGTTAATCCGTTCCCTATCCGTTGACGACTGTTACATCTCCGAAACGACTTCCGGCGCTCGGGGGCGTACGCTGGTAGTAGAGGATGCAGCGAAAGGAGGCTGTGGTCATGAGACGAATGGTGAGCATCTTCAAGAAACCGATCCCCCTGGCCAGCGCGGTGTTGGCCGCCTTCGTAGTGGCCGTGCTGGTGGCCGGCTTCGCCGCCGGCGGCTTCTCGCTCGCCCAGGAGGACGAGGCGACACCGACCGTGGAGGCGGGGGAGACGCCGGCGGTCGACGAGAAGGAGAGCCTGCGCGAGGAGTTCCTGTCGCGGCTGGCCGAGAACCTTGGCATCAGCGTCGAGAAACTCGAACAGGCGTTGAGCCAGACCGCCCTCGGCCTGGTGGACCAGGCACTGGCCGACGGCCGCATCACCGAGGAGAAGGCCACCGAGCTCCGGGAGCGCATCGAGTCGGGTGAGGGGCCGCTCTTCCCGCACCTGCGACCGCATCCGGGGCCGCACCACCGGGGCGTCGGTGTGGTGCGCCAGGTGGCCGAGTTCCTGGGGCTTGAGCCGCAGGAGGTGTTCGAGGCGCTGAAGAGTGGGCAGAGCCTGGCCCAGATCGCCGACGCGCAGGGCAGCAGTGCAGACAAGCTGAAGGCGTTCCTGCTGTCCGAGCTGGAGCAGTACCTGGCCCAGGCGGTGGAGAAGGGCAGGATCACCCAGGAGCAGGCCGACCAGAAGCTCGAGGACTCCACCGCGCGGCTGGACGACCTGATCGACAGCACCGGCGGCCCCGGCTTTGGCGGGCCGTGGTGGCCGCACGGCCCGAAGGAGGACGAGGCCACCCCCTCAGGCACTTCGCTCTAGTCGCCACGGACGGCTGAGGAGACGAAGGAGGCGCCGCTATCAATGCGCCTCCTTCCGATCTTCCGTGTGGCGAGAAGGGAGCGGGTATTATGAGAACGATAATTCGCGGCCTGCGCAACGTCTATCGCAGTCCCCTGCGCACGGGGCTGTTGGTAGCTGTGCTCGCTGTGAGCGTCGGGCTTGCCTTGATCATGATTACCGTCAATCAGGCCTTCGCGAAGCGCCTCGATGACATCAAGAGCCAGGCGGGAACTAGCATCACCGTGCGGCCGGCCGGCAGCTTCGGCGGCGGCTTCTTCGGCGGTGGGCCGGACGAGGGCGGCAACCCGAATGGTAATCAGCCCACGCCCACTCCCGGCAACGCTACCCAGGTCGCGACACCCACGGCACTGACAGCCGCTGACATCACGAAAGTCGAGTCCATACCGAATGTCGCCGGCATCGCCAGACACATCACCGTGCGCTACAGCGGAACCGACCTCGTATCCGCCCCGATGCAGGGCATGCCTTCCGAGGAAGGTGGCTTCCAGCGCCCCATCCTGATCACCGGCACTGACGATCCCACTTCTCTGACTACCTTTGGCACCCAGGACTCAACGATCACCGCAGGAAGCGTCTTCACGTCCGACCAGGCCGATCAAGACGTCGCCCTAGTCGGCGAGACGCTCGCCACCGCAAACAACTTGGCGGTCGACAGCAGCTTCGAGATGAACGGCGCAACCTTCCAAGTGCTCGGTATCTACACGACAGGGACGCAGTTCGGGGATAACGCTCTCTTCATCCCTCTGACCACCGCGCAAAACCTGTTCCAGCGCCAAGGCGAGATAGATGATGCTGTCGTGTATGCGGACAGCGTCGATAACGTAAACGCAGTGGCCGACGACATCCGCCAGACGCTAGGAACCGATACAGTCGACGTCACCACGGAGCTCTCGATCTTCCAGAGCATCAGCGCGCCGCTGAGCGACGCCAAGAGCAGCAGCCAGGTGGGTATGATCGTCGCCCTCGCCGCGAGCGCGGCCGTGATCCTGTTCTCCATTGGACTGGTGGCGCGGCAGCGGATCAGGGAGATCGGCATCCTCAAGGCGATAGGCGCTTCCGGCTGGCACGTTACCGGCCAGTTCGGAGTGGAGACGGTAGTGGTGAGCGTGACGGCGGCGCTCATCGGCGCCCTGGCGACGTTCCCCCTGGCGCAGAGCGCCGCCAATGGCCTCGTTTCCAATCCCTCGACGCCTACCTTCGGCGGCGGAGGCGGCGCAGGTAGGTTTGCCCAGGCAAGCGGGCTTTTGGGGGACGTCGGCGTCGCCGTCTCTCCGGAGATCTTTCTCTACGCCCTCGCCATCGCGATTGGGCTGGCGTTACTCGCGAGCATCGTGCCGGCCTGGTACGTCGGTCGCGTGAAGCCGGCGGAGGTCCTGCGACATGAGTAGAGGCTCAGAGGACCTCGTATCGGACCTCGGTAGCTCCACCGCCGTGGCGGAGCAGCTCACCAAGCACTTCAAGAGCGGCCCTGACACGGTTAGAGCGGTGGACGGAGTGAGCTTTCGGCTCCCGAGAGGCAAGATGGTCGCTCTCCAGGGGGCCAGCGGCTGCGGAAAGAGCACCCTCCTGAACTTGATCGGAGCGCTCGACAAGCCCGACTCCGGTCGCCTTATCGTCGATGGCATAGACGTGGCGCAGTTGGGTGGCAGCGGCGAAGTGGCCTATCGACGCCTGAAGGTGGGCTTCGTCTTCCAGATGTTCAATCTCGTCCCGCAACTCTCCGCCATCGAGAATGTCATGCTCCCCATGGAACTCGCGGGCGCAGGCAACAGCGGCACCCTGCAAGCACGGGCGGCAGCTCTCCTTGGGTGGGTTGGACTACCACCCGACCGCCACAATCGGCGTCCCTCGAGGCTCTCGGGCGGCGAGCAGCAGCGCGTCGCTATCGCGCGGGCGCTGGCGAACGATCCGCCGTTGATCCTGGCCGACGAGGCGACAGCAAACCTCGACTCGAAGACGGGGGCGCTGATCGTCCAACTCCTCCGCAGCTTACGAGGCGAGGACCGCACGATCTTGATCGCCACCCACGACGAGGCCATCGCCAAAGAAGCCGACTTCGTCATAGTGATGAAGGACGGTCACCTGTTTGCCTCCGAGCCGAAGCTGGAAGAGCAGCCAACAAAACCTTTGCCGAAGCTGGAAGAGCAGCCAACGAAACCTTTGAGTGAGGGCCCGCCGCGACCGGATCGTGCGTTCTGGGATAGCCTCAGACGCGGCCTTGATGAGCTTGGGCGCTGACCCACCCCTTGTGTTGGCCGACGAGGACCGCACCATGCTAATTGCCGCCAGCGACGAGGCCACCGTGGCTGAGGCGAGAAACGGCCCTATTGTCGGCGCGTCCGCCACCGAACGCCTGAGCGTGCAGAAGTAAGGACGGAGGCACACTGTGCAACGAAGGACTCTTACTGTCGCAGCCTTGGTCGGCGCCGCTGCGGGCGCGGCCCTGGCTATCGGCATCACGCTGGCGGTGCTCGCTGGCGGCAGCGGGCAGAGCTCCGCTCCGGCCCGCTCGGAGGCGGCTGCCACCCCGACAGCTTCCTCATCGAGCAACGGCGGGAGCAGCACCACCGCCGCTGCCGGGGACGACTGCCTTTCCGCTGCCGACATCTACGATCGGCTCCGGCCATCGGTGGTCACTATCACCAGCACGGCGGGGGGCCAAAGTCCATTCCAAGTGCCGACGGAAGGTGCGGGCTCCGGCATTGTGATCGATGAACAGGGCGCGATTCTTACCAACGATCACGTCATCGCCGGGGCCAACAGCCTGGAGGTCAAGTTTGCCGACGGCTCGGTGGCGCCGGCACAGGTGGTTGGGCGTGACCCAGGTAACGACCTAGCGGTCATCAGGGCTGGCGTGTCCGGTCGGCAACTGATGGTCGCACCCCTGGGAGATTCGGATGATATTCGAGTCGGGGAACCTGTCCTCGCTATCGGCAACCCCTTCAACTTGGAGGGGACGCTCACCCAGGGGATTGTTAGCGCTCTGGGCCGCACGTTCGCGCCCGGAGGCAGTACCCGACCCATCCGCAACATGATCCAGACCGATGCGCCGGTGAATCCCGGCAACTCCGGCGGGCCTCTGCTCAACTGTCAGGGGGAAGTCATCGGCGTCAACACGCTGCTGGAGAACCCCACCGGGGACAGCGTCAATGTGGGTGTAGCGTTCGCGGTGCCGGTAAATGCCGCTACGCGTTCCCTGCCCGACATGCTGGCCGGGACGACAGTAGGCCACCCCTGGCTAGGGATAGCCGGGCAGGAGGTCACGCCAGCCCTGGCCGAGGACCTCGACCTATCGGTGGAGGCTGGCGTCTATGTGACCTTCGTAGAGCCGGGGAGCCCCGCCGAGGAGGCTGGCTTGCGGGGAGCGTTCCGCTCGGAGACGGAGGCAGCGCGAAGCTCGTTCCTTCCGGGCAGCGGCGATGTCATCGTGGCTGCTGACGATCAGGACGTGGCCAGCGTCGAAGACCTGGCGGGTTATCTGGACACGCAAAAGGGGCCGGGCGATACGGTGGAGCTCGCAATCGTGCGCGACGGCCAACAGCTATCGCTGGAGGCCAGGCTGGCGGAATGGCCAGCGTGACGAGGGGACGTGCCCAGCGCGGCTGGCCGATATACTGACATCGGGATGGTTCCTTCGTCAGACGCTGAGCTGATTCTCGTTGCCGACGACGACGAGCACATCGTCGAGCTCGTCTCGATGTACCTCCAGCGCGCCGGCTACCGGGTGGAGACCGCCTTCGATGGGGACGAGGCGCTGCGCAAGACCAGCGAGCTCCGCCCCGACCTGCTAGTGCTGGACATCATGATGCCCGGGCCGGACGGCCTCCAGGTCTGCCGCGCCCTCCGCCGCCGCAACGATGTGCCCATCATCCTGCTCACGGCGCGCGGCTCCGACATCGACAAGATCGCGGGCCTCCGCTTCGGCGCCGATGACTACGTGACCAAGCCCTTCAACCCGGAGGAGCTGGTGGCGCGCGTCGATGCCGTGCTCCGCCGGGCGCGCAGCGGTTCCCGCCAGCCGGAGCCGGAGGAGCTGCGCGTGGACGACCTTCACCTGGACCTGGCCCGGCGCAGCGCCGCCGTCGACGGGAAGGCCGTCTCCCTTACGCCCCGGGAGTTCGACCTGCTGGCCACCTTCGCCCGCTTCCCCAACGTCGTCCTGGACCGGGAGCAGTTGCTGGACCTGGTCTGGGGGACCTCGTTTTACGCCCTGCGCACGGTGGACGTGCACGTGGCGCGGCTGCGCGAGAAGCTGAAGGGCAGCCGGCTGCGCATCGAGACGGTGTGGGGCACTGGCTACCGTCTGGCGGCCGGGGCGTAGCATGGCGTCGCCGGGGAGCGTCCTCTTTAGCCTGCAGACCAAGCTCATCGTCGCCTTCGCGCTGGTGGTGCTGGCGGCGCTGGCCCTCGCCGGCAGCATCTTCGTCTTCCTGCGGCGCGGCGAGCAGGAGGAGCAGGAGCTCGACCACGTCATCGCCACCTCCCCGGCCATCTACGCGGAGTTCGCCTTCCTGCAGCGACGCGGCGACCCCGAGCCGGTGCTGGCCGAGTTCGTGCAGGTGGCGGCGGAGGAGCACGATGTGCGCATCCTCCTCGTCGACCGGACGGACGGCACCGTTGCTGCGGACAGCGCCGGCGGCCTCACCGGCGAGGAGGTGGTAGTGCCGGAGGAGATCCGGCAGACGCTGGAGCAGCCGGTGCGCGGGCAGCCCTACGTCTCCTGGGAGCCCGGCGCCGCCAGCGACCTGATCTTGGTCTCGGCGTTGCCGGGCCGGCTGGGCCAGTTCCGCCAGATCCCGCCCCGCGGCGCCGAGCCGTTCTGGCTGGTGCTGGCCGTGCCCGAGGAGACCGTCGCCCGTGCCTGGCTGGAGCTCTTACCGGCGCTGGGCGTCGCGGCCGCCCTCGCCCTGCCCATCGCCGTCGCGCTGGCCGTCCTCATCGCCCAGTACATCAGTTGGCCGCTCCAGCGGCTCACCGTCGCCTCCCAGCGGATGGCCGAGGGCAGCTTCGACGTGCAGGTCTCGGTGGACCGGCGCGACGAAGTGGGCCGGCTGGCGCAGGCCTTCTCCACCATGGCCCGGCGGGTGGGCGAGGCGCACAGCCAGATGCGCGCCCTCATCGCCAACGTCTCCCACGACCTGAAGACGCCCCTTACCTCTATCCTCGGCTTCGCCCAGGCGCTGCGCGACGGCGGCGCCAGGGACGAGGCGGAGGCGCGACGCATGGGCGGCGTCATCTACGATGAGGCGTCACGGCTCACGGCGCGACTCAACGACCTCCTTTACCTGTCGGAGCTAGAGTCGGGCCAGGCGCTCCTCCAGCGCGACGAGATCGACCTGCGACGGCTGGTGGAGAGCGCCGTCCGGCGCATCGAGCCGGACCTGGCCGCGCGCAACGTGCGGCTGAGCGCCGATCTGGCCGAGGGCCTCACCCTGAGCGCCGACGGCGGCAAGCTGGAGCGCGCCCTGGAGAACCTGCTGGACAACGCCCGCAAGTACACCCCCGACGGCGGTGAGATGCGCCTGCGCACCTATGTCGACGCGAGCGGCGCCTGCATCGAGGTGGTGAACACCGCGCCCGATGTCTCGCCGGAGGAGCTGCCCCGCTTCTTCGAGCGCTTCTACCGGCGCGACCGCACCCGGGCGCCAGGCGGCGGCTCGGTCGGCTCCGGCCTCGGCCTGCCCATCGCCCGGGACCTGGTCGAGCTGCACGGCGGCACGCTGGAGGCGTCGTTGCGCGACGGCGAGATCGCCTTTATCATACGGCTGCCGCTGGCGCCGTAAGGGGCACCCCCTTGAATTCCGGGCTCGGCTGGTGTAGCCTCTTGCCAACTCCAGCAGTGGAGGCAAGCGATGAAGGAGCGTGGCTTCGGCTGGCGCCAGCTCTTGGGCGCAGTCAACCTGAAGGACTTCTCCCAGATGGTGGCTGGCGAGTTGGAAAATATCGGCACCTCCCTGCGCCTGGCGTTCCTGTCGATCGCCAAGCTGCCCTTCGGGCCGCTCCTGTTCGTGGGGGCGCTGCTCATCGTCCTGCTGCGACTGGTGCTGCTCGTCCTGGTGGTCATCGTCTTTGGCGCGGGGATTATCATCATCTCGGCCGCCCGAGCCGCCATTCGAGCCGTGCGTGGAAGTTCCGGAGGCGGGTAGGAGGCGCTCATGAGCACGTACATCCTCGTCCACGGAGCCTGGCACGGAGGCTGGTGCTGGTACAAGGTGGTCCCGCTGCTGGAGAAGGCGGGACACACGGTGCTGGCGCCGGACCTGCCTGGCCTGGGCAAGGACAAGACCCCCGTCTCGGAGGTCTCGCTGGCGCTGTGGGCGGAGCACGTCTGCCGGCTCCTGGACGCCCAGCCCGAACCGGCGGTGCTGGTCGGCCACAGCCGGGGAGGCATCGTCCTCAGCGAGGTGGCGGAGCGCCGGCCGGACAAAGTAAAGACGCTGGTCTACCTGTCCGCCTTCCTCCTGCGCAGCGGCGAGTCGCTGTTGCAGGTGGCGGGCAAGGACGCCACGTCGCTGGTCGTGCCGAACCTGGTGGTCGCCGACGACCAGAGCTCCTGCATGGTGCGAGAGGAGGCGCTCCGCGACGCCTTCTACGGCGACTGCCCGGACGAGGACGTGACCCTGGCGAAGCTCTGTCTCGCGCCGGAGCCGATGGCCCCCCTGGCCACGCCCGTCTCCGTCACCGAAGAGAACTTCGGGCGGGTGCCCCGCGCCTACATCGAGTGCCTCCAGGACCGGGCGGTCCCGCTGGCGCTCCAGAGGCGCATGTACACCGACCTGCCCTGCCAGAAGGTGATCTCGATGGACACTAGCCACTCGCCCTTCTTCTCCGCGCCCCAGGCGCTGGTGGACCACCTCCTCGCGCTGTAGCCGACGGCTGATCGCCTGTAGGGGCGAGCGGCTGCTCGCCCTGGGCGACCAGATGGTCGCCCCTACAATGCGAGACAGGTCGCTATCAAGTTGCGAGGGGGCTACTGGGGACTGCCCCGCACCCCCTCGACCGCGCGCCAGACCTGGGGGTCGGCGCGGAGGAGGCGCAGGAGCTGGCTGGTGGTCAGGCCCAGCGCTCGGGCCGCCTTCGCGTAGCT
>MGOB01000062.1:392-5205 GCA_001796995.1 Chloroflexi bacterium RBG_16_68_14 | reverse complement strand
GACGAGGGGATAGGCGGGGTTGCGCTGGTTGACGGCCAGGGCGCCCTTCGGGCCGCGCTGAGCGATGAGCTCCGGCGGCAGCTCCGGCGCCTCCAGGTCGAAGGGCGCGCGCAGCTCCAGGGCGATGCGCAGGCGGAGCCGTCGCAGGGCGCGGATGCGGTTCTCCTGGAGCGAGCGCGACTCCTCGGCCTGGCCGGTGAGGCCGCTGGGCCGGTGGTGGAGGCGGATGGCCGTCTCCACCTTGTTGCGCCGCTGGCCGCCGGGGCCGCTCGCCCGGTAGCGCTCCTGCCGGCACTCCTTCATCAGCGCGGCGTCATCGAGGCGGAGCCAAGCGTTGCGGTGAGGCACGGTCGCGATTACCCAGAGACTAAGAGAACTGTTTCCACATGCGCAGGCGCTGCTGCACCGTGGTATAGCCCAGCGAGGCGTACAGGCGCAGGGCCGGCGCGTTGTCCGCGCGGACGGTGAGCTGCATGCCGGCGAACCCCCGCTCGCGGTAGTGCGCCTCCGCCAGCTCCATCAGCCGGCGCGCGATGCCGTGCCCTCGGTGGCTACGGGCCACCACTACGTCTTCGACGAAGCCGCGCTGAACGCCGTCGTCGGAGCGCCCTGGGTGGGTGAGAATCCAACCCACCAGCTCGTCCTCATCGAAGGCCAGCCAGGCTTCGACTTCCTCGTGCACGAAGACGGCTCTTGCGTGCTCGGAAGGTTCTCCGTGGCTGGAGAGGAACGCTTCCACGCTCGTCCAATCGTCGTCGAAGCGGCGATACGCAACAGAGGACATGGTGGTCTCCGTTGTAGCGCATTCTTCTCCTCACGGACAGGGTGGTCTGGTAGCGCTGGCCGGAAGGGGTCGGCGGCCTAACGTCTTTCGGCTGACCGTCTCGTCCCCTTCGTGCTATCCTGGCCTGACATGGCAGTCCGAGCCTCCCCCGAAGCCAGGCCGCACCACTTACGAGCGCGAAGATCGCGCCGGCCCCTCGCGCCCGTGCGCATCATCGAGCTGTTGGACGCCGAGTACGGGACGGCGCCCTGGCGGCCCCACCGCGACCCGGTGGCGGAGCTGGTGCTCACCCTCCTCTCCCAGAACACCTCCGACACCAACTCCGGCCGCGCCTTCATCCGCCTGCTGGACGCCTTCCCCGACTGGCCCGCGCTCCTGGACGCCGACGTGCGGGTCATCGAGCGGGCGATCCGGCCGGGCGGCCTGGCCCCCACCAAGGCGCCCCGCCTCCAGGCGCTGCTGCGCGAGGTGTGGGGCCGCTGCGGCTCCTTCGACCTCTCCTTCCTGCGGGAGTGGCCGCTGGAGGAGGCGCGGTCGTGGCTGCGCAGCCTGCCCGGCGTGGGGCCGAAGACGGCCGCCTGCGTCCTCCTTTTCTCGCTGGGCCGGCCGGCGCTGCCCGTAGATACCCACGTTCACCGTGTGGCCAGGCGCCTCGGTTTGGTGCCGGAGCGCTCGACGGCGGAGCGGGCCCACGAGCTGCTGGAGCCGATGCTCCGGCCGGAGCAGGTCTACCCCTTCCACATCCAGCTCATCAAGCACGGCCGACGCACCTGCACCGCCCAGCGGCCCAAGTGCCCGGCCTGTCCCCTGCGGAAGGACTGCCCGTCTGCGGCGGGGGTGTTCGACAAAGGCCTTGGAAGGCGGAAAGCAACTACGTCGTAGGGACAGGGCTTTAGCCCTGTCCGGCCCCTAAGATCAGCCCGTCGAAGGGGCCGGACGTGCCGGCCTACCTCGATGAAGGCAGCTTCAAGTACAACAACCGCGAGAATGAATACCTGTTCCGCGACAGCTCATGGCGCTGTTGGACTCGGAGGTGCTGCCCTACGGAAAACTTGTAGCCAGTAGCAAGTAGCGACATTGGTTAGTCTACAAATTCCTTACGGATTGCATCCCGGTAGATCGATAGAGGCCGTGTGTCACTGTAATTTGGGTCTGGCCGTGTAGCCGCACCGCACGTAGGGCAGTACAAAGACCCGCCGCGAGCGCTGATGTCGTCTTCATCCATAAGGTGACGGTCGCCGTGATAGTCCTTGAAACGCAGCAAAGTGCCATCGAGTGTACAGAACGGCCCGTCTATCTTCACCAACGGCGGCGCATTCATGATGCTGTTGAGGCTGGCGAATACTCCGTAGTAGCGGCGCGCGACATAGCGTACTTTCCAGAGGACACCGTAACGCTCCTCATAGCCCTTCCGTGAAAACGGCTCGCTTTCCGTTGTTTCGTCATTCATCTTCGGGGCCTCCGCCGGAACAGGTACAGGCTCAGTGATAAATTCGCCAGTGAACGGGCTTGACCTAGGTGTTGGGGTCGTTTCGGTGGCTGCGACAAGGCCGAGATTCATGGCCCAGCCGGATTTTCCGATGAGTCGGAGGAGGCCGGGAAGATTGGACAGAATGATGATCAAGAAGCCAGCGACAACAAAGCCCCACCACGCGCCTTGGTCGGCTACCCAGTCCGATGGGAAGAAGCGCAACCACCGTAACCAGGGAGGTTGGCTTAGCCAGTGGCCCCAAGTCGCCAGGTCTTGAAAGAGGCTGGGAAGACCGATGACCAACATCACAGCACCCAAGCCGGTTCCGAGCCACCAGAATCGCCTCCAGAGTTCGACCAACCGATGCACCCGCGGCCGCCAGTGGCCTTGTTTTTGACCCATGCCGCCAGCCTAGCAGTTCCGCATGAGGTATAGAATCCCCGAAGAATCTCTCCGCCTCTATGATGGCCTTGACCGTTTGGCGAAGCACCGCGGACGGGGACAACGGATGCTTCGCTTCGCTCAGCATGACAGAGGGGGCACGCCAGCTGGTTCGAAGGTTCAAAGGTTCTCAGGTCACCGTTCCTTGCCCGTCTCGATCCGGCGCGGCTATACTCCAACGTACTTCTGGCATCGAGGAGCGCGCCTTGGTCCGCGTCGGCATCATCAACGTCACCGGCTACATGGGAGCCGAGGCCGCTCGCCTGCTGCACGGCCATCCGGAGGTGGAGCTTACCTCCGTCACCGGGCGGAGCGCGGCCGGCCAGCCGCTGGGCGAGGTCTTCCCCCACCTCGGGCCCCTCGGCCTCACCGTGGAGGAAGAGCTGGGCGAGGTGGACGCCGTTGTCTCGGCGCTGCCCCACAGCGCCAGCGCTCAGGCGCTCCTGCCCTACATCGAGCGCGGCCTGCCCGTGCTGGACCTGAGCGCCGACTTCCGCCTGCGCCGGCTCGAGGACTACGAGCCGTGGTACGGCGCCCACCCGGCGCCCCACCTGCTCGCGGAGGCGGTCTTCGGGCTGCCGGAGCTGCACCGGGAGGAGATCGCCCGCTCCAAGCTGGTGGCCGGCCCGGGCTGCCACGCGACGGCAGCCATCCTCGCGCTGGCGCCAGCGGTGAGGCACGGGCTGATCGAGCCGGACATGGTGGTCGATAGCAAGACGGGCATCTCCGGCGCGGGGCGCAGCCTGGGCCTCAGCTACCACTTCTCGGAGGCGAACGAGGGCGTCTCGGCCTATGGGCTGAGCGGCCACCGCCAGTTGCCGGAGATGACCCAGGAGCTGGGGGCGTTGTGGGAAGCACCGGCGCCGCGCATCACCTTCGTCCCCCACCTGATCCCGATGACGCGCGGCATCCTGGTCACCTGCTACGCGTCGCTGCGGCAGGACGCCGACCTGGGCAAGGACGCCGTCGCCCGCCTGCGCGAGCTGTACTGCGACTTCTACCGCGACTCCCCGTTCGTGCGCATCGTCGACCAGCCGCCATCCACCAAGCAGACGCTGGGCTGCAACGATTGCCTCCTCTACCCCACGGTGGACGGGCGCGCCGGGCGGCTCATCGTCGTCAGCGTGCTCGACAACCTGGTGAAGGGCGGCGCCGGACAGGGCGTCCAGTGCCTGAACCTGATGCTGGGCTTGCCGGAGACGGCCGGGCTGAGCGGGCTCGCCCTCTACCCGTAGCCGCCATGGACGCTTCCCTCATCGACGTGCCGGACGGCACCATCACCACGCCCCGGGGCTTCCTGGCCGGGGCCACCGCCGCCGGCATCCGCGACGACTCGGCCCCCGGCCACCTGGACCTGTCGCTCCTCTGCGCCGAGCGGCGCTGTCCCGCCGCCGCCGTCTACACCACCAATCGCTTCCAGGCGCCGCCGCTCCGGCTCGCCCAGCGCCACCTGGCCGATGGATACGCGCAGGCGGTCATCGTCAACACCGGCTGCGCCAACTCCCTCACCGGCGAGCAGGGCGCGCGCGACGCCCAGGAGATGGCGGAGCTGGCGGCGGCGAAGCTCGGCGTCGCCGTCGAGGACGTGGTCGTCGCCAGCACCGGCGTCACCGGCTGGCTGCTGCCCATGGAGCGCATCCGCGCCGGCGTCCAGCACGTCATCCCCACCCCGACGAGTCGGGGGGGCGACGCCTTCGCCCACGCCATCATGACCACCGACACGGTGGCCAAGCAGGCGGCGGTGCAGTTCGTGTGGGACGGCGTGACCTACTCGGTGGGCGGCGCCGCCAAGGGCGCCGGCATGATCCACGTGAACATGGCCACCATGCTCGCCTTCCTCACCACCGACGCCCCGGTCGAACCCGCGCTGCTGGCGTCGCTGCTGCGGGAGACGGTCGACGCTTCCCTCAACATGCTCACCGTCGACGGCGCCACCAGCACCAACGACATGGCGCTGCTGCTGGCCAGCGGCGCCGCCGGCCCCGACGCGTCGGGGTTCGGCGAGGGGCACCCGGCCCTGCCGCTACTGCGCGCCGCCCTGGAGCGGGTGGCGACGACGCTCACCCGCAAGCTGGCCCGCGACGGCGAGGGCGCCAGCAAGCTCATCGAGGTGCGCG
>MGOB01000062.1:256-374 GCA_001796995.1 Chloroflexi bacterium RBG_16_68_14 | reverse complement strand
TGGAGGACGCCCGCCTGGCGGCCAAGACGGTGGCCGGCTCCATGCTGCTCAAGGCGGCAGTCTATGGCAACGACCCCAACTGGGGCCGCGTGCTGGACGCCGTCGGCTACAGCGGCGC
>MGOB01000062.1:0-233 GCA_001796995.1 Chloroflexi bacterium RBG_16_68_14 | reverse complement strand
CGGATGGCCCTCTGGATCCAGGGCGTGGAGGTCTACCGCGACGGCGCGCCCCTGCCCTTCGACAAGGCCGCCCTCTCGCGGGCGCTGGCCCACAGCGAGGTGCGCATCCGCCTCGACCTGGGGATGGGCGAGGCGACCGCCACCGCCTGGGGCTGCGACCTGACGCCCGAGTACGTGCGAATCAACGCGGAATACACGACGTGACGAGTAGAGTCGAATGTAGCGGCGACCTT
>MGOB01000061.1:13929-16096 GCA_001796995.1 Chloroflexi bacterium RBG_16_68_14 | reverse complement strand
AGCTGGCCCGGGCGCAGGTGCTCCTCCACCATGGTCGCCACCAGCTCCACCTCGCGGCGGCTGAAGCGCAGGCGGCGCAGGACGCGGCGGGCGGTCTCGGCGCCCCGCTCGGCGTGGCCGAAGAAGCGGATGCGTCCGGTGGCGTCGGGCGCGCGGGTCTCCGGCTTCGCCACGTCGTGGAGGAGCGCGGCCAGCTTGAGGAGCGCCGCCCGCGAGCGGCCCTCGCTCATCTCTTCGGCTAAGTGCTCCCGCAACCCCGGCTCGACGGTGAGCGCTTCCCACAGGGCGCGCCAGAGTCGGGCCTCGCGCTGTCCCCTCGGCTCCTCCTCCGCCAGCATGAAGTCCAGGGCGGCCACCGTCTCGATGGCGTGGTCGAAGACGTCCCAGTAGTGCTCCTTGGGCTGGGTCACGCCTCGGCCGGCGGTCACTTCGGGGAAGAGGTGTTCCAGCAGCCCTAGCTGGTCCATCAGGCGCAGCGCCTGGCCGGCGCGGGGCGTGGCGAGACAGCGGGCCAGCTCATCGCGCTGGCGCTCCGCCGCCGCCCGGCCGATGCGTCCGGCCTCCCGGCGAAGGGCGTCGGCCGTCTCCGGCGCCAGCCGGAAGTCGAGCTGGATGGCCAGGCGGACGGCGCGCAACAGTCGCAGCGGGTCCTCCACCAGCGCCCGCTCCGAGACGAGGCGGACGGTGCCGCGCTCCAGGTCGCGCAGGCCGCCATGGGGGTCGATGAGGGTGACGGGGCCGCCTCCGGCGAGGGCATCGATGGGCGCGCCCAGAGCGTCGATGGTGAAGTCGCGCTGGGCCAGGTCGGCGTCGATGTCGCCGTGCAGGGGGGCGACGTCGATGATGCGCACCGGGCCTTCGTCGAGAACGACGCGGGCCATGCCGCGCCGGGCGTCCAGCAGGACGAAGTGGCCGTCCAGCCGGTCGGCCAGGGCGCGGGCGTAGGCTGGCGCGTCCCCGGAGACAGCGAGATCGAGGTCGGCCAGCGGCCGGCCCAGCAGGGCGTCGCGCAGGGAGCCGCCGACCAGGTAGCCAAGGCCCTCGGACGGGAGGGCGCCGGCGGCGGCGAGGAGAGCGCGGACGGCGGATGTCAGCGGGATGGCGCGTCGCGTCATGGGCCGTGCCCGCCTCTGGCGGAGGCCTTCACCTCATCTTCTGGTTCGTTTTCGTCTTCGATCTTAACGAGCTGGTCCATGCTCTCCAGGTGGTCGATGTAGAGGATGCCGTTGATGTGGTCGATCTCGTGCTCCAGCGCCTCGGCCAGGAGGTTGTTCTCCGCCTTGATGCGGATCTCCTTCCCGTCGCGGTTCAGCCCCTTGGCGGTGACGCTGACCGAGCGCGGTGTGGGTGCCTTGTAGCCTGGGATGGAGAGGCAGCCCTCGTCCGGTTGTCGCTGGCCGGAGCGCTTCACGATCTGCGGGTTGATGAGCGTGTAGAGCTGGCGACGGGGCGGCTCGCCCGGCGGAGGGTCCTCGCCGTCCTCCTCAGGCACCTCGATGACAATGACGCGCAGGGGCACGCCCACCTGGTTCGCCGCCAGCCCCACGCCGGGCGCGTCCCGCATCGTATCGATCATGTCGTCGATGAGCTTCTGGATGGAGGCGTCGATGGTGCGCACCCTCTTCGCCTTCTGGCGAAGGACGGGGTCGCCGGCCATCCGGATGAGTAAGACTGCCACACGCCCTCCTGAACGCGAATGCTCGTGCGAGACTAAGGGTAGCAAGAGAGAGACGAACGGGTCTAGTAGCGTCGGTACCCACTACTGGGGGCGGGCGGCCTCCTTGATGCGGGCGGCCCGGCCGGTGCGGCCACGCAGGTAGTAGAGCTTGGCCCGGCGCACCCTGCCCTTCCGCACCACCTCCACCTTGTCCAGGCGGGGCGAGTAGAGGGGGAAGGTGCGCTCCACCCCTACGTCGTGGGCGATCCGGCGCACGGTGAAGTTGGAGCTGGAGCCGGCGTTCCTGCGGCGGATGACCACGCCCTCGAAGACCTGGATGCGCTCGCGCTCGCCCTCCACCACCTTGGCGTGGACGCGCACCGTATCGCCGGGCGCGAACTCCTCGACGTTGGGGTTGGGCTTGAGGTTCAGGACGGAGGTGCTCAGATCCATATCGTCCGTCATAGTAGCGAGCCGGGGTGGTGGGGGCAAGGGAGGCCGCGGGTAGGG
>MGOB01000061.1:12761-13900 GCA_001796995.1 Chloroflexi bacterium RBG_16_68_14 | reverse complement strand
GACCCGCCCCTACGGTGTCGGCATTTCGGGAACAGGTAGGGGCGGTTCGCGAACCGCCCCTACGGGGCTATGCGCGCCGCCTTCTCGCGTACCAGGCCGCGCCGCCGAGCGCGAGGGCTCCTGCCGCCATGGCGGCCATCGCCCCCGCCACGACGCCGTAGCCGCCACCAGAGCCTCCTGTCGTGCCCGGCACGTCCGGGAAGACGCCGCTGCCGCCGAGGGGCGGCGGCGTGGCCGTCGGCGTCGCGGTTCGCGTCCGCGTTGCCGTCGCGGTCGGTGTCGGCGTTGGCTTCGGCCCGAGACCGGAGACATCCACCGGCGTGGAGCTACAGGCGTAGCCGAAGCAGGATTGCGGCCCGATATTCGTGCCGTTCCCAAGCTGGCCGAGGAAATTCCACCCCCAGCACTTCACCGCTCCGCCCGTTTCGACGGCACAGGCGTAGTAGATGCCCAGCGAGACGGAAGCCGCGCCACTGGTCAAGCCCGTCACGTCTACCGGTGTGTAGCTGTTCGAGGACGTCCCGTTTCCTAGCTGGCCGTCCCCGTTGTAGCCCCAGCACTTGACGCCGCCCGCGGTGGTCACGGCACAGGTGTTCGCGCCGCTGGCGGAAACTGCGGCGACGCCACTCGTGAGGCCTAATGCGTCCACCGCGGCCAGGCACCATGAATTTCCGCACGCCTGCCCGTCTCCCAGCTCGCCGTTGCTGTTTTGGCCCCAGCACTTGAGGCCGCCCGCGGTGGTGATGGCGCAGGTGTGACCGCCACCGGCGGTAATGGCGGCCACGCTGCCACTCAGGACAGTCGCGTCCACCGGGGCCAGGCAAGTGTCGCTACCGCACGCCTGCCCGTCGCCCAACTGGCCATTGTAGTTGGCACCCCAGCATTTCACGCCGCCCGCCGTCGTGAGCGCGCACGTGTGTTGGTACCCTACTGAGACAGCGGCGACGCCGCCAAGGCCGGTCACGTCTACCGGCGTACTGCTATTCGTCGTCGTGCCGTCACCCAGCCCGCCGCGTCCGTTGTAGCCCCAGCACTTGACGCCGCCTACTGTGGTCACGGCGCAAGTGTGGTCTTCATACCCGCCCGTCGAGATGGCGGCGACGCCACTTGTGAGGCCTAACACGTCCACTGGTGTGCTG
>MGOB01000061.1:10280-12744 GCA_001796995.1 Chloroflexi bacterium RBG_16_68_14 | reverse complement strand
GCAGTCCCCTAACTGGCCACTGTAATTGGCACCCCAGCACTTGACGCCCCCCGCCGTGGTCAGGGCGCAGGTGTGGTTGTTTCCCGTGGCAAGAGCGGCAACGCCGCTGGTGAGGCCGGTCACGTCGACCGGCGTAGTGCTACAAGACAGGGTATATCCACCGGGGAATCCCGTGCAGGACTCCGGCCCGGTGGTCGCTCCGCTGCCCAGCTCGCCCTCGCCATTCCGGCCCCAGCACTCGACGCCGCCGGCTGTTGTGAGGGCGCAGGAATGCTGCCCGCCGGCGGAGACGGCAACGATGCCCCCGGTGGCGGCGGCGGGCCCCGGCCGCGGCCAGAGGATGGCTATTGCGGCCAGTGCCACCAGCGCCACAAGCATGCCCAGGTACGCCGTCCTGAACCGAACGAGGTCTATTCCGCTCATGGTTCTCCCCCTGTTGTCGCGCTCAACCGTTCCGGTTGGGCACAGAACGCCTGCGTCAGGCTCTCGGCGGGTGAGAGGCCTTCAGCCCGTGCGTGCACGGCCGAACCGGCCGCGGTCTCAAGGCTGAGAGGGACAACGCTTGATGAAGAGGCCAGTTAGGCCACCAGTCGCCGCCAGTATACGACTCTGGCGTAAGATGTCAAGCCCCGCCGCAGCCGGAGGCTGGAAGATGAGCGCTGACTGCTGACCGCTGACCGCTGAGAGCTAATCGCTCGCCAGCTCCTCCTCCAGCCAGCGGCGCTCTTCGTCCGTGAGGCAGGCCTTGGCCAGCAGGTCGGGCCGGCGGCGGGCGGTGCGCAGCAGGCTCTGGCGCCTGCGCCAGCGACGGACCTCCTCATGGTGGCCGGAGAGGAGGATGTCCGGCACCCGCCAGCCGCGATAGTCGGCCGGACGGGTGTACTGGGGGTACTCCAGCAGCCCCTGGGCGTGCGACTCCTCCGCCAGCGACGCCTCGCTGCCCAGGGCGCCCGGCAGCCGCCGGACGACGGCGTCCACCAGCACCATCGCCGCCGGCTCGCCGCCGGAGAGGACGTAGTCGCCGATGCTGATCTCGTCGTCGACCAGGTGCTCGCGCACCCGCTCGTCCACGCCCTCGTAGTGGCCGCAGAGAAGGACGAGGCGGGGGAATTGGGCCAGCTCGTTGACGATGGCCTGGGTCAGCAGGCGGCCCTGGGGCGTGAGGAGAACGACGCGGCCGGGCTCCGCCGCGAGCGGCCGCACCGCCTCGACGGCGGCGAAGAGGGGCTCCGGCTTCAGCACCATGCCGGCCCCGCCGCCGTGGGGAGAGTCGTCCACCACCTTGTGGCGCCCCTCGCCCCAATCGCGCAGGTTGTGCAGCTCGATCTGGACGAGCCCCTGCTCGACGGCGCGCGCGACGATGCTCGCGTCGAAGGGCCCGCGAAACATCTCCGGGAAGAGGGTGATGATGTCGATGTGCATCGGCTGACCGTGGGACAGGCTTTAGCCTGTCGTCCGAGAGGGCGCTGTGTGGTCGCCGACAGCCCCGCGCAGCAGCTCGACGGCGTGGGGCAGGAGGTCGAGCACCGCGCTCAGGTTCTGGCGCACCCCTTTCTCGCTGCCGGGCAGGTTGAGGATGAGGCAGCGGCCGCGCACGCCCGCGGCGCCTCGGGAGAGGGCGGCCATGGGCGTGTGCTTCAGCCCGGCCGAGCGCATCAGCTCGCCCAGCCCCGGGACGGGGCGCTCGATGACCTCCGCCGTCGCCTCCGGCGTGACGTCGCGGGAACTCAGGCCGGTGCCGCCAGTGGTGACGATCAGGTCCAGCTCGTCGGAGTCGGCCCAAGAGCGCAACGTGGCAGCGATCCGCTCCCGTTCGTCGGGCACCACCTCAGAGCGCTGGACGGCGGCGTCGATGGTGCTGAGCAGCTCGGCGATGGCGGTGCCGCTGGTGTCGGCGCGCTCGCCGCGAGAGGCCTTGTCGCTGATGGTGAGGACGCCCGCGCGGATGGGCATGGCGGCTTCATGATAGCACAGGGGTACCTGGGGAAAACGTTTGGGGAAATTGGGTTCATCGGGGTTGACAATGGGCAAAATGGTGGTAGAATGTGGGAGTCCGTGGTGAATTGTGATAGATATGGTCGAATCGTGTCGTGTTGGCCCCTCGTGGGGTCGGTTGGAGTAGCGTCCGTTGCCGTACTTCCTGGGCAGATACGACTACGCGATGGACGGGCGTGGCCGGGTGCCGGTGCCGCCCCGCTATCGCGACGCCTTCACTCGAGGCGCCGTGCTCAGCCAGGGGCCGGACTCGTGCCTCCGCCTCTTCACCGCCGAGAGCTTCGACGAGCAGGCGGTGCTCTACACCAGCCAGCCAGCGACGGAGCGGGCCGGCCGCGTGACCCGGCGCGCCTTCTTCGCCCGCTCCTTCTCCGTGGAGCTGGACCGGCAGGGTCGCATTCTGGTGCCAGCGTCGCTGCGTGCCTATGCCGCGCTGGAGGGGAACGTAGTGGTGGTGGGCGCCGGCGAA
>MGOB01000061.1:6538-10243 GCA_001796995.1 Chloroflexi bacterium RBG_16_68_14 | reverse complement strand
AGATGGCGGCGGTGGGCCGCCAGGAGGAGAGCGCGGCGGGATCGATGGAGCCGAAACCGTGAGCACGGCGACGCTGACCGACCACGCCCCGGTGATGGTGCGGGAGGTGCTCGCCGCCCTCAACGTGCGGCCGGGCGGTCGCTACGTGGACGGCACCGTCGGTGGAGGCGGCCACGCCCTCGCCATCATGGAGGCGGCCACGCCCGGCGGCTCGCTCCTGGGGATCGACCGCGACCCCCAGGCGCTGGAGATGGCGCGGCGCCGTCTGGAGCCTTTTGGCCCGGACGCGCGGCTGGTCCAGGGCGACTTCGCGGACCTGGGGCGGATCTGCCGCGAGCTCGCCTTCGTGCCGGTGCACGGGGTGCTGCTGGACCTGGGGCTGTCTTCTCTCCAACTGGAAGCGGCGGAGCGGGGCTTCAGCTTCCAGCGCGAAGGCCCGCTGGACATGCGGTTCGACCGGCAGCAGATGCTGACGGCGGCGGAGATCGTCAACGAGTACGCGGAGGAGGCGCTGGCGGACGTGCTGTGGCGCTACGGGGAGGAGCCCCAGGCGCGACGCATCGCCCGGCGCATCGGGGAGCGGCGACCGCTCCACACTACTACCGAGCTGGCCAAGGTCGTCGAGGAGGCCGTAGGCGGGAGGGCTCGACGCCAATCCCACCCCGCCACCAGGACGTTTCAGGCCCTCCGGATCGCGGTGAACCAGGAACTCCTCAGCCTGGAAGCCGCGCTCCCTCAGGCCTACGGCCTCCTGGGCGACTTTGGCCGGCTGGTGGTGCTCAGCTACCACTCGCTGGAGGACCGCCTGGTCAAGGCGTTCATCCGGCGGGAGTCTCAGGACTGCTTCTGCCCGCCGCGCCAGCCGATCTGCACTTGCGGCCACAAGGCCGGCCTGCGGCGGGTGAGCCGCGGCGCCGTTCGCCCCTCCCCGGAGGAAGTAGCAAGGAACCCCCGCAGCCGGAGCGCCCGCCTGCGCGTGGCCGAGCGGCTGCCGGCTGCGGCCGGCTGAGGAGGCGGGGAACGTTGTGGCTGTCCTGAACCGCACGCTCTCCCGCACGCAGCCGAAGGCGACGGCGGCGCTGCGCCTGGGGCCAGTGCTCCTCGCCGCAGGCCTGGTCATTCTCGCCATCGCGCTGCTCCAGTTGGTGCAGACATCCGAGGCGACCACCACCAGCTTCGCCATCCAGCAGCGGCAACAGGAGAAGCTGGAGCTGGAGGCCAGCGTGCACCAGCTTGAGGCGGAGGTGGCCGCCCTCTCGTCGCTCTCGCGCATCGAGCAGGAGGCGCGGCGGCTGGGGCTGGAGCCGCCGCAGGCGCAAGAGTCCGTCGTGGTGAACGTGGCCTGGCCGGAGGCGGACCGGCAGCGGCTGCCGACCCGCTATGCGCCGCTGGAGGAGGAGCCAATTGACGTGAAGCGGGAGGGCTCGTCCTGGTGGCAAGACCTGCTCAAGCTCCTCCCGTTCTACTAGCTTAGGCCGCGACGACCCGGTTCGGGTCGCCGGAAGGGGTGAGGATGGCCCGGCGAACCCACCGCCCGACCTGGCGGTTGCTGCTCCTGATCCTGGCGCTGCTGGTCGGCGCGGGCGGCGTGGTGGCGCGCTTGGTGCAGGTGCAGATCATCGATCACGACTACTACGCCGCGCAGGCGGAGGAGGAGCACCTGCGCCGGACGGTGGTCCGGGCGCCCCGTGGCGCCATCCTGGACCGCAACGGCTATCCCCTGGTGACCACGGTAGCCGCCTTCGACGTGTACATCGACCCGCGGAGCTGGAGCGACGACGCGGCCGCCCTGCAAAGCGCGGCCGAGTTGGGCCCGCTCATTGGACGCCAGCCCACCGAACTGATCGGGGCAGCGCGCGGGCAGGAGCAGGGGGACTACCTGGCTGCCCGCTCGGTGAGCGCGGTGGTGGGGCTGCAGATCATGGAGCTGGCGCCTCCGGGGGTGAAGGCGGTGGAGACCAGCCGTCGCTTCTACCCGGAGGGCGATCTCGCCTCCACTCTCCTTGGCTTCATCGGCCGCGATCAGGCCGGCCTGGCGGGCGTCGAGGCGGACTTCGACCGGGAGCTGGGGGGCATCGCCAGCGAGGTGTACTTCGAGCGGGACGCCCTAGGCAACCCTATCCCCTTCGGCCGGCGGCTGGGCAACGAACCCGTGGCCGGCGGCGACGTCCGCCTCACCATCGACCGCTACCTGCAGCGGCTGGTGGAGGGGAAGCTAGACGCGGAGGTGCAGCGCCACGGTGCCATCGGCGGCACCATCATCGTCATGGACCCGAAGACGGGCGAGGTGCTGGCGATGGCGAGCCGCCCCAGCTTCCGCCTCAGCCAGCTCAACCTGGAGGACGCAGGCCAGTTGGAGCTCTATCGCAACCGAGCGGTGACCGACGTCTACTCGCCCGGCTCGGTGATGAAGACCGTCACCATGGCCGCCGCCGTCGACCTGGGGCTGGTGGCGCCGGGGAGCACCTACGTCGACGACGGCGCCGCTGAGGTGGAGGGAACGGCGCCCATCCGCAACTGGGACTTGAGCGTCCACGGGACGACGACCATGGTGGAGCTGCTCCAGTACAGCCTGAACACGGGAGCGGTCTGGCTGGGCCAGCTCCTGGGCCCCGACCGCTTCTACCAGTACGTGGAGCGCTTCGGCTTCAGCGAGCCGACCCACGTGGGCCTGGGCGGCGACTCGGCGGGGTTGGTGCGCACCCATCGGGACGAAGGCTGGTACCCGGTGGACCTGGCGACCAACAGCTTCGGCCAGGGGATCTCCGTGACGTCGCTGCACATGGTCAGCGCCCTCTCCGCCCTTGTCAACGGTGGCCTCCTCATGCGACCCTACATTGTGAAGGAGGTGGCCGGCCCCGACGGCCATCGCGTCTTCGAGCCAGTGGTGGTCCGGCGGGCCGTCTCGGAGGAGACCTCCCGGACGCTGGTCCAGATGATGAACGCCGTGGTGGACGGGATGCCCGGGCACCTGGCCCAGGTGTCCGGCTACCGGGTGGGCGGCAAGACGGGCACGACTACCTTCCCCGACCGGCCGGACACCATCGCCTCCTTCGTGGGGTTCGCTCCGGTGGAGGACCCCCGCTTTGTCATGCTGGTCAGGCTCGATTCGCCCCAGGACAGCCCGCTGGGCGGCGTCGTCGCCGCGCCCATCTTCAGCGACCTGGCGCCGAAGATCCTGACCTACCTGGGGGTGCAGCCGGACATCGCGCTGGTAGAGGGGAACCCGTAGACCTGACTGTCACCATGATTGGAGCCACTGAGATCGTCGAGAGCCTGGGATCGCTGCTGCGAGAACGGCGGCCCGCCCCGGTCGCCCGCTTCCGGCGGGTGGTCGTAGATTCGCGCCAGGCCGGGCCGGGCGACCTCTTCGTAGCGCTGCCCGGCGAGCGCCATGACGGGCACGAGTTCGTGCTCGACGCCGTCGCCCGGGGCGCCCGGGGCGTGCTGGTGCGCGAGCCGCCCCAGGCGCTGCCGGCGGGCGTGGCCGCCTTTGTCGTCCAGGACACGCTGGCCGCCCTCCAGCGGCTGGCGGCCGGCCGGCGGGACCGCCGCCGCGCCAAGGTTGTCGGCATTACCGGCAGCGTGGGGAAGACGACGACGAAGGAGATCACCGCCGCCGTGTTGGGCACCCGCTACTCGGTGCTCAAGAACGAGGCGAACTACAATAACGAGGTCGGCCTGCCGCTGACGCTCCTGGAGCTC
>MGOB01000061.1:2496-6516 GCA_001796995.1 Chloroflexi bacterium RBG_16_68_14 | reverse complement strand
GGGCGGTGCTGGAGATGGGGATGTACGCCCTGGGCGAGATCCGCACCCTGTGCGAGATCGCCCGGCCGGAGGTGGGGGTGGTGACCAACGTGGGGCCGTCGCACCTGGAGCGGCTGGGCAGCCTGGAGGCAATCGCCGCCGCCAAGGCGGAGCTGCCGGAGAGCCTGCCGCCCCACGGCTTCGCCGTCCTCAACGCGGACGACCCGCTGGTGATGGCGATGGCCGAGCGGACGCGCGCGCAGCCCCTCAGCTACGGCACTGCGCCAGATGCGGACGTGCGGGCGACCGAGATCGCCAGCCGGGGGCTGGAGGGCGTCGTCTTTCGCCTCCACTGGCGGGGCGAGAGCGTGCGGGTGGGGACCCACCTGCCGGGCCGCCACATCGTCTCCAACGCCCTGGCCGCGGCCGCCGTCGCCCTGGCCGACAGCTTCTCCCTCCCGGAGGTGGCGGCCGCACTGGGCCAGGCGCAGGTGCCACTGCGCATCCAGGTGCACCGCGGTCGTGCCGGCAGCACCATCCTCGACGACACCTACAACGCCAGCCCAGCCTCGATGGCGGCGGCGCTCGACCTGCTGGCGGAGATCCCCGGCCGGCGGATCGCACTGCTGGGCGACATGACTGAGCTGGGTGCCGCCTCCCACGAGGGCCACCTGGCCGTGGGCCGGCGCGCGGCGGAGACGGCGGACGTCATCCACACCGTCGGCGAGCAGAGCCGACTCATCGTTAAGGCGGCGCGGGCGGGCGGCCACGGCGCCGTCCACCACTGGTCGACCAAGGAGGAGGCGGCGGAGGCTGTCGCTGGCGATCTGCGGCCGGACGATGTGGTGCTGGTCAAGGCCTCGCGGGCGATGGCCTTCGAAACGCTGCTGGACGTGCTGAAGGAGTGAGATGGTCCGGGCGCTAGTCATCGGTTCGGCGGCGTCGCTGGTTTCCCTGCTGGCCGGGGGGCCGCTGGTGGCGCTGCTGGGGCGCCTGGGCGTGGGCAAGGCGATCAGCGACGAGGGGCCGGAGTCGCACCACGTCAAGGCGGGCACGCCCACTATGGGCGGCCTCCTCATCCTGGGCACCATCCTGGCCTTCACCCTGCCGACCAACCTGGTGGGCCACCCCTCCATACTGCTGCCGCTGGGGGTGATGGGCGCGGTGGGGCTCATCGGCTTCGCCGATGACCTGCTCACCCTCCAGGGGCGGGCGCGCGTGGGTGGCCACGAGCGGCTGGGCCTCATCGTGAAGACCGGCGCGCTGCTCGGCGTCGGGCTGGGGGCCGGCCTCATCCTCTTCTACTCGCTGGACGCGGAGAGCCTGAACGTGCCCCACTTCGGGAAGTACGAGCTCGGCGCGGGCTACATCCCCATCGCCGTCCTGGTCATCGCAACTACCACCAGCGCCGCCGCCGTCACCGACGGGCTGGATGGGCTGCTCGGCGGGGTGATGGCGCTCGCCTTCGCCGCCTACGGAGTGATCGCCTTCCTCCAGGGGCAGTCGTTTCTTGCCACCTTCTCTTTCACCGTGGTGGGGGCCATCGTGGGCTTCCTCTGGTACAACGCCCACCCGGCGCGGGTCTTCATGGGCGAGACGGGGGCGATGCCCCTCGGCGCCGGCCTGGCGACGGTGGCGCTGATGACCGGCTGGTGGCTGCTCCTGCCCGTGGTCGGCGTGGTCTTGGTGGCGGAGGCGCTGTCGGATGTGGTGCAGATCGGCTCCTTCCAGTTGACGGGGCGGCGGGTGCTGAAGATGGCCCCCCTGCACCACCACTGCGAGCTGTTGGGCTGGTCGGAGCCGCAGGTGGTGCTGCGCTTCTGGCTGGTGGGCGCGGTAGGGGCGCTCCTGGGTATCGCTTTGGCCTTGACAGATTAGTGAGAAAGTGCTATGACACTTGATCGAGAGTTCCTGGTGGGAAAGAGAGTAACGGTCCTCGGTTTGGGCATCGAGGGGACCGACTTGGTGCGTTACCTGGCGTCCCACGGTGCCACTGTCACCGTCTCTGACGCCAAGTCCCCAGAGGCCCTATCGCGGCGGATCAAAGAGTTGGATGGCCTGCCGGTGCGCTTCTCGCTGGGCGCGAATCGGATCGAGGACGCCATCTCCGCCGACATGCTTTTCGTCTCCCAGGGTGTGCCCCTCACGCTGCCGGCCGTCCAGGCTGCCCGCGAAAAGGGCGTGCCTATCAGCTCCATGACCCACCTGTTCCTGGAGCTGTGCCCGGGCATCGTCATCGGCATCACCGGCAGCAGCGGCAAGACGACGACCACCGCCCTGGTGGGCGCCATGCTCGCCGCCGCCGGGCGCAAGCACGTGGTAGGCGGGAACATCGGCATGGGCCTGCTGGCGCTCCTCGATGAGATCACGCCGGAGACGTGGGTGGTGCTGGAGATGAGCCATAGCCAACTGGAGACGGCCGGCCGCAGCCCCCACATCGCCTGCGTGCTCAACGTCACGCCCAACCACCTGGACCGCTACACCTGGGAGGAGTACCTCTCCCTCAAGCTGCGCATCTTGCAGGAGCAGTCGCGGCAGGATATCGCCGTCCTGAACCTGGACGACGAGGTCTCCTGCTCCTTCGCCACGGAGGCGCCGGGCCAGGTGGTCTGGTTCAGCGCCCGCCGCGTCCCCAACGGCGCGGCCGCCGCCTTCGTCCGCGACGGCGCCATCATCTGGCGGCAGGGCTCGGTGGACACCAAGCTGCTGTCCGTGCATGAGATCCCCCTGCGAGGTGCGCACAACGTGGCCAACGTGCTGGCGGCGGTGGCCATCGCCGGCGCCGCGGGGCTGGAGGCCAGCGCCATCGCACGAGCGGTGCGGGAGTTCACCCCGGCGCCGCACCGGCTGGAGCTCGTCGTCAGCGTGGACGGCGTCGCCTACTACAACGATAGCATCGCCACCACGCCGGAGCGGGCGCTGGCGGGGCTGCGCTCCTTCCAGGAGCCGACGGTGCTGCTCCTGGGCGGGCGCGAGAAGCGGCTGCCGCTGGAGGAGCTGGCCCGCGAGGCGGTGGGTCGCTGCCGGGCGATGGTCTGCTTCGGCGAGGCGGGCCCGCTGCTGGAGGAGGCGCTGCGCTCGGCCGCGGAAGCCTCGGCGAACGGGCCGCCCATCGAGCGGGTGGAGACGCTGGCGGAGGCGGTGAAGGCCGCCCGTCGCTACGCGCAGGCGGGAGACGTGATGCTCCTCTCGCCGGCCTGCACCAGCTACGACGCCTACGACAACTTTGAGGAGCGGGGCGAGGACTTCCGGCGCATGGTGCGCCGCCTCGCCGCGAAGGGAGGGAAGGAGCCATCGCGGTCGTCGAGGCGCGCGGGCTAAGGGGCGCCCACCCCGACTACCTGATCCTCGGCCTGGTGCTGGGGCTGGTGGTGTTGGGGCTGCTCATCGTCTACAGCTCCAGCTTCGCCCTGGGGCTCTTCGCCTTCAACGACGCCAACTATTTCGTAGCCCGGCAGGCGGTCTGGGCGGCCATCGGCATCGCGCTGCTGTTGACCTTGATGCGGCTGGATTACGGCTGGCTGCGCTCGGTGAGCCCGCTGTTCATGCTGGCGGCCATCGTGGCGCTGATGGCGGTGCTGGTGCCGGGCATCGGCATGGAGCGGGGCGGGGCGCAGCGCTGGATCGCGCTGGGGCCCCTGCCGCCGGTACAGCCCAGCGAGTTCGCCAAGCTGGCGGTCATCATCTACGTCTCGGCCTGGCTGGCGGGGAAAGGCACCTACGTCCGCAGCTTCGCCCTGGGGTTTGTGCCCTTCGTGACCATGGTGGGCCTGGTGGCCGGACTGATCCTGCTGGAGCCGGACACGGGGACAGCGGCGGTGCTGGTGCTGACGACGGTGACGCTCTTCTTCATCGCCGGCGCGTCCCTCACCCACCTGGCGGCGCTGGTGGGCATCGGCGGGGTGACGGCGATGGTGCTCATCCTCACCGCCGGCTACCGAGCCGACCGGCTCCTCGCCTTCATCCGGGCCGAGGACGACCCGGCGGGCTTCGGCTTCCACACCCTCCAGCTCCTCATCGCCCTGGGCAGCGGCGGCATCG
>MGOB01000061.1:2067-2482 GCA_001796995.1 Chloroflexi bacterium RBG_16_68_14 | reverse complement strand
GCCGGCAGAAGTTCTTCTCCATCCCGAACGCCCACACGGACGGCGTCTTCGCCGTGGTGGGCGAGGAGCTGGGCTTCATCGGGGCGATGGGGGTGCTGGTGCTCTTCGCGGTGCTCATCTACCGGGGCTTTCGCGTAGTGCTGGGCGCCCGCGACGAGTTCGGCGCGCTCCTGGCCACCGGCATCGTCTGCTGGATCGCCTACCAGGCGCTGATCAACGTGGGCGGCATCACCCGCGCCATCCCGATGACGGGCATCCCGATGCCCTTCCTCAGCTACGGCGGATCGGCGCTGGCGGCGCTGCTGGCGGCGGTGGGCATCCTGCTCAGCATCTCCCGCCGCGCCACGGGGCCGCCGGCGGTGGAACGCACCGATCGAAGAAGGGGACGCCCCAGATGGATGGGGCAACGAGGAGC
>MGOB01000061.1:1549-2043 GCA_001796995.1 Chloroflexi bacterium RBG_16_68_14 | reverse complement strand
GCGGTCACATCTACCCGGCCCTGGCGGTGGCCCAGGCGCTGCGCCGGGAGGCTGGGGCGGAGAGCCCGCCGGAACTGCTCTACGTGGGCGTGCGCGGCCGCATGGACGAGTCGATCGTCGCCGCGGCCGGTCTGCCCTTCGAGGCGGTGCGGGCCGGGCCGCTGCGGGTCGGCTCGCCGCTGGCGGCGCTGGGCGGCCTGGCGAACCTGGTGGTCGGGACGGTGCAGGCGTGGCGGCTGCTGGGGCGCTTCCATCCCGACGCCATCTTCGCCACCGGAGGCTACGCCAGCGTGCCCGTAGGCATCGCCGCCCGCTGGCGCCGAAGGCCGCTGGTGGTGTACCTGCCGGACGTCCGTCCCGGCTGGGCGGTGCGGCTCCTGGCGCGCCTGGCGACCCGCGTCGCCACCACCACCGAGCGCTCCCTGAGCGAGCTGCCCGCCGGCAAGGCCGTCGCCGTCGGCTACCCCGTGCGCGAGGCCTTCTGGTCGGCGCGG
>MGOB01000061.1:0-1471 GCA_001796995.1 Chloroflexi bacterium RBG_16_68_14 | reverse complement strand
CACAGCCTGAACATCGCCGTGGCGCAGCAGATCGATGAGCTGCTGGAGCTGTGCCACGTGCTGCACCTTACGGGCCAGGCCGACGAGGCCGAGCTCCAGGTCCGTCGGAGCATACTGCGCAAGGCGAAGCGCGAACGGTACCACATCTTCGGCTACCTGGAGAGTATGGCCGACGCCATGGCCGCCGCCGACCTGGCGGTGCTGCGGGCGGGCGCCTCGGTGCTGGGCGAGCTGCCGGCGGCCGTCCTGCCCGCCGTGCTCGTCCCCGGCGTGTACGAAGGAGGCTACGACCAGCGAGCGAACGCTCGCTATCTGGAGGAGCAGGGGGCGGCGCTGGTGCTGGAGAACGAGCGGCTGGAGCGCCTGACCGAGGTGGTGCGCGAGCTGCTCTCGGACGACGCCAGGCGTCGCGCCATGGGCGAGGCGGCGCGCCGGCTGGCGCGGCCCGAGGCGGCGAAGAGCATCGCAGCGATGGTAAGAGGGGTGGCTGCGTGACCGCGCGCAGGACGAGCGGCATCCCGGAGCGGGTCCACCTGGTGGGCGTCGGCGGGATGCACCTGTCGGGCATCGCCCGCGTCCTGGCGGCCTGGGGCCATCGGGTCACCGGCTCCGACCTGCGCCTCTCGCCTGTCACCGACGCCCTCGCTGCCCTGGGCGTCATCGTCTTCGAAGGGCACCGGCCGGAGTACGTGGGCGATGCCCAGCTCGTTGTCACTACCTCTGCCGCCAAGGACGACAACCCGGAGCTGGTCGAGGCGCGCCGGCGGGGCATCCCCGTCCTCAAGCGCGCCGAGCTCATCGCCCTGCTGCTGGAGGGCCGCTACGCCATCTGCGTCGCCGGGAGCCATGGCAAGACCACGACCACCGGCCTCATCGCCTCCATGCTGGTGCGGGCGGGCCGCTCGCCCACCTACTTGGTGGGCGGCGAGGTGCGCGACCTGGCCACCAACGCCGCCGCCGGCGAGGGCGACGAGATCGTAGTGGAGGCGGACGAGTTCGACCGGGCGTTCCACCAGTACCGGCCGGACCTGGCGGTGGTGACCAACGTGGAGCCCGACCACCTGGACATCTACGGCTCCTTCGAGGCGCTGGCCGAGGCCTTCGGCCAGTTTATGGCCCAGGTGAAGCCGGGCGGTCGGCTCATCGTCTGTACCGACAGCCCGGAGCTGCGCAAGCTCATCGAGCGGACCCCGCTGCAAGCCGAGGTCGAGACCTACGCCCTGACTCAGCCGGCTGACTGGACGGCGGAGGAGCTGGAGGCGCTGCCGGGCGGATGCTATGCCTTCACCGTATGCCACGCGGGCGAAACCGTCGGGCGGTTCCGGCTCGGGCTGCCCGGTAGACATAACGTATCGAACGCGCTGGCCGGCATCGCCGCCGGACACGGCCTCGGCCTGCCCGTCGGCGGGATACGGGAGGCGGTGGCCGCCTTCGCGGGCGCGCGCCGGCGCTTCGAGTTGGTGGGCGAGGC
>MGOB01000060.1:21890-23374 GCA_001796995.1 Chloroflexi bacterium RBG_16_68_14 | reverse complement strand
CGCTCCGTCGCCCAGGGGATGCCCGCCCGGACGAAAGCGTCGCGGGCGTGCGGGTAGCCCCACTTGACGATGACGCCTCGGAGCGCGGCGTCCCGCGCGCGGCGCACGCAGGTCGCCAGCGGCACGGAGCCGTACTGGTTCCACCAAGCCCACCGACCCTCGGCCAGGACCATGATGAGCGAAGCGTACTCCGCCTTTGGCGAAGCTCCGATGGCTTGGCGGCACTGCCCACGGCAGGGGAAAGCCGGGTACGGGAGCGCCCGCGAGGTGACGGTTAGGCTACCAGCCGTTCGTCGGGGCCGGGCTGCTCCGGCCTCATCTCCGGCAGGGCGCCGGTGATCGCCTCCAGGCTGCCGTCCCGGGCCAGCCCCAGGAACGCGTCGACCACCTCCGGCGCGAAGTGCTTCCCCCGCTGCTCCCGGATGTACTCGACGGCGCGTTCGATGGGCCAGGCGTCCTTGTAGGGCCGGGGGCTGGTGAGAGCATCGAAGACGTCCGCTACGCTCACGATGCGCACGTTGAGGGGGAGCGCCTCGCCCGAGAGGCTGTCCGGGTAGCCGGTGCCGTCCCACCGCTCGTGGTGCCAGCGGGCGACCTGGCGCGCCTCCTGGTAGAACGCGTTCTCACCCAGGAGCTCCTCGCTGAAGAGGGGGTGCCTTCGGATCAGCGCCCACTCTTCCTCGGTGAGAGGGCCCTGCTTCGCCAACAGTCCGTCCGGGATGCGCAGCTTGCCGATGTCGTGGACCACGGCGGCGTGGCCCAGCGACGTGGTCTCGGCCTCGCTCAGGCCCAGGCGTCGCGCGATGGCTTCGGTGTAGGCCCGCAGCCGGTGCAGATGGTTGCCGGTGAACGGGTCGCGCGCCTCTGCCACGGCGGCCAGACGCAGCATCGCCTCCATGTGGGCCTGGCGCAGGTTCTGGTAGGACTGCTCCAGCTCCTGGTTCAGCAACGCGGTCTTCAACACCGGCGCGATCTGGCTGGCGATGGCGCTCAGCAGGCCCGTGTCCTCCCGGCGAAAGTCGTCCTCCACGCTGAGGACACCAATGAAGCCAAGGAACTCGCCCTGGAAGCGTAGGGGCACGACCAGGCCGCTCTTGGCGCCGGCAGCCGCCAGCAGCTCCCGCTGGGTGGCCGTGAACGATGGGTGGCTCGCCAGGTCCGTGAGGATGACCGGCTCTCTCGCCGCGGCGAGGAACTCGCGCACCCCCGGATTGTCCACTAGGGGGCCGATCTCGTTCAGCCGCGCTATCAGTTCGGGAGCAGCCTCCGAGGAGATGTTGCGGAGGTACGGCGACGGCCCGCTCCGGTCGTAGGCGATGATCGCCACCGTATGGTAGCCGGCGACGGAGGCGATACGAGTAGCCACGGTCTTCAGCCGGTCCGAGACGCTGCCCGGCTCCAGGAGCGAGGAGCCCACGTCCGACAGCGCGGCCAACTGGTCGCGCTGTCGGCGGGCCTCCTGGAAGTCCAGCGAGTTCTGGACC
>MGOB01000060.1:21543-21829 GCA_001796995.1 Chloroflexi bacterium RBG_16_68_14 | reverse complement strand
CCCCTGCCATGCCCATGAGGAAAAGGACCGCGGGGGGATGCTCCGGGATGGAGACCGGGCTCCACTGACCCCAGAGGCCTGACGGCAGGACGGCGGCGAAGCGCTCCGGCATGCCCTGCTCGACGGTCATGCGCTCCAGCGTGACCACCTCGTTGTGCTGTACCGCCCGGAAGCCCGGGCTCTCCTCCGGCTCCAGGGGCTTCGTCGCCTGGGCTCCCAGGATCGCCGCCTCCAGCGCTGGGTCGGCAAAGTGGCGGGCGGCTGCTTGCGGGCCCCCGTCCTTGTA
>MGOB01000060.1:8494-21446 GCA_001796995.1 Chloroflexi bacterium RBG_16_68_14 | reverse complement strand
CAATCCGGTAGAACACGTTCTGGACCAGCGCCCCCGCCTCCCGGGCGCGCTCCAGCCGTTGCACCCGCTTCCCCTGGTAGAGGCCGGCATCGGCAGCTGAGATCAGGGCGCGAGCGGTCACTCCGTCCTCCGGGCAGGTGGCGATGCCGCAGCCGAAGGTGATGCGATGTCCCGCTCGTCCCTCTGCCCGCTCGGGCAGGGCGGCCATGGCGGTGCGCAGTTTCTCGATGACGCGCTCGGCGCTGGCCCGGTCCGTCTCCGGCAGCACCACGCAGAACTCGTCGCCACCGTAGCGGGCGACGATGTCGTATCCGCGCACGTGCTGCTGGATGGCGCTCGCGATGAGCTGGAGGATCTGGTCGCCTACCAGGTGGCCGTGGCGGTCATTCACCTCTTTGAACTCGTTGAGGTCGATGATGGCGACGGAGAGGGGGCGCCGGTGCCGCTGCGCCCGGTCGATCTCGTCCTGGAGCCGGCTGAGCAGGTAGCCGTGGTTGTAGAGCCCGGTCAGGGAGTCGCGCACCGACGACTCCTGGAGCTTCTGGGCTAGCTCGCGCAGTCGGCGCAGGTAGTGCCATACCGCGCTCACGTGCGTGCGGCGGGCGTAGATAGCGAGGGCGAAGCCCATGGCTGTCGCCTCTATCGCCACCAGCAGACCGAAGGTGATCTGGGAGCGGTCGCTCAGGTTAGGGCCGAGGACAGCCCAGATGATCAGCACCGATGCGGTGGCCAGACCGACCAGGCTGGTGAGCCACATCGTCCGCTGGGCGCGCCGCATCTGCAACGCCGCCTCCTGCTCGACGCTGCTGAGCTCGTTCGGCTTGGCCATCGCTGACTCCGAAAAGACGCGCGTCTGTTCAACCATAGGATGACCCGTTCTTGATGGCCCAGAGGCCCACATCTAACCTTTGGAGGAGTTATCGGTTGTCAAGGTGAGGCCAGAGGTTAGGGCAGACCCTAACGCGGCACCCAGTTTCGGAATCAGACGGGCGCTTCCTTGCTATAATGGCGGCGGATTCATGGCTGCCTTCCCCGCCCGAACCGCCGCCGCTTCCTGGCTGGCCCGTCTGTCCGGCGCCTGCGTTGTCAGCGGCCGTCCCGTCCCGGTCACGGCTGTCTGCTACGATAGCCGTAGCGTTGTCCCCGGCGCCCTCTTCGTCGCCGTCCCCGGCTTCGAGACGGACGGCCACCGCTACCTGCGCGACGCCCTCCAGCGGGGCGCGACGGCGCTCCTGGTGCAGGAGGACCGCCGGCCGCTGTGGGAGGCGCTGGCGGGCGAGACCGACGCGACCATCGTGGCCGTCCCCGATGCGCGGCGGGCGCTGGCTCAGGCCGCCGCCGGCTTCTACGGCGGGCCGGCCCGCAAGCTGGGCGTCATCGGCGTCACCGGCACCGATGGCAAGACCACCACCGTCCATCTCATCGCCCATCTTCTGGAGTCGGCGGGACGGCCGGCGGGCTTCATGAGCAGCGTCGCCTTCTCCGCCTCTGGGCGGAGCGAGGCCAGGCTGAACGATACCCACATGACCACGTTGGAGGCGCCGGAGATACAGGCGCAGTTGGCGGCGATGGTGGAGGCCGGGAGGCGCTACGCCGTCCTGGAGGCCTCCTCGCACGGGCTGGCGCTCCACCGCGTGGACGAGTGCGCCTTCGATGTCGCCGTCTTCACCACGCTGAGTAGCGACCACCTCGACTTCCACGGCACACTGGAGGAGTATCGCGAGGCGAAGGGGCGGCTCTTCCGGATGCTGGACGAGTCACCACGGAAGGACGTGTCGAAGGCGGCCGTGCTGAACGCGGACGATCCGGCGTCGGCGTACTTCCGATCGCTGACGCGGGCACCGAGCGTGACCTATGCCATCGATGCGCCGGCCGACGTGCGCGCGGAGTCGGTAGAGGCGCAGGGACTGGCCTCTCGCTTTCGGCTGGCCACACCCGCCGGTTCCGGAGATGTGTCGGTGAGGCTGGCCGGACGCTATAACGTCTCCAACTGCCTGGCGGCGGCCGCCGTCGGTCTCTCGCAGGGCCTCTCCCTGGACGAGATCGTGCGCGGCCTGGAAACCTTCCCCGGCGTGCCGGCGCGCCTGGAGCCCATCGAGGCGGGGCAGCCCTTCCGGGTGGTGGTGGACATCGCCTCTACGCCGGAGGCGCTGCGGCGGGTGCTGGAGGTGCTACGCCCGGCCACGGAGGGGCGCCTCTGGGCCGTCTTCGGCTGCGCCGGTGAGCGCGACCCGGGCCGTCGCGACGGCATGGGGCGCGTGGCCGGGGAGCTGGCCGACTTCACTGTGCTCACCAACGAGGACCCCCGCCGCGAGAACCCCGACGCCATCATCGAGGCCATCGCCGCGGGCCTGCGGCAGGCCGGTCGAGAGGATGAACGCGACTTCGTCCGGGTGCCGGACCGGCGCGAGGCGCTGCGGTACGCCTTCCAGCGGGCCCAGCCGGGCGATACGGTGCTGCTGGCGGGCAAGGGCACGGAACCGTCCATCATCATCGGCCGGGAGCACGTCCCCTGGGACGAGAGACGCGTGGCGAGGGAGCTGCTGGCGGAGCTGGGGAGAGAGTAGAGTTGTTCGGAGGCGGTTCATGAAGGAAGAGGAAGCCCAGTCCCTCGTTCTTGCGGACCTGGCCCACCAGCTCCACCCCCAGTACCACGTGCGCGACCACGAAGACCCCGTGGTGTTCGTGCGCGGCGAGGGAGCGCTGCTCTGGGACATCCACGGCCGGGAGTACATCGATGGCCTCGCCTGCCTGTGGAACGTGGCCGTCGGCCATGGGCGCAGGGAGCTGGCGGAGGTGGCCGCTCAGCAGATGAAGGAGCTGGCCTTCTCTAACTCCTACGTTGGCTATGCCAACGTCCCCTCTATCCGCCTGGCCGAGCGTCTCATCTCCCTGGTCTACCCCAACATGCAGGCCGTTTTCTTCTGCAACAGCGGCTCCGAGGCGGTGGAAGGGGCCTTCAAGATCTCGCGCTTCTACTGGTACCTGCAGGGGCGGCCGGAGAAGACGAAGATCATCGCCCGCCGGGAGGCGTACCACGGCGGCACCCTGGGGGCGACGGCGGCGACGGGCCTTCCCGCGTTCCACCAGGGGTTCGGCCCGCTGGCGGAAGGCTTCGTGCGGGTGGAGACCTGTTACCCCTACCGCTGCGCCCACTGCAAGGGGGCCGACGACTGCAACCTGGCCTGCGCCGACGCCGTCGAGCAGACCATCCTGCGGGAGGGCCCGGAGACGGTGGCCGCTATCATCGCCGAGCCGGTGCACGGCGCCGGCGGCGTCATCGTGCCCACGCCCGGCTACTGGCCGCGCCTGCGCGAGATCTGCGACCGGCACGATGTGCTCCTCATCGCCGACGAGGTGATCACCGGCTTCGGCCGCACCGGGCGCTGGTTCGCCCTGTCGCACTGGAACGTCCAGCCGGACGTGATGACGGTGGCGAAGGCGATCACCAGCGCCTACGTCCCGCTGGCCGGCTTCATCGTCTCCGACCGCATCCACCAGGCGATCCTCTCTGCGCCCGAGGATGCCAAGTTCATGCACGGCTACACCAACGCCGGCCATCCCACCGCCTGCGCCGTCGCGCTGCGCAACATCCAGATCATCGAGGAGGAGGGTCTGGTGGAGCACGCCGCGGCCATGGGTGAGCGGCTGCGCCGGGGGCTCAATGGGCTGAGGACGCTCCCCCATGTGGGGGAGGTTCGTGGCCTGGGGTTGCTGGGCGCGGTGGAGTTGGTGGCCGATAGAGACACTAGGACACCCTTCGACCCGGCGCAGAAGGTGGGCAGCCGCGTCCTGCGGGACCTGCGTCGCCGGGGCCTCATCACGCGGGTGAAGGGAGATAGCATCTTGCTGGCGCCGCCTCTCATCGTCAGTCCGGAGCAGATCGACCGGATCGTCGAGCTAGTGGGGGGCTCGATCCAGGGGGTTGTTGGTGTATAATAGAGTCATGGCAGGGGAGCAGGATGCCGCCCTGACGCCAGACGCGCGGCCCGGTTGGCGGTGGTTGCCGGAGCGTGGTATCGCCCGCACGATCCTGGAAGTATCTATCATTGTCCCTGCGTATATTCTCTATCAGTTCGTGCGCGGGACGGTGGACGGCCGCACCCCGGAGGCGTTCCAGCGGGCGGCGAAGCTGGTGGATATCGAGCAGGCGCTGGGGATCTTCTGGGAGTACAAGCTCCAGAGCCTGATCCTGACCTGGGACATTGCGGTCCGGCTGGTCAACACGGTGTACGTCTGGGGGCACCTGCCGGTCATCATCGCCGTCGCCATCTGGCTCTTCGCCTTCCACCGGCACCGATACCCGTTGTTTCGTAATGCCTTCCTCATCTCGGGCGGCATCGGGCTCGTCCTCTTCTGGCTGGTCCCGACGGCGCCGCCGCGCTTCCTGCAATACTGGGGCTTCGTCGATACGGCGGTGAGCTCAGGCTCGTACTACATCTTCCAGCCGCCGGCCTTCGTCAACCAGTACGCGGCGATGCCCAGCCTGCACTTCGGCTGGAGCCTGCTGGCGGCGGTAGCCATCTTCGTCAACCTGCGCGCGCCCTTCCGCTACCTGGCCCTGCTCCTGCCGGTGGCGACTCTGGGCGGCGTGGTGCTCACCGCCAATCACTTTTTCCTGGACGCCGTCGCCGGCGCTGCCGTGGCGATGCTCGGCTTCTGGCTGGCGGTACAGTTGCGCGCCCGCCTGCCGCGGCATAAGCCCTTCTCCGTCCTGGCCTAAGGAAGTCTGCTCTAGTCACCTGACCGCCCCCATGCGACAATGTGGGGAGAGGTTGATGCTGTATGCCCTCTGGATTGCGCTGCCTCAGGGCTAGGCTCCGACAGGTTCGACAGGTTCCCTGCCCCTCTCTTTCGATCCTCGCTGGCCGGAGGCGAAGGCTGGCCCTTTGGGCCGCCCTGCTTGCGCTGGGCATCGCTGCTGCCTGCGCCCCCTCCGTCGATGAGCGGGGGGCGGTCCACGTCCTCACCTACGACGGCGCCGTCGACCCGGTGATGGCCGGCTACATCGACCGCGGTATCGACGAGGCGGAGCGCACCGCGGCCCGGGCCGTCGTGCTCCGGCTGGACACGCCGGGGGGCCTGGTGAGCTCCATGGAGGAGGTCGTGAAGCGCATCAACGCGTCGGGCGTGCCGGTGATCACGTACGTATGGCCGGCGGGCGGGCACGCGGCCTCGGCGGGGACCTTCATCACCATGGCGGGCCACGTCGCCGCCATGGCCCCGGCCACCCGCATCGGCGCCGCCAGCCCGGTCGGTGGGGGAGGCGAAGACATCGAGGGCACGCTGGAGGAGAAGATCACCGAGGACCTGGCTGCCCTCATCACCGGCATCGCTCAGGAGCGCGGCCGCAACGCCGAGTGGGCGGAGCGGGCGGTGCGGGAGGCGGTCTCGGCCAGCTCCCGAGAGGCGGTGGAGCTGGACGTGGTCGACTTCGAGGCGCGGACGCTCGATTCCGTCCTCGAGCAGGCGGAGGGCCGCACCGTGCGGGTAGGGGAGGAGAACCGGCCGGTCACGCTGCGGCTCCTGGACGCGCCGGTAGTCGAAAACAACCGCACCCTGGTGGAACGCTTCCTCGCCCTCATCAGCGACCCCAACATCGCCTTCCTGCTGCTCAGCCTGGGCGCCCTTGCCCTGGTCTTCGAGCTGCTGAATCCGGGGGCGATCGTGCCGGGGGTGTTCGGCGCCATCGCCCTGGTGCTGGGCTTCTTCTCCTTGGGGACGCTGCCGGTGAACTGGGCGGGGGTGGCGCTCATCGGCCTCGCCTTCGCCCTGTTCGTGGCGGAGCTCTTCGTCTCCGGCTTCGGCGTCCTGGGCGTTGGGGGCGCGGTGGCGCTCGTCCTGGGAGGGCTCCTCCTGACGAGCACCAGCAACCCGGACTTTCAGGTGGACCGCTGGCTGATCTACGGCATGGCGGCGGTGCTCGCCGCCTTCTTCATGATGGTGATGAGCGCCCTCCTCCGCTCGCGCCGGGCGCCCGCCTATATGGGACGGCAGGCGCTCATCGGACGGATGGCGGTGGCGCGCTCTCCCCTTGACCCGGAGGGTATCGTATTCTTGGAGGGCGCTCGCTGGCAGGCGACGGTGGAAAGCGGCACCGTCCAGGAGGGGGAACAGGTCACCGTCACCGATGTTCAGGGTCTGAAGCTCACGGTCAAGAAGACAGAAGAAAGGTAGGGAAGCCGATGGCTCGACTCATTACCGCCGTACTGACAGGTCTGGGCTACGTCCTGCTGATCCCGCTCGCTCCCTTCGCCATCCGCATCGTCCAGGAGTACGAGCGGGGCGTGATCTTCCGGCTGGGCCGGTTACAGGGGGCGCGGGGGCCCGGCCTCTTCATCATCATCCCCATCATCGAGCGGATGGTGAAGGTGGACCTGCGCACCGTCACCATGGACGTGCCGAGCCAGGAAGCGATCACCAGGGACAACGTGACCGTGAAGGTGAACGCCGTGGTCTACTTCCAGGTGCTCAACCCGGAGGATGCGGTGGTCAAGGTCGTCGATCACGTGCGCGCCACCTTCCAGATCTCGCAGACCACGCTGCGTAGCGTGCTCGGCCAGTCGGACCTGGACGAGTTGCTGTCGGAGCGAGAGCGGATCAACCAGCGCCTCCAGCAGATCGTCGACGAGCAGACCGAGCCCTGGGGGGTGAAGGTGACCGTGGTGGAGGTGAAGGACGTGGAGCTGCCCCAGGGGATGCAGCGGGCGATGGCCCGCCAGGCCGAGGCGGAACGGGAGCGCCGAGCCAAGGTGATCAACGCCGACGGCGAGTACCAGGCGGCGCAACGCCTGGCGGACGCCGGGAGCATCATGTCCACCCAGCCTGCCTCGTTGCAGCTCCGCTTCCTCCAGACGCTCTCGGAGGTGGCGACGGAGCGCAACAGCACCATCGTCTTCCCGGTGCCCATCGACCTGATTTCGTCGTTCATGGAGCGCGGGCGACCGGTCGCCGCTGTCGTGAGCGGGGGTGCAGCGCCGGCCCTTCCCGAGCCGCCGGCTACGGGCGCGCCGTAGCGGCCGATGCCGGAGGTCTGCCCGTGACCCTTGACCCGCGACCCTGGGGTTGAGGGGAGGCTGGGTGGCCTACCGTGCCAGCACCTCCCCCGCCTCGACGCGGACGTGGCTGCCGTCGTCCCGGCGGAGGATGAGGGCGCCGTCGGAGTCGGCGTCCACCGCCACCCCCTCCTCGAAGCCGCCCGCGGTCTGCACCCGCACCGGCTTGCCCAGCGTGTCCAGCCGGTGCTTCCAGCCCGTCGAGACCACCTCGCCCCGCCGGAGCGCCCGGTAGAGCGTCTCGAAGTGATTGAGGGTCGCTGCCAGCACCTCCTCCCGCGCCACCTCCCGCCCCAGCTCCGCCCGCAGGCTGGTGGCGATCTCTCGGATCTCGGGGTGGGCGGTCGGCTCGAGGTTGACGTTGACGCCTATCCCCACCAGCGCGAAGAGCACCTCGTCGCCCGCCAGCTCCGACTCGGCCAGGACGCCGCAGACCTTGCTGCCGTCGATGATCACGTCGTTGGGCCACTTGATGCGGGGGAAGAGGCCGGTCGTCTCCTCGATGGCCTGGCAGACGGCGAGGGGCGCGATGATGGCGAGGTAGCGGAGCTGCTCCAGGGTCGGCCGCAGGATCACCGTGAAGTAGAGGTTGACCCCCGGCGGCGACACCCAGGAGCGGCCCATCCGTCCCCGGCCGGCCGTCTGCTCCTCGGCGATGGCGAGGGCGCCCTCCGGGGCGCCCGCCTCCGCCTCGCGCCGGGCCATCTCCATCGTGGAAGTGATCGACGCTTCGTAGAAGACGGCGCGGCCGATGAACTCGGTGCGGAGGGGGGCCTGGAGACGGTCGAGGTCGAGGCGTTCGCTCACGGCGGGCCGATCATGCCACAGGGCGCAGAAAAGCGCCACCCCAACGACCCCGCCTGCGGCGGGCAAGCGTCGGGGTGGCGCAAAGTTGCTTCGGCTTACGCCGGAGCACCGACGCCTAGGAGATGATCACCTCCAAGGAGTCGCGGACTGCGCGACATAAACCGTCGCAACGTTTATTAGACATCCGCATCACCTCCTTTCCTAGCTGTGATGCTAGCACGAGGCGGGAAAGGGCGTCAAGGAGGGCCGAGCCCAGGCTACCGCCGCTTGCGCAGGGCGCGGGCCATCTCTCGCTGCGCGTCCCGGCGGGCGATGGCGGCGCGCTTGTCGTATCGCTTACGCCCGCGCGCCAGCGCCAGCTCCACCTTGGCGATGCCATCTTTTAGGTAGAGCCGCAGCGGCACCAGGGTCAGGCCCTGCTCCAGGACGGCGCGGGAGAGCTGACGGATCTGCGACTTGTGGAGGAGCAGCTTGCGCCGGCGGGTTGGCTCGTGGCTGAACGGGCCGGCGGCGGCGTACTGGGCGATGTGGGCGTTCAGGAGCCAGAGCTCGCCGCCTTCCGGCCGGGCGAAGGCCTCGCGCAGTTGGACGCGCCCCTGGCGGATCGACTTGATCTCGCTGCCCTGAAGCGCCAGGCCGGCCTCCACCCGCTCCAGCACATCGTAGTCGTGCAGGGCCTTCCGGTTGACGGCCACCTGCTGGATGGCCATGGTGGTAGCAAACGACCCTAGGGTGCGGCGGACGAGGGGACGGGCGCTTCCGTGGCCCCGAGGCCGTGCAGGTGCTCGATGGCGGCGGAGATCTGGGCGTCCTGGAGCGGGTCGTACTGCGGGTCGAAGGGCCCAGGCGTGACCTCCACGTCCGGGCGGATGCCCACCTCATCGATCTGGACGCCCTTGGGGGTGAGCCAGTGGCGGATGGTGACGAAGAGGGCGCCGCCGTCCTGCAGCTCCCGGGAGATGTTCACCGTGCCCTTGCCGAAGCTCGTCTCGCCGATGATGGTGGCACGACCGTTGTCCTTGAGGGCGGCCGCCAGCACCTCGGCGCCACTGGCGCTGTACCGGTCTTGCAGGATGACGATGGGGATGTTCAGGGCGGCGCCGCCAGGGGTGGCCCGATAGTAGGTCTCCTGGTCGCTCGGGTGCACCTCGATCAAGATCACCCCTTCGTTCAGGAAGAGGTCGGTGGTATCGACTGTCTCCTGGAGGAGGCCGCCGGGCGTGGCGCGGAGGTCGATGATCAGCCCTTGCTTCCCGCTCTCCTCAGCCTCCCGCACCACCTCCCCCACCTCCTGGGGCGTGCGCTGGGCGAACTCCGCGATGCGCAGGTAGGCCACGTCGGTCACTTCGTTGCCCTCCGTGTCGCGGAGCACGCCGCCCGGAGGCGTGGTGGTGACGCTGTCCACCAGGATCTCGGCGCGGGTGATGGTGAGGTTCTCGACGGCGCCGTCCAGGTGGCGGATGGAGAGGGCCACCTGGGTGCCCTTGGGCCCGCGGATCTTGAGCACCGCCTTGTCCACTGACCAGCCCTCCGTCGATTCGCCGTCCACCGCCAGGACGGCGTCGCCCGGCTGGATGCCCGCCGCCTGCGCCGGGCTGCCATCGAAGGGCCGGACGATGATGATCTCGTTGTTCTGCTCCTGGACGGTGGCCCCGATCCCCTCGAAGCTGCCGGAGGGGCCGATGGATAGCTGGTAGGTGATGGGGTCGATGTAGAAGGTGCCGGTGTCCGACAGGCTATCGACGAGGCCGTTGATGGCCGCTTCGTACAGCACCTGCTCGTCCAGGTTCTCCCGCTCGAAGTACTCCTCCTTGAGTATCCGCACGATCTGGTCGAGGGTGCTGAAGTCTACGGTGCTCCCCTGGAACACGTCCTCGGTTGGGCGCTGGGTCTCCTGGACCGACGCGCCGCCACCGCCTCCGTTGGAGACGTAGCCGAGGGTGAAGGCCAGCGCGAGCAGCAGCGCCCCCAGCAGGGCGGCCAGGGTGAGGGTAGCTGCTCGATGCACGAAGGAAGCCTCTTTCATGGTTTCGAGCGGCCTCGGTTCCAGACCGGCCCGAAGCCGAGGCAGTTTAGTCTAGCACGTGCCCTGGAGGAACAACAACGAACTGCCGGTGTGCCTCCAGAGCTTCACCATTCACCATGTAACAATAACAACATCTGCAACGCCGGAGTTACAGGCGCTGGCGTCCTCCCGTTGCCTGTACGCGCTGCCTCACTCGATGGAGGATACGGCCTTCAGGGAGGCGGCTGTACCCTTGGCAGCGTAGACGCGGTCATCGGCCAGCTGGAGGAGCTCGGAGACGGTGCGGGCTTCGTCCGGGCAGCAGGCGACGCCCCAGGATGTGCTGAGGGGGAGGCTCTCGCTGAGGGCGCCGGCGTTGGTGTGGCCGGAGGCGATGGCCCTCGCCAGCTTCTGAGCGGTGGCCTCCGCCGCCGCCCGCGGCGTATCGGGCAGGATGATGGCGAACTCGTCGCCGCCGTAGCGGGCGGGGATGTCGGCACCCCGCACCTGGTCGCTGATGATCCGCGCGATGAGGGCGAGCAGCTTGTCGCCCATAAGGTGGCCGTAGGTGTCATTCACCACCTTGAAGTTGTCCAGGTCCAGCAGGATGACGGAGACCGGCCGCCCATACCGGTGGGCCCGTTCCACCTCGTGGCTGAGCTGCTCATAGAAGTAGCGGTGGTTGTAGAGATCGGTGAGGGAGTCGTGGTAGGCCAGGCTGCGCAGCCGCTGGCTGAGCTCCTCCAGGTGCGTGGAGTAGGCCCGCTCGATCTCAATGTTGCGGCTCCTGACGTGGGAGGCGAGGAAGAGGCCCACCGCCCCTGTGAGGGCGATGCCGACTACCTCCACGACCTTCTCTGCTTCGGTACCGACGATGGATTCGCCCCAGAGGGACCAGCCGAACAGGGCGCCGACGAGGGGCGCCATGAACCACAGGGGGAAGTTGACGCGCCTCTGCCCCGTCTCACGCCTGGAGGCGGGCGCCCTGCCGTTCCTTGAGGACGACAGCGGATGGAAGGAACCGGAGTCTGCAGTATTTGTCATGGCCGGGCTACCGAACGCTAGCTAGCTCTCCCCTATGCAGGGGACGTGCCTTCGGTAGCGCGGCCGCCATAGCCCGTGGCTCGGGGCGGTAGGCCCGGCGCTTTGCGCCCCACCCTTTCGAGTGGTTAGCCCTTATCGGGGCACGTAAAACCTGATCTCCAATTCCAGTATCGACCCCCTCGACCCCCTTCTGTAGCGCTGCATTGGGGGTTCCCCGCATTCTTAGCCGCTGGGTCACTAAGGATTTGGGCGCTGGGGCGGCGGTGAGGCAGGAGGATACTGAGTGGGAACGGGTAGCTCGATGTAGGGCAACGAGAGGCCGACGGCCTGCGGCTAGAGGACGCCCTCGTCCTTCATCTGGCGTACGGTGCGGGAGAACGCCTCGACGGTGCGGCCGATGTCCTCTTCGGTGTGGGCGGAGGAGACCATGCCCCCGGTGCCCATCAGGTCGACCCCCTCGTTCAGCATCCCCCGGCGCAACGACCAGATCGCCTCCCCGGACATGCGGGGCAGGTGGTAGCCCGGCTGTCCCTGCCAATCCCAGGTGAAGTCATCGATAGGCGGCGGGCAGTCGGCACCGAGGACGAGGTGGAACATGGAGGCCTGGCCGTAGGCGCAGCCGGGCACGCCCTCGCGGCGGAACAGCTCGTTCAGGCGGCGTACCAGGGCGCGGCTGAGGGCGTCGGCGTGGCGGTGGGGCTCTCCCGTGGCGACGATGCCTAGGGCCGCGCCGCCGGCCGCCGCCGAGAGGGGATTGGCGTTGAAGGTGCCGGGGTGGGGGATGCGCCCACCGAAGTCGCGCCGGTCGCCCACCCTGAACTCGATGAGTGACATGACCTCCCGCCGACCGGCCACGGCGCCGCCGGGGAGCCCGCCGGCGAGGATCTTCGCCAGCGTGGTCAGGTCCGGCGTGACCCCGCTGGCCTCCTGGGCGCCGCCCGGAGAGACGCGGAAGCCGGTCACCACCTCATCGAAGATGAGGAGGGCACCCGCCTCGCGGGTAGCCTCTCGCAGCAGCGGCAGCATCGTCGGGTCCAGGAGCACCGTGCCCCAGGAGGCGCCCGTCGGCTCCAGGATGACGGCGGCCACCTCCTCCTCCCGCAGCGTCCGGCGCAGCGTATCCGGGTCGTTCTGCGGGATGACCACCACGTTGGCGAGCGTCTCGTCGGGGATGCCCAGGGCGTGAGGATGGACACCCTCGCGGTCGGGCGCGCCCACCACGTTGTCGTTCCAGCCGTGGAAGTGGAGGTCGAAGCGCACCAGCGTCTTCCGGCCGGTGAAGGCGCGGGCGAGGCGGATGGCCATCATCGTCGCCTCGGTGCCGCTGCTGGTGAACCGCACCGTCTCCGCGGACGGGATCAGCTGCTGCACCCGCTCCGCCCACTGGATCTCCAGCTCGTGGGAGGCGCCGTAGTGGGTGCCCCGCCGGAGCTGCTCGGCCACGGCTTCCTGGACCTGCGAGTGGTTGTGCCCCAGCAGCAGCGCTCCGTGGGCCATCACGTAGTCGGTGATCTCGTTGCCGTCCACGTCCCACTTGCGGGCGCCCTGGGCCCGCTCCATGTAGAGCGGGAAGGGGGTGAAGTAACGGATGTCGTGGGTGACGCCGTCCGGGAAGAGGCGAGCGGCGCGCTGGTGGAGCCGCTGCGACGCCGGGTGGAGCTGCTCGAAACGCTCCAGGATGGTGCTCACGGGGCCACGCCCTTTCCGGCCACGACAGGCAGGTTGAGCATGGTGATGAGGCCCGGCTTGTGGGCCACGACGCGGGGCACCGCGTTCACGACGACGGCGGCGGTGGCCAGGTCTCCCTGGATGCCGCCCTCGATGACGAGGTGCACCGGCGGCGTGCCCTCGATCTCGATCTCGTCGCGCGGGCGCTCAGCACCCGTCGACATCTGGACCAACGCCTCGATGACGGTGCGGCCGCCCAGCGTCCCCCGCGCCTCCTGGCGTATGCCGGCGGCGCGACCGTCGGGCGCCGGGACCGGCTCGATGGTCTCCTCTAACGTGTCGAGCCGCCAGCCCAGGCCCTCGGCCACCAGCC
>MGOB01000060.1:7434-8371 GCA_001796995.1 Chloroflexi bacterium RBG_16_68_14 | reverse complement strand
TCCACGATGCGGGCGATGCGGACGCGCTCGACCCGCTGGCAGACGCCGCTCAGGGTGACAGCCAGGGTGTCCATGACGAAGCCGGGGTTGACCCCCGTGCCCAGCACGGTAGCACCGTGGGCCTTCGCCTCCGCGTCGAGCTGCCTCGCCAGCTCCGGGTGGCGCCGCCACGGGTAGGAGAGCTCCTCGCAGGTGGAAACGACGTTGGCCTCGGCGCGGACACAGGCGAGGAGCTGCGGCAGCACGTCGGGCAGGTAGGAGCCGGTGGCGTGCAGGACGACCTGCGGTCGGACGGCCACCAGCGCTGCCTCCGCGTCTGCCTCGATGGCCGGGTTGGGTTGGCCGGCCGGCGCTGCGATGCCCAGCACGTCATAGAGGGAACGCCCGCCCTTGTCCGGCGCGGCATCCACCGCGGCGACGAGCTCGATCTCGTCGCGCTGGGCGGCGAGGCGGCCGATGCCGGCGCCGATGGCGCCCACGCCGAGGAGCAGCGTCCGGAAGCGGCTCACCCGACGTCCTCCTTGATGATGGAGGCGAGCAGGTCCTCCGCGTCGCCCCGTATCTTCCCCTCCGGGTTCAGCTCCAGGCAGCGGCGCAGGGAGGCCTCCGCCTTGCGGTACAGCTCCTGCGGGTCCAGGCCGCGCTGGGGACGGCGCGAGACCCGGTGGGCGACGAACTCGTAGCACCAGCCCAGGGTGTAGTGGATGGCGGGGTCGTCCGGTGCCGCTTCCCGCGCCCGCTCCAGCTCCGCCAGCCCCTCGCTATGGCGGCCCTGCCGGGTGACCAGCGTCGAGCCCAGGTAGGAGCGAGCGTCGGCGAAGTCGGGCGCCAGCTCCAGGGCGTGACGGGCCTCCGCCAGCGCGCCGGCGATGTCGCCCCGCTCGTGGCGGGCCATGGCCGCGCGCAGCCGGTCGCGGGCGGCCTGAGGCACGGAGGG
>MGOB01000060.1:6100-7281 GCA_001796995.1 Chloroflexi bacterium RBG_16_68_14 | reverse complement strand
GTAGTCGTACTGGCCCATCATCAGGTAGACCTCGCGCAGTTGCGCCCCCATCTGGGCGAAGGTTTGCTCCGCGTTCTGGAGGCGCCGGGAGAGGTCCTTCATGTTGCGGATCCCCTGGTCGGTGATGTTGGTGAGTGCGATGTAGGTGGGCATCCCTACCTCCTTGCTGACCTCGAGGCTCGAGGCTCGAAGTTCGAACCCATGATAGACGCAGGCGGGGGTGGCCGGTCAAGGGCGGAGTGAGCGGGTCGAGGGTGGGGGGTCGTGGGTGGCGGGAACGAGGCGGTTGACAGGGGCCCAGCGCGGGTCTAGTATCCACTCAAGCACTCCCTGGTTTCTTGCTTGCCCGCAGGAGGTGTCACATGTCCCCCCTCATGAAGGGCCCCACGCGCATTTCCAGAATTATCTTCCCCTATGGTCTGATAGTCGGCCTCGCCGTGGGCGCGGCGCTGCTCGCATATGCGAGCGGGCCGCAGGCGACGGCTGCGCCCGACCGGGTTCGCGGATCGGTTGCTGGACTCGCCGCAGTCGGGGACCAGATCTGGCACCAGGACAGCCCGGAGGTGGAGGGGGCAGCTGAGGCGGCTGACTTCTTCGGGGATGCCGTGGCAAAAGGTGATTTCGACGGCGATGGCGAGGAGGATATCGCCATCGGGGTGCGCGGTGAGAACATCGACGGCACCGGGGACGCGGGTGCCGTGAACGTGCTGTACGGGTCGGGGGGCGGGCTGACGGCGGCCGGGGACCAGCTCTGGCATCAGGACGTGGCGGAGGTGGAGGGGGCGGCCGAGGGAGGCGACTTCTTTGGCGAGGCGCTGGCGGCCGGTGACTTCAACGGCGACGGGAGGGACGATCTGGCCATCGGTGTGCACTTCGAGGATGTCGAGGCGCTCGGGGACGCGGGTGCCGTGAACGTGCTGTACGGCTCCGGGAGCGGGCTGACGGCGGCCGGGAACCAGCTCTGGCATCAGGACGTGGCGGAGGTGGAGGGTGGGGCCGAGGGAGGAGACTTCTTTGGCGAGGCGCTGGCGGCCGGTGACTTCAATGGCGACGGGAGGGACGATCTGGCCATCGGTGTGCCCGGCGAGGATGTCGAGGCGCTCGGGGACGCGGGTGCCGTGAACGTGCTGTACGGCTCCGGGAGCGGGCTGACGGCGGCCGGGAACCAGCTCTGGCATCAG
>MGOB01000060.1:2645-6072 GCA_001796995.1 Chloroflexi bacterium RBG_16_68_14 | reverse complement strand
AGGCGGGCGACAACTTCGGTTCTGCGCTGGCGGCCGGTGACTTCAACGGCGATGGCGGGGACGATCTGGCCATCGGTGTGCCCGACGAGGACGTCGAGGCGCTCGGGAACGCGGGGGCGGTGAACATCCTCTACGGCGAGCCGGTCCCTCCCACGCCCACGCCGACAGCGACGCCTACCCGGACCGCTACGTCTACGCAGACACCGACGCCGACGCCGACAGCTACGGTTCCGGGAGCGACGGCCGTGCCCACCGGGACGCCGACGTGGACCCCCACGCAGACCCCGACCTCCACGCCGACCGCTCCTGCTGGTCTTCTCGGCGACGTCAACTGCGGCGGCACGGTTGATGCGATCGACGCGGCGCTGATCCTCCAGTTGGTAGCAGGTCTAGTCGGTGCGCTCCCGTGCCAGAGCGCTGGCGATGTGGACGGGGACGGGAGCATCACCGCCATTGATGCCGCCCTCATCCTTCAGTTTGTCGCCGGCCTGATCGATAGCCTGCCGCCCTAGCCGCCACCCTTGACCCGTGACCCTTGACCCCCGGGGAGGAAGGGGGTGGAGCCTAGCCCAGCAGCAGGCACTCCATCGCGTTCTGGAGGCGCTGGGAGAAGTCCTGCATGTTGCGGATCCCCTGATCGGTGATGTTCGTGAGTGCGATGTAGGCGGGCATCCCTACCTCCTTGCCCCTGCCTGCGGCGGGCAGGCGCCTCCAGCGGGCTTGCTAGCCGCCTCGAGCTACGAATTCCAACCTCCAACAGCGGGCCGTCACGCCATGATAGGCGCAGAGAGGGGTGGCGGGCCAAGGGTGGCGGGGAAGGGCGTCCGATTTCCGCGTATCTCTTTCCTTCGGCAGATACTTCCACCTGCGGGGGCCGACGATAAGAGAGCCAGACGGCATCTGAAACCCTGAGGAGCGTCGTTATGGCCTGTCGAGTCACGACCACGCTTGCGATATTCATCGCAGTCCTCTCTATCGTCGGACTGTGGAGCCACCAGCGTGAACCCGATCTCCCACGCGCAAACGCGGCGGGACTCGGCGCACCCACCTGTGAGACCGCTCTCGATCTTATGCTGGTGGTGGACGGCTCCGGTAGCATCTTCGCCCGCGACTTCGCGACGATGAAGGACTTTTCGATGAACCTGGCAGGAAGCTTTGTCATCAGTCCGGCGGGAGGGCATGTCGGTGTCGTCCAGTTCAGTGGGCAGGGTCAAGGCCGGCTCGAGATCGGCCTCTCCAGCGACGGCGCTGCCGTGAAGGCTGCCATCGATGGTATGCAGCAGATCGAGGGCTATACGGACATCCAGGAAGGACTCGCCCTGGCCCAGGCCGAGATCGATGCCCATGGCCGGCAGGGTGTCCCGCGCATCGTCATCCTGCTCACCGACGGCCAGCAGGAGGGGGCGGAAGGCGATCCCGTCGGCGAGGCGGAGCAGGCCCGCGCTCAGGGCACGGAGATCTTCGCCATTGGCGTGGGCGGCGGACCGAACCTGGACCAGCTCAACGCTATCGCCTCTGACCCGGACGCTAGACACGTCTACTTGGTGGAGAATTTCGACAGCCTCGCTGCCATCCTGGCCGAGCTGGTGGGCGACGCCTGCCCGGTGCCGACAACGCAGCCAACAGCGCCGGTGTCCTCTCCTGAGCCGATCGACACGCCGGTCCCGGAACCGGACACGCCGACCCCGCCGTCGGGAGGGAAGGACGACCCGGCCACGTGCGACGACATCTCCTTCGGGGTGCTGGTGACGGACGTTATTTCGCCGGCGGGTGACTGGGACTACTACTGCTTCTTCGGTGGAGGGGGCCAGACCGTCGTAGTTGATATCGACGCTTCGGAGGCCGGTTCGACGCTGGATCCGGTGCTGACGCTCCTGACCGGTGACGGCAGCGTGATCCTGGCAGAGAACGATGATTACGGCGGCTTGGATTCCTACCTGGAATATGCCCTCCTTAGCAGCGGCACATACCTGCTGCGGGTGGAGAGCTACGACCATCCGTGTTGTGGCGGGCCAGCCTATACGTACACGCTGGTCGTGGTCAAGCTGGGCGGTGGGCTGCCGCCGGTGTCGACGCCGACGCCAACCAGCACGCCGACGCCCTGGTTCATTCCGATACCTCGCAGCCTCTTGGGCGACGTCAACTGCGACGGCCGAGTGAACAGCATCGATGCGGCCCTTATCCTGCAGTTCGCCGCCGGGCTTATTGACGAGCTGCCGTGTCCGGAGAAGGACGACGTGAATGTCGATGGAACGATCAACTCCATCGACGCCACGCTCATCCTCCAGTATGACTCGGGCCTAATCGACAGCCTGCCGCCCTAGCCGCCACCCGCGACCCGTGACCCTTGGACTATGGGGTGGGGCTATGGGGAGAGGATGAGGCACTCCACCTCGTCGCCCGGCTCGATGGCGGGCACGTCCTCCGGCACCACGGCCAGGGCGTTGGCCAGCGCCATGGAGGTGAGGATGCCCGATCCCTGGGGGCCGGTGAGGGAGGCGTAGTAGCCGCCTTCGCGCTGGCTGACGACGGCCCGGGCGAAGACGCGCCGCCCGTCGGTGTTGACGATGCGCTCCTCAGCCACGGCGCGCACGCGGGGTCGCCCCCAGTTGGTCTTCCCCAGCATCTTGAAGATGGCCGGCCGGCCGAAGAGCTCGAAGGTGATCATGGAGCTCACCGGGTTGCCCGGCAGGCCGATGTGAGGCACCTGGCGGCCGCCGGAAGGAAAGGCGCCGAAGGCGAGGGGCTTGCCTGGCTTCATCCGTACCGTCCAGAAGTCGATCTCGCCCTCCCTGGCCAGCGCGTCCTTTACCACGTCGTAGTCGCCTCGGGAGACGCCGGCGGAGGTGATGAGCAGGTCGGCGTCCAGCCCCCGGCGGAGCTTGGCGGTGAGCGCCTCCACCGTGTCCGAGGCGATGCCCAGCCTCCTGGGGATGCCGCCCGCCTCCTGCACCATGGCGGCCACGCTGTAGGCGTTGCTGTCGTAGATCTTGCCGGGCGCGGCCGGTTCGCCCACGTCGAGTAGCTCGTCGCCGGTGGAGAGGATGGCGACGACGGGCCGGCGGTAGGCTCGCACCGTCGCCCGGCCCAGGCTGGCGAGCACGCCGATCTGGGCCGCGCCCAGGGCGGTGCCTTCCCGCATCACGACGGCGTCCGCCCGCACGTCCTCGCCGGCGCGCCGGATGTTGGCGCCCGCCTTGGCCGGCTTGAGGATGCCCACGTGGCCCGATGACTTCTGGAACGCCCCGAAGCGGTGGCCCGCCGGCTCGTCGGTCTCCTCGAAGGGGACGACCGCGTCTGCGCCGTTTGGGATGGATGCGCCGGTCATGATCCGCACCGCCGTGCTAGGAGTCACCTCACCCTCGAAGAGGTAGCCCGCCGCCAGCTCACCGATGACCCGCAGGCGCACCGGCTTCGATTCGCTGGC
>MGOB01000060.1:1208-2628 GCA_001796995.1 Chloroflexi bacterium RBG_16_68_14 | reverse complement strand
CGGCGTAGCCGTCCATGGCGGTGTTGTCCAGGGGCGGGATATCGAAGCCGGCCGCGACGTCCTCGGCCAGCACCTGGCCCAGCGCGTCAGCGATAGGCCGCTCCTCCGGCTCCAGCCGGTGGACGTGGGAGAGGATGCGCTCCAGCGCCTCCTCTACAGAGATCATTGCCTGTGCGACCATCGCAGAGTTCCGGTACGCAGTTTGGATCAGGAGCAGCCGGACGTAGACCGTGCGCTCACGGACCGTGGAACCTTAGAACTATTGAACCGTACGCCTGGTTCAATGGTTCTCGGGTTCCCTGGTTCCATTATAGACTGAGGCCGCCCACGCCAGCGGCCTCGGTTCTAGGTTCTGCCTAGCCCAGCTTCACCGCCAGACAGGTGGTGGTGCGCTGGACGCCTTCGACCCGCTGGATGCCGTCGGTGATGCAGTTGCCCAGGCGGTCGAGGTCGTCCGCCTCCAACTGGACGATGACGTCGAAGGGGCCGGTGACGGTATCCACGGAGAGGACCTTCGCATCGGGATGTGTGAGCGCCTTGACCGCCTCCCCGACGCTCTTCGCCTTTCCGACATCCGACTCGATGAGGACGTAACCCCGCACAGTCATGTTCTCTCCCTCCTTGCCTGCTCCTGCGTGCTGCGAGGCGATCGTACCGCCGCGCCTCGCAGCGTTCAAGTTTGACCGCACGCCGAACGTTTGAGCATAATGCCTTTACCATGGCCACCAAAGCCATCGATCTGGCAGAACTCGCCTCCAGCGCCCGGGCGGAGCTTGTTGCCGCTGCCGATGAGGCGGCGCTGGAGGCCTGGCGCGTCTCTTATCTGGGGCGGAAGGGCCGCCTGACGCTGGTGCTGCGCGGACTGGCTTCCCTGGCGCTGGAGGAGCGCCGTCGCCTGGGCGCGGAGGCCAACCGCCTCAAGCAGGAGCTGGAATCGGCGCTGGAGGCGAAGCGCCAGGAGCTGGCGGGGCAGCGCCTGGCGGCGACGGTGGAGACGGGACGGCTGGACGTGACCTTGCCCGGACGGCCCAAGCGCATCGGTCGCCTGCACCCGGTGACCCAGACACTGCGGGAGATCCTGGGCATCTTCGTCTCCATGGGCTTCTCCGTTGTCGAGGGGCCGGAGGTGGAGACCGACTACTACAACTTCGAGGCGCTACGCCTGTCAAAAGACCACCCGGCGCGCGACATGCAGGACACACTGTACGTTGATCTCAAGCGCAACGACGAATACCCGCTGTTGCTGCGTACTCATACCTCGCCCAACCAGGTGAGGTTCATGGAGCAGCACCAGCCGCCGATCCGGATCGTGAGCCCCGGCAAGTGCTACCGAAACGAGGCTACCGATCCGGCACACGAGTGGATGATCACCCAGGTCGAGCTGTTGGCGGTGGACGAGGAGATCAGCATGGCCGACTTG
>MGOB01000060.1:0-1175 GCA_001796995.1 Chloroflexi bacterium RBG_16_68_14 | reverse complement strand
GGTGCGCTTCCGCTGCGACTACTTCCCGTACGTCGAGCCGGGTGTGGATATGGCGATCGATTGCTTCCTCTGCGGCGGCGTGGGCTGCCGGACGTGTCACCAGGAGGGATGGATCGAGATCCTGGGCGCGGGCATGGTCCACCCGGAGATCCTGGCCAACATGGGCTATGACACCGATCGCTACACCGGCTTCGCCGCAGGCATAGGCGCCGAACGCATCTGCCTGCTCCGCCACGGCATCGAAGATATCCGCAGCTTCTACGCCAACGACTTGCGTTTCCTGGAGCAGTTCTGAGCGGCCGTGCGCATCTCCCTCAAGTGGCTCGCCGACTACGTTGATGTAACACTCCCGCCCGAGGAGCTGGCCCACCGCCTCACCATGGCCGGGCTGGAGGTGGAGACCATCGAGCGCGTGGGCGGCAACTGGGACGAGCAGCTCGTCACCGTGGGTCAGGTGGTCTCGGTGGACCCGCATCCAAACGCCGACCGCCTGCGGCTGGCCACTGTGGACTTCGGGGGCGGCGAGCCGATGACGGTGGTCTGCGGCGCGCCCAACGTGGCGTCGGGGCAGAAGGTGGCCTTTGCCCGCACCGGCGCCACCCTCATCGACGGCCGTACCGGCAAGTCTACCGTCCTCAAGCCGGCCGCCATCCGCGGCGTCGAGTCGGCCGGTATGGTCTGCTCCGAGAAGGAGCTGGGCCTCTCCGATGAGCACGAGGGGATCCTGGTGCTTCCGGACGACGCTCCCGTCGGCACGCCGCTCGCCCGCTACCTGGGCGACGCCATCCTCGACATAGACGTGACGCCCAACCGGCCGGACTGGCTGTCGATGGTGGGCGTCGCCCGCGAGGTGGCCGCCCTCACCGGTGGCGCCGTGCGCGAGATGGAGCACACCTACGAGGAGGCCGACGATCTCGCCTCGGAGAAGGCGTCGGTGGAGATCGCCGACCCGGACCTCTGCTTCCGCTACGTCGCCGCCGTGGTGGAGGGCATGCGTGTCGCCCCGTCGCCGCAGTGGATGCAGGAGCGGCTCATCGCCGGCGGTATGCGCCCCATCAACAACGTGGTGGACATCACCAACTACGTCATGCTGGAGCTGGGCCAGCCGCTTCACCCCTTCGACCTGGCCAAGCTGCGGGGCGGCAAGATCGTCGTCCGACGCGCCCGAAAAGGGG
>MGOB01000059.1:48993-52168 GCA_001796995.1 Chloroflexi bacterium RBG_16_68_14 | reverse complement strand
CGTCCCGTGATGGAGAGCGTCATTCCGTCCTCTGCGCCCGCACCGCCCACACCCGCACCGGCTCGGACACGCCCTTCAGCTCCCGCTCGCCCCGCTCCTCGAACGAGACGCCTGCGGACGTGCGCGCCAGGTCCCGTACCGTCCCCGACACCAACACCTCGCCCGGCGCCGAGGCGTCCGCAATCCGCGACGCGACGTTCACCGCGCCGCCGTAGACGTTGCCCTCCTCTCGGATCACGTCCCCGGCGTGGATACCTAGGTGCAGCCCCAGCCCGCACGACTCGCCGGCCTTCCCGCAGGCCAGCGCGGCCTCGATCGCCTCCCGCGCCGACGTGAACACCGCCAGCACGCCATCGCCCAGCAGCTTGCCCTCGATGGCCGTGCCGCCAGTCGACGTGATGGCGCGGCGCAGCGCTTCGTCCAGTTCGCGCGCCTTCTCGCGGAACGCCGCGTCGCCCAGCCGCTCCGTCAGCGCCGTGGAGTCCGCAATGTCCGCAAAGAGGATGATCGCGGTGCCGGAGGGGAGTTCGGGCGTAGCCGGAGGGCCGACGAAATCTTCGATGAGGCCGGCCAGCCCCTCATGAACGATGTCATCGACGACAACAAAGCGTGCATTCGGGATCTGTGCGGCCAGCCACGACGTGTTCTGGGCGGGGGCATACCGGTTTTCTCGGTTCTGCACGACGAGTGTGGGCGCCTTGATGCGAGGGAGCAGAGCCGAGATGTCCCACTCCTCCATCGCTGCGAAGAGCGCCCGGAGTGCCTCCGGTTCCACACATGCGCGCATGAACTCCGCCATCCTGTGTGCGAATCCGGGATCGTCGATGCCCCAGAGGACCCGTACGAACGTGTCCGTGTAGAAGACCCAGTCCTCGTTCCGAAGCACCCTGTCTGCCTGCCAAGTGGGCGACTGCGTCAGATCCGAGCTCTGGACCACATCGACGAGGATCAGCCGCGAGACGCGGTCCGGCCGGGCGGCGGCGTAGGTCACCGCAATGGGCGCGCTGACCCCGTGACCTGTCAGAGCGAAGGTGTCCAGGCCAACCCGTGCGATTGCTGCCTCGATGTCCCGCATCATCGCGTCCATCGAGAAGTCAGAGGCTTCACGATCAGAGAGGCCGCTCCCTCGGGGGTTGTACCTCACCACGCGGAACTTCCGCGCCAGGGGTTGGAAAAAGTAGGGCCATATCTCCCACTCCAACTGGACATGGCTCAGAAAATGTGGCAGGACCATCACCAGCGGTGGCCCCTCTCCCAGCGTCGCCACGGCGATGCTCACGCCGTCGCTCGTCTTCGCGTACTGGATGCGCGGCTCCATGGCAGGTCTAGCCTACAGGATGCGCAAGTTCGGCGCCTCCGCCTAGCCGCCGAACAACTCTTTCGCGAGGTCGTCCCGCCCGATCTCCAGGTACGCGGCCACTTCGGTCAGAATCGAAGCCAGCGTACCCACGCGCAGCTCGCCATGGCGCGGGACCGTCACGTGATGCTCGCCACCCTTCAAGCCAGAAGTGAGCCGCAGATGGCTGCCGGTCTGCCTGGTCACCTCGTAGCCGAAACGGCGCAGCAGCGATACCAACTCCGGACCCGCCAGGTCGCGTGGCAGCTTCACACGGGGATGACCTCATCTCGCACCAAGTGCAAGCGGATTACTCGGGGCCGCTCAGCCTCATCAAAATGGCAGCGCACCGCGTCCTGAACCATCGACCGCAGCTCCTCCATCGTCTCCGCCTGCGTAAAGATAGCTTGCCCTAGCGCCCGCGCTTCATAGCCACCTTCCGGCGACTCTGACACCTCGAAGATGATCTCGCTGTCGCTCATCTGGCGCCTCCTCAACAGCAGCCACAGCTTACCATGCTCCCTCACCCCGACCTGCGGCCACCCCTCTCCCTCGGCGAGGGAGAGGGGCCGGGGGTGAGGGAGGCGAACTTCTCGATCACCGCGTCGGCCACCTGCGACGTGCCCACCGCCGTCGGGTCGTCCCGCTGCGGCTTCATGTCATAGGTGACCGACTTCCCTTCCCGGATCACCTCGGCCAGGGCGCTCTCCAGCCTGTCGGCCGCCTCTCGCTCGCCGATGTGGCGGAGCATGAGCATGCCGGAGAACATCATCGCCATCGGGTTCACCTTGTTCAGTCCGGTGTACTTGGGGGCGCTGCCGTGGGTGGGCTCGAACAGGGCGCCCTCGTCGCCGATGTTGGCGCCCGGCGCCACGCCCAGGCCGCCCACCAGCCCGGCGCAGAGGTCGGAGATAATATCGCCGTACAGGTTGGGCAGCACGAGGATATCGAACTGCTCCGGCCGCTGGACGAGCTGCATGCACAGGTTGTCCACGATGACGTCCCAGGACTCGATGTCCGGGTACCCCTTGGCCACGTCGCGCGCCACCGCAAGGAACAGCCCGTCCGAGTACTTCATGATGTTCGCCTTGTGCACCGCCGTCACCGCCCGCCGGCCGTTGGCCCGCGCGTACTCGAAGGCGTAGGTGACGATGCGCCGCGAGCCGAACTCCGAGATCGCCTTCAGCGACACGCCGGCGTCCTCCCGCAGCTTGCCCTGGCCGCTCGCCTCCGTCAGCGCCGAGAGCTTGGGCATCCACTCCGACCCGCGCTCGAACTCGATGCCGGCGTAGAGGTCCTCCGTGTTCTCCCGCACCACGACGATGTCGATGTTGTCGTAGCGGCTGCGCACTCCCCGATAGGTCTTGCAGGGCCGGACGCAGGCGTAGAGGTTGAGCGCCTTGCGCAGCGCCACGTTCACCGAGCGGAAGCCGGTGCCCACCGGCGTGGTCACCGGCCCCTTGATCGCCACCTTGTTGCGCCTGATGGACTCGAGGACGCGGTCGGGCAGGGGGGTGCCCTCGCGCTCCATCACGTCGGCGCCGGCCTCCTGGACGTCCCACTGGAAGGGGACGCCGGTAGCCTCCAGGACGCGCCGGGTGGCCTCCGCGATCTCGGGGCCGGTGCCGTCGCCGGGTATGAAGGTGACGGTGTAGGTCATGGGGTGGCTCCTGCGCTCTGTAGTCCTCCACCCAGCCCGTGGGTGGAGCCGGCCTTCGTGCCGTGGGCAGTGTATCGCACGTCTGCGGCACAGCCTAGAGCCGATGGTATGGAGCTGCCTAGGGCCGATCGTCCTGAAGCACCTTCATTCGTTCCGCCAACCGGTCGACAATTCCTATA
>MGOB01000059.1:48459-48985 GCA_001796995.1 Chloroflexi bacterium RBG_16_68_14 | reverse complement strand
AGACGAGCCATGGCCAAGATTGAGCGGTCTGAAGCGGAGCACGGCCTGACGAAGGACGAGGCCTGCCGGATCCTCCAGGTGGCGCCCAGCGCCGACGAAGGGCTGGTCACGCAGGCGTACTGGCACCACGCGAGCAAGCTCCGGGTGCTCGCCCCGCGCGACCCGGAGGCCCGGCGTCAGCTCGATGAGCTCAATCGGGCCTACCTCGTGCTCAGCCCCGCGCAGAGCGAGGCGCCTCTCTCCAACGAGGTGCCGCCGGTCCAGCAGGAGCCCTCCTTCGCCGAGGAGGTCGTCGGCTGGCTGCGCCGGCTGGTGGAGCAGACGCAGGCCCGCTGTCCCGAGCACGTGCCGGAGGTGACCACGCTCACCGTCACCACGACGCTGCTCACCTTCCTCGCCCTCTCGGCCGGCGCCAGCCCCCTCTGGACGGTGCTGATAGCCGCGATAGCCGCCGCCGTCATCTGGGCGCCCTGGCGCCGCATCTAGCCCCGAGCGATGTAGCGGAGGCCTTATCGTCATAAGGAAA
>MGOB01000059.1:48195-48422 GCA_001796995.1 Chloroflexi bacterium RBG_16_68_14 | reverse complement strand
GTCGCCCCTACGCTGCCGCCGGGGCCGCTCCAGGTCCGCCGTGTCCAGCACGATGGTGACCGGGCCGTCGTTCTCGAGCTCCACCAGCATATGCGCGCCGAAGCGCCCCGTCGCCACCGATACCCCCAGCTCGCGCAGCGCCTGAGCGAAGGCGTCCACCAGGCGCGACGCCTCGTCCGGGGGCGCCGCCGCCGTGAAGCTGGGCCGCCTCCCCTTGCGGACATCGG
>MGOB01000059.1:43276-48007 GCA_001796995.1 Chloroflexi bacterium RBG_16_68_14 | reverse complement strand
CCTGCGCCACCCCCAGCAGCACCACCAGCCCGCGCCCGATCGCCCCCACCGTCTCGCCATCGACGGTGACCGAGGCGCGGGTGACCCGCTGGAGCACGGCGCGCATCACCAACCTGCCATCCTAAGCGGAGCGAAGCCTGCCCTGAGCACAGTCGAAGGGGATTAGCTGGCCGCGGCCGGTTCGGCGTCCCTGCCCGCCGTGGCGGGCTTGCTGGCGGAGTCGCCGGTCTTCGCCTCGGCTTCCGCCTCGGGGGCCGACTTGCGGTTGTCCGTAATGTAGAAGCCGCTGCCCTTGAAGACGATGGGCGCGGCGTGGATGACGCGGCGGGCCGTGCCGCCGCAGGAGGGGCACTGCTGGAGCGCGGGCGCCTCGAAGCCCTCCCGCTTCTCGTACTCGTGCGAGCAGTCCAGGCAGCTATACTCGTAGGTGGGCATATAGCGGTCAATCTTAGTGTATCACACCTCAGGACGACAAGGCCGAGCTGCCTCAGTCCGGCGTGTCCACACTAAGTCTGCATAGTGGGGACCGGTCGCACCGACGGCGATGTTTAGGAGAGCTGCGCAGCTAGCTCCTCGGCCCGCCGCGTCCAGCTCGTCTCGGCGACTGGTCCTTGCAGCCGCTTGCGATCACCAGCAACGCTTGTCTCGTCGCCTGCTGCGCACCCAGTCGTAGCGCCTGACCCCACGTACCAAGGGTCAGATCGTAGTGGGGGTGATCGCCGTCTTGAAAGTGACTTCGCTTCAGGCCGAGCCGTTCGGCGAAGGCATGTAGCTCGTCGAGGCTGTCAGCGACCATGTGCGCCCAGATGCTGCCTTGCCCAGCGCCAGGTGGTGCGATAGCGGAGCCAGGCCACTCTGTCGCGGCGTCGACGTAGGCCGTCATGCGTTAGTACTCAACGAACCGCACCGGCCGCGCCGCGGTTCCAGGCGGCGTCCCTCCCGGTGGCGGCAATGCGCCTATGATGGTCTGGGACCATCGTCTGCACGCGGCAGCGCCCAATTGCGGCCGACCCCCTCCATGCGGAGGAGTGGATAGATCATTGTGCGGGCGCCGTCGGACCGGGTGAGGAGGTAGCCGCTACGGTTGTAGAGCCGGTATTGGATGTTATCTCCAGAGTCGGCAGGGATGTCGAGGAGCAGCTCGCCGCCGCCGCATCGAATGGTAACGCCATCGGGGTAGCGGTCCAGGCCGTCAGATTCGGCGACGAGGCGGCCGGTGGCGTCGTAGAGATGGAATGCCATGAAGAGGAGGCCATCCGCATCCGAGGCCACCTGGAAGATGGCCTCACCGGAGGCCGCATCCACGAACGTTGTGGATGTGCCGGGACGCCGACTGCCTAGTCTCGTGTCGCCCCTCCTTGCGTAGTGTGGCTTCAGGTCGTCGAGTGCGGTAGGGAACTGAAGCTTCGCTGCCGGGGTCGAAGACGGGGAACTCTTCGGCCAGTATACCAGACCGGGAGGATTTCTGGTTCAGGCCTGTCGACCAGACCGAGATTCGTTGTACCCGGCACGCGGCGTTAGCGCGATCGCCCTTCATGTGTGCAGACAGTTAGTGATCATGCCGGATGTGACAGGGGGCCGTCAGCGGGCCGAGCCAATAGAGGAGATGCTCCACGGCTTGCGTGCAGCGGCTCATCCGGTATCATGGTGATATCAGGTTCTTCAGTGTGCGTCTGCTGCGATCATCTCCCCTCTAGCAACGGGTTTCGCGCTGGCCCTCGAGAAGAAATCCTTAGATGAAAGGTATCGCTTTGCCATCACTTCATGACTACGCGCTCCGGATCTCCTCGCTGAACGCGCTGGACGCGATGAAGATCGACACGCCCACTCCCGTCCAGGCAGAGGCGATCCCGCCTCTGCTCGAAGGTCGAGACGTGATCGGCCAGGCCTGCACGGGATCGGGCAAAACGCTCGCCTTCGCCCTTCCGCTTGTGGAGCGGGTGGATGCCGGCGAGAAGCGAGTGCAGGCGCTGGTGCTCTGCCCCACGCGCGAGCTTGCCCAGCAGGTCGGGGGCGTGCTGGCGCAGGTCATCGCCGGTACCGAGATCCGCTCGACCGTCGTCTTCGGCGGGCGCGCTATTGGCCCGCAGGAGGACGCGCTGCGGCGGGGCGCGCAGATCGTCGTCGGCACACCGGGGCGTCTGCTTGATCTCCTGAACCGTGGATCGATCCGTCTCGAACGCATCAAGTTCCTCGTGCTGGACGAGGCCGATGAGATGCTGGACCTGGGGTTCGCGCCAGACGTGCAACGCATCCTGGCGCGTTGCTCGAAGCAACGTCAGACGGCCCTCTTCTCCGCCACTACCCCCGAATGGGTGCATCAAGTATCAGCGAAGTACCTCAAGGACCCTGTCGTGATTCAGATCCCATCGGAGGACGGCAACGAGCCGGACATCGATCACGTGGTGTATGAGGTCTGGGGCGGCGACAAGTTCGGCGCGCTGCGCAACCTGCTCGACGAGCAGACGGCGGGCGCGACGCTCGTGTTCTGTCGCACCAAGCGTGGCGTGCGAAACCTCTGCGCCAAGCTCGGCCGACTGGGCTATCCGGTCGACCAGCTTCAGGGCGACCTCGGCCAGGCACAGCGCGACCGCGTGATCAGAATGTTCCGAGCGGGTGAGACGCCGATCCTGGTGGCCACGAACATCGCCGCTCGCGGACTCGACGTGCTGCACATCGAGCGGGTGATCAACTACGAGCTGCCGGAGACCCATGAGCTGTTCACGCACCGCGTCGGCCGCACCGGGCGGATGGGACGCGCCGGGCGGGCGATCACGCTACTAGGCGTCGAGGATCTGCCAAAGTGGCATGAGATCGAGCGCGGCCTGGCGAGACAGTTCCCGCGCATGAGTCCAGATGGCAAGCTGGTGACGCCACCGCCGCCGAGCCGGCCGTCCAACGGCCGCAAGGGGCGACGCAGCTACGGTCGCCCCCGCTCCCTCCTGCGCAGGTAGCTAACGGTTCCACGCCGGTAGAAACCGTCGGAGACCGGGTCCGGTACCCGGCCTCGCCTGGAGCGGGAGACGCGACTCGATCCCGCGACCCTCTGCTTGAGAAGCGGGGTGACACTAAGTGGGGATCGTGTAGTCCTTCCCTCGCCCCCCAGCCCATGCCTACATCGTGCCAGTTCACCTGCCCCCTGCGCGTCAGCGGGCATCCCCGTGTCACCTCCCTCTTCCACCTCTCCCCCCGACCCCCTAGCCTGGCCCCGATACGTCTCAACCCAAACGAGGAGGTCCCCATGGACGACCAGCCGGATCCCAAGGACCTGCCCTACCACCAGCGGCCGCCCCTCATCCAGCGCCCCCGCAAGCACATCCACTATGCGCGGCCCCACCGAGGCCGATGTGCGCGCCGCCCGCCTCCGGGAGCTTGGCCTCAGCCCCCAGGCGCAGCCTCCTGCCTCGGACACCAGCCCTGACCTATGACCCATAACCCCTGACCCCTCCCGTCTGCTAGCCTGTGGCTGAGGGGGAGCGCGACCGAAACTCCTCTAGAGGCTTGCCCTGAGCTTGCCGAAGGGATCCCGCCATGGTCTACGACCGGATGGACGACCGACCCGCCTTCGTGGGCATCCCCACCTTCCTCCACCTGCCCGCGCTGGCCGACGCCGAGGCCCTCCAGCAGGAGCACCCCGACGCCGTCATCGTGGGCGCGCCGACGGACACCGCTGTCACCCACCGGCCGGGCGCCCGCTTCGGGCCGCGCGCCATCCGCGCCGCCTCCAACCTGCGCCGAGGCAGCTACCACCTGGGCCTGGGCGTCCAGCCCTTCAAGCTCCTCCGCGTCTTCGATTATGGCGACGCCGACGTCGTCCCCGGCGACATCGAGCGCACCAACCAGGCGGTCCGCGCCAAGGTAGGCGAGGTGGCTAAGGCCGGCGCCCGGCCCATCGTCCTGGGCGGCGACCACTCCGTCACCTACCCCAGCGTCTCCGCCGTGGCCGAGGCCCTGGGCCGCGGTCGGCTGGGCGTCGTCCACTTCGACGCCCACGCCGACACGGCGAACGACTCGTGGGGCGTGCTCCTCAGCCACGGCACCCCCATGCGCCGCCTCATCGAATCGGGCGCCGTCCCCGGCCGCGCCTTCGTCCAGGTGGGCCTGCGCGGCTACTGGCCCCCGCCCTCCGTGTTCGACTGGATGCGGGAGCAGGGGATGCGCTGGCACACCATCCACGACATCCAGCGCCGGGGCTTCGAGGCGGTGCTGACGGAGGCGATCGAACAGGCACTGGACGGCCCCGATCGCATCTACCTCTCCGTCGACATCGACGTCCTCGACCCCGCCTACGCCCCGGGCACCGGCACGCCGGAGCCGGGCGGGCTCACCGCGCGCGAGCTGCTCCAAGCCGTGCGCGAGGTGACGCTGCGCACCGAGCTGGCCGGCGCCGACGTGGTGGAGGTCTCGCCGCCCTACGACGCTGCCGGCATCACCGCCGAGGTGGCCCATCGCGTGGTCATGGAGATCCTGAGCGCCCTGGCCGCCAAGCGCGCCGAAGGCGGGGCGTAAAGACCCACGAGATTGATCCGAATTTCTTGGTGAGGGGGCTTGACAACTTCTCGTCCGCGTGGCATACTATGTAATCAATATCCGGATATAGATTTCCGGTAACGGATTACGTAGGAAAAGGTGCTGAGTATGGCAGTCCGCCGGCGGGCGGGCGCCGACGGACTGCTCGGTAGGAGTGCACTAAGCGTCGACTAGGCAGACCGACGCCAGTGCGCTGCGGGA
>MGOB01000059.1:37181-43263 GCA_001796995.1 Chloroflexi bacterium RBG_16_68_14 | reverse complement strand
CCCGTCGGGGCGCCCCCAGAGTCCAGCGCCGGCCTGCGTCGTTTCCGCTCCCCGCAGATCCGGAAACGCTTGCGTCCGGCGCTGGGACTCCACGACTGATCGCCACCCCCCCGCCACCACTCAACACCACCCCGCCGCCTCGGCGAGATCCGCCTCCCCGGAACAAGCGCGCGGCAAGCGCACGATGGCGCCTGCCGCGATCGCGGTACCGCTGGCTGTCTGCTGCTCGAGAGGCTGTCTCTGGTCCCATGCGGTCGTCCCTGACCTCGCTTTTCTGAGGGGGTTGACTGTACCGTCCGTAATGAATAAAATTACATGACTGGTGAAGAACGAGTGTGGCTACACGTAAGATGTATCATCCGTTTTACTGCGTGAATGGCATTCCATGTATACTACTACGTGAAATATCTCACCTGAACGGACTATTATGATACAACTTACGTGTATTATAATACATGAAACGCTACTGTCAAGCCCCCTGAGGTGAAGATTCTTGCGAACTTGGGGATTCCTCACGAACCACGCGCACGTGTTGATCCAGATCGCCCGTAACCCTCGTTCCACGGGGCGGGAGATAGCGCTGGCTACGGGAATCACGGAGCGGGCGGCCATCAGCGTGCTCCACGACCTGCGGCGCGCGGGCATCGTGCGCAGCCGGCGTGACGGACGCCAAAACGTCAACGAGGTGGACCCGGTGGCCCTGGCGAAGCACCGCCCGTGGGGCGCTTCCGACATGGAGATCCCCACCCCGCTCATCGACGCCACCCTCCGCGGCCTCGCCCGGCTGGCCGCGGAGATGGCAAACAGCGACCAGCCGAGGTCCAAGTCGGCGTAATGCCATGCGACGCTGGGGTTTTCTGACCACGCACGCCCTTGTCCTGCTCCATGTGACCCAGCATCCGCACTCCACCGTGCGCGAGATTGCTCGCGCCGTCGGTGTCACGGAGCGGGCGGCTCACTCCGTCCTCCAGGACCTGCGGGAGGCCCACGTCATCGTGTGCGAGCGCTCCGGACGGCGCAACAGCTACACCGTGAGCTTCGAGCACCTCTCCGGCTACCGGCGTGAGGGCACCGCTCCCGGCCTGGTGCCAGATGCCTTCGTCTCCTCCCTTCTTGATGCTTTGCTGCCCCTGCAGCCACCGGGGTATCCTGCCTTCGACGACGAAGCCCATCCCGTCACGTAGGGCCGGCGGTCCCATCCTCTGGAGACAGACCAGGCTGGACCGTCCGCCGCGAGCGACGCCGCCACCGGGAGGTGCCCCATGCCGCTGCACATCGCCAGCTTCGACGATATCCGTGCCGGCAAGACCACCGATGTCTACTTCGAGCGTACGCGGCGCGTCCTGGAGGCGGAGGGGCGCAACCCCCGCGTCCGCGCCGAGTTCATGGCGAAGGCGTTGCCCCACGGCTGGCCCTGGGGGCTGCTCGCCGGCGTCGAAGAGTGCGTCGCGCTGCTGGTGGGGCGGGCGGTGACGGTGCGGGCGATGGCGGAGGGCACGCCGTTCCGCCCGCTGCAGCCGGTGCTGGAGATCGAAGGGCCCTATCTGGAGTTCGGGCTGCTGGAGACGGCGGTGCTGGGGCTCCTCTGCCAAGCGACGGGCATCGCCACCGCCGCCGCTCGCTGCAAGAAACTGGCGGGCGAACGGCTGGTACTCAGCTTCGGCGCCCGCCGCCTGCACCCCGCCATCTCCCCTATGATCGAACGGGCCGCCTATATCGGCGGTTGTGATGGCGTCTCCTCGCTGGCCGCCGCCCAGCTCATCCGGCACGACCCCACCGGCACCATCCCCCACGCGCTCATCCTCATCATGGGCGACACGGTGGACGCGGTGCGCGCCTTCGACCGGGTCATCGAGCCGGGCGTCCCCCGCGTCGCCCTCATCGATACCTTCCAGGACGAGAAGTTCGAGGCGGTGCGGGTAGCCGAGGCGCTGGGCGAAGCGCTGGCCGGGGTGCGGCTGGACACTCCCAGCTCCCGCCGCGGCGACTTCCTCCAGCTCCTGCGCGAGGTGCGTTGGGAGTTGGACCTGCGCGGCTTCCGTCACGTGCGCATCTACGTCAGCGGCGGCATCGGCGAGGAGGAGATCCAGCAGCTGGCTTCCGTGGTCGATGGCTTCGGCGTGGGCGGGGACATCGCCGCCGCTCCTATCGTCGACTTCTCCATGGACCTCGTCGAGATCGAGGGCCGTCCTCTGGCCAAGCGCGGCAAGTGGAGCGGGGCGAAGCAGGTCTGGCGCTGTCCCCGGTGCGGCGTCGACGAGGTGCTGCCCCTGGTGGAGGACGGTGGGCCCTGCCCCTGCGGCGGGCGCCGGGAGCCGCTCCTCCAGCCGCTGCTTATCGACGGAGGACTCGCCGCCCCGTTGCCCACACCGGACGCTATCCGCGAGCGGGCGCTGCGCCAGGTGGCCGCGATGGGGACGCTCTAGGCGAACGAAGCCTCTCCGCGCGCCCCATCCAGCCGCCAGCGACTATTTTGGCCTCTCAGCGCCGATTATCGCCCCTGACCTATATACTCCTTCCGCCGTGCGCCGAAAATAGTAGGGATAGGTATGCGTGAGGCGCTCTCCCACAACGGTAGCCACCGTCTGCCGGACGCTGTGCCCGGCGGGCAGCACTTTGCCCTCCGCTGGTTAAGCCACATCGCGCCCACCGTCGTCGGGCTGACGGACATGAGCGCGATGCGCTGGGACGTGGTGCAGCGCGCGCTCACAGCGACCGTGATCATCGGCGTTCTGCCCATCCAGCAGATGCGCATCCCCGGCTGGCCGGCGGTGATGGTGGCCTGTCTGGTGGTGCTGGCGTACAGCGTTCCGCTTGCCTATCTGGTGTTCGTGAGGAAGTGGCTCCTGCTGGCGCGCATCCTGGGCGTGACCCTGGACTCGATGGTCTTGATGGGAGCGTCCCTCTACGTCCTCCGCGAGATGGCGGCGAGCGGCTCCATCTCGGACATCTGGCTGGTGTTTCTGGTGTACATCGTCTCAGGCGTATTCAAGCTGGCACCTGTCGGCTCGTTGTTCTTCACCGCCCTGTGGGTCGCTTGGTTCGCTCTCGGTACCTACCTCTACTTTCCGGCTGGCAGCCAATTCCGCGATCAGCTCCCCATCCGTCTCGTCTTCTTCGCCGTCATCGGCCTCCTCGCCCTGGCGATTGCATTGGAGCTGGAGCGGCGCCGCAGGAACGTGGAGCAGCACAACCGCCAGACGATGGGCATGCTGGCGAAGCTGGTGGAGGCGCGGGATACCGACGCCGGCGCCCACCTCCATCGCATCCAGCACTTCTCGAGAGCGCTTGCCCGTTACGTGGGCCTTTCGGAACGGCAGGCGCAGGAGATCGCCTACGCCTCGCTGATCCACGATGTCGGCAAGGCGAACATCCCCGACGCTATCCTGAAGAAACCGGGCCCGCTCAGTCCGGCAGAGTGGCACACGATAAAGAAGCACCCGCTTTGGGGTGACGAGCTGCTGATCGAGAACCAGGACTTCGCGCTGGCCCGCCAGGTCGTGCGCTGGCACCACGAGCACTGGGACGGGAGTGGCTACCCCGATGGTATCACCGGCCAGCAGATCCCCTTCGTCGCCCGCATCGTCGCCGTCGCCGACGTCTACGACGCGCTGATCAGCAAGCGCCCCTACAAGGAAGCGTGGCCGCCTGAGGCCGCCATCCAGGAGATCCAGCGGATGGCCGGCTCCCACCTGGACCCGCGGCTGGTCGACGCTTTCGTGGAGCTATGGGAGCGGGGCGTCATCAGCCACATCAGCCGGGAGATAGGCAACGGTGCTGGCTCGGGAGCGTCCCAGCTGCGCGAGGCCGCCTAGCCGGGGCTAATCAGGTCGGGCCTGGCTTCTTTCGCCCGCTGCGCCCTGCGGGTTGGGCCGAGCGGGCGGGGTTGGCCGAGGGCGCTTGGGCCAGGGTCTGTCGGGCGGTCTGGAACAGCTGGGGGATGAGCGGGCGCTCCGAGAGGAACCAGAGGAGCGCCAGCAGCACGTAGGCGGCGCCGAACCCCAGGCGCACCTGGGGGATAGGAATCACCAACTGCACGCTGAACATGACGAAGATGAACGTCGCCTCCCGAGCGCTGAAGCTGAGGCTGGTGAGCACTGCGATCGCGAAGAGGGACTGCCCGGCGGTGAGGAACACCTCCTCCGCCTGGCGGGCGTCCATGTCTAGGGGCGCCCAGGTGGCGCCGGAGATGCTGTAGGCGACGGGGAGCGAGCCGACCAGGAGGGTCCACTGGTTCACCTTGGAGGAGATGAGGAGGGTCATGCCGGCGCTCGCCCGCCCCCGCAGCGCTAGCATGGCCGCCACCAGGAACTCGGGCGCCTCCGAGGCGAGGGGCGCCACCCACTGCACCAGCAGGAACTCCTCGATGCCCAGCGCCTTCCCCGAATCCACCAGCCCCTCGGCGAAGGGCTCGGCCGCCGCGAAGACGGTGCCCGCAGCGTAGACGAAGATGCCCGCCACCACCGCCCAGCGCGGGCCCAGCGGCAGCGCAGCGATGGCCTGTGCTGGGCCCACCAGCTCTGCTTCGAAAGGCGGCGCCCGCGAGGAGAGCGCCAGGTAGACGAGGAAGAGGCCGATCAGCACGGCGGCGTCGAACAGCGTCAGGTGCTGGCGCAGCGGGATAGAGAAGCTGTAGATGGTGGCGACGCTCAGGAACACCAGCCCCAGCGCGTTCTGCTTCCCCACCGCGAGATCCCGCTTGCGCTGCCGCAGCCAGAAGAGGAAGAAGACCGAGGGCCAGGCGAACCCGATGAGCAGCCGGTTGCCGCCGGTCATGTTGGCCAGGGCGAACTGGGCGTTCTCCGGGTTGTCGGGCGCCGTCCAAGCGAAGTAGAGGTCCACCGCGTACTCCGGCAGGACGGCGATGATCGCCAGCACCGCCAGCGCCAGCATGGCCGAGACGAGCTGTTCGGCAACCTCAGTGCCCCAGACGAGGAGGGTGGCGGCCGCCAGGATGGAGAGGCCGAAGATGGCCGATTCCGCGCCGCTGGGGAGTTCCGGGTGTGGTAAGTCGGCTATCGACAGCGTGCGCAGCACGGGCGCCGGCGCCGCCACCAGGACGGCGGCGGTGATCTGGAGCCAGTAGCGGAGATAGTTGTTGGGCGCTTCCAGCGCGCCTTGGCGCTCCCTTTCCTGGGACATCGCCTCAGGGTAGCATGGGGGGAAGCCTGGGGATATTCCCGGCCACGTTCATGCTACGCCGCCTCGCTCTCGCCGCCTCCGCACTCACCGGCGCGCCCCTCATCGCCGCCTGGGTCATCTCCCAGCAGGTCCTGCACCCAAGGCCGCGGGTGGAGGACCACGGCCTGAGCGACTTCGACCTGCCCGCTGAGGAGGTCTCCTTCCCCAGCCGCGACGGCACCCGGCTCGCCGGCTGGTTCATCCCCGCTCGCACAGCGGCTCCCGCCCCGGCCGTCGTCCTCTCCCATGGCTGGGCCCGCTCCCGCGCCGAGCTGTTACCCCACGCCAACTTCCTTCACCGCGCCGGCTTCGCCGTCCTCGCCTTCGACTACCGCCATCGCGGCAAGAGCGGGGGCGATGCCATCACCCTGGGGCTCAGGGAGCGGGGCGACCTGCTGGGCGCCCTGGACGCCCTGTCCGCCCGGCCCGAGGTGGACGCCGGGCGTCTCGGGGTGCTGGGAATGTCGATGGGCGCAGTCGTGGCGATCCTGGTCGCTGCCCACGACCAGCGGGTGCGCGCCGTCGTCGCCGAGTGCCCTTATGCCACCCAAGAGGCGATCATGGCCCGGGCTCTGCGCCACTACTTTTATCTGCCCCACTTCCCCTTCGCCCCGCTGGGGAAGTGGCTCATCGAACGGCGCTTGGGCCAGTCCTTGGACGGCCCCCAGCCCTTCGACGTGGTGGTTGCCCTCAGCCCCCGCCCTATCTTCCTCATCGCCGACGAACGCGACGCCGTCATCGGTGCCGACGAGACCGAGCGCCTGTTCCAGGAGGCCCGCGAGCCGAAGCGGTTCTGGCTCATCCCCGGCGCCGCCCACGCCCGCGGCTGGCAGGCGGCGCCGGAGGAGTACGAACGTCGGGTGCTGGACTTCCTGCGGGAGGCGCTGGCGCCCGATGACCC
>MGOB01000059.1:36202-37123 GCA_001796995.1 Chloroflexi bacterium RBG_16_68_14 | reverse complement strand
GGGCCACCCGTGATGCGGCAGGAGCCCCTGGAGACGACCGGTGATGGCAGCCGTTGATTCGGACGTCATCCTCCGGACGGTGGGCCTGACCAAGCGCTATGGCCGGCTGACGGCGCTGGACGACCTCGACCTGGAGGTGCGACGCGGTCGGGTCTACGGCTTCCTTGGCCCAAACGGCGCGGGCAAGACGACCGCCATCTCGCTCATGCTCGGCCTGGTGCGGCCCAGCGGCGGCCACGTGGAGATCTTCGGCCTGGATTGCAGGACGCATCTCTCCGAAGCCTTGCATCGCACGGGTGCCATTCTGGAGGGCCAAGCGTATTACCCGCTCCTCTCCGGCCGCGAAAACCTCCGGGTGTGGTCGGCCCTGTCCGACGGCGTGGCAGAGCAGCGCATGGACCAGATGCTGGATCTGGTGGGGTTAGGGAGCCGCAGTGGCGACAAGGTGCGGACGTACTCGCAGGGCATGAAGCAGCGGCTGGGCCTGGCCGCCGCTCTCCTCCACGACCCGGAGCTGCTGGTCCTGGACGAGCCGACCAACGGCCTCGATCCGGCCGGGATGCGGGAGTTTCGCGATCTGATCAAGGAGCTCGGCCGGCGGGGCAAGACCGTCTTCGTCTCCAGTCACCTGCTCAGCGAGGTAGAGCAAATGTGCGATGACGTGGGCATCGTCAAGGGCGGCCACCTGCTCACCCAAGGCCCCGTCGCCACGCTCCTGCGCCGGGGCGAGGCGCTGGAGATGCAGGTCACCGACCCGGACCGGGCCGTGCAGGTGTTGCAGGGCCTGCCGTGGGTGAACGGCGTCAAGCGCGAGGACCGGCGTCTGATTGTCGAGGCGCCGCGGGAGCGGGCGGCGGAGCTGAGCCGGGCGCTGGCCGAGCAGCAGATCTACCTGGCCGAGCTGCGCCCGCACGAGGGCAG
>MGOB01000059.1:13239-36051 GCA_001796995.1 Chloroflexi bacterium RBG_16_68_14 | reverse complement strand
GACGAGGGAGAGGGGCCGGGGGTGAGGGAGCAGCTTCAGACAGCCGCCCGGCAGCTCGCCATCCGCGTAGGTGAGGATTAAGTTGCATGGGCACTAGCGTCCTGGCCGCCGAGCTGCTTAAGGTACGCAAGCGCTGGCTGCTCTACACGCTGCTCGTGCCGGTCGTCGCGCTCATTGCCCTCCAGACCTTCGCCGCCTACTTCGCCGGCTGGCGCCACGACCGGGACCTCGAGGCGCTGCGCGTGGCCGTCCTGCCTTCCTCGCTGACCAGCCTGCTCGATCTGGTGCAGTACCTGGGCTCGATCACCCTGGCGATCGTGGCCGCTTCGGCGGTGGCGACGGAGCATGCCTGGGGCACGGTGCGGCAGGCGCTCATCCGCGGGCAAACGAGGAGCCAGTACCTGACGGCGAAGTTGCTCAGCCTGGGCATCATGGGGGCGCTCGGCTTCTGCCTCGTGCTGGCCTTCGGGCTCATCTGCTCCGCCGTCCTCACCGCCCTGGAGGACCGAGGCGTAGCCGGCCCCTCCGCGGGCGAGGCGGTGCTCATGGTGTTGCGCACCGCCTACGCCATCGTGCCCTATCTGTTGCTCTCGTTCTGCCTGGCCGTCGTCGGGCGCTCGACCACGCTCGGCGTGGGCGGCACGCTGGTCTACATCATCGGCGAGTCGATCCTGCTCGGCGTCTTGGGGGGCATCGGTGGCGGCACCGCCGACGCGCGTGCCTTCTTCCTCGGCCACAACGTCGTCGCGGTCATGGCCGCCAACCGCGTCACCGACACGGACTTCATTAGCCTCGCGCCCCGTCCCGCGCTGCCCATCGACGATCTGCCCAGCGCCGCGGCGGGCCCCCTCGTCGTGGCGCTCTACTGCATCATCTTCCTCGCCATCGCCTACGGCGTCTTCCAGCGCCGCGATCTCACCTCCGAGACAAGCGCGGGGTAAGGGCGACCGCATTTCGCGATTCACAAAGCGAAGCGCCCCGACATCTCGGGGCGCTTCCGTGCTCTCGCGTGTACGCTGCTACGGCACGATGACGGCGCGGCGCACCTTGGTGCCGCCACCGTCCCGCTGCCACTCCGCCTCCTCGAAGGCCCGGTTGATCTCGTCCAGCTGGTACTTGTCGTGGGAGACGACCTCCTCATGCGGGTACTTGGTGCGGGTGCGCACCAGGAAGTCCAGCGCCTCCGGGATCACCCACGGGTCGTAGTGAATCGCTCCCACGATGCGCCTGGAGCCCAAGACCAGGGCCGAGGGATCGATGGACACGGTCTGGCCGATGCTGATGTTGCCGATGACCAGGTAGGTGCCGCCGGAGCGGGTCATCTGAAGCCCCTCGGGCACCGCCGCCGGCAGGCCCACCAGCTCCGCCACCACGTCGGCGCCGCGCCCGCCGGTCAGCTCCATCACCCGCTGGGCCCGCTCTGGCGGCGTCTTCAGCTCGTTGATGTCGATGGTGTGGTCCGCCCCGAACTGCTTCGCCAGCTCGAGGCGGCCGGGCAGGCCATCGATGGCGATAACCTGGTCCGCCCCCATCTCCTTGGCCACGGCGCAGGCGTTGGTGCCCAGCCCGCCGGCGCCCTGCACCACCAGCGTATCGCCCATCTGGAGGCCGGCCAAATGCAGGCCGTAGGTCACCTGGGAGAGGGCGCAGTTGACCGGCGTCACCATCTCGTCGGAGAGCTCGTCCGGCACCTTGAAGACCCAGTGGCTCGGCCTCAGGTAGTAGTACTCGGCGTAGGCGCCGTTGAAGGGATTGGGGCCGCCGGGCATGCCTGCCATGGTGCGCACCTTATCCGGGCAGGCGGCGAACTCGCCCTTGTTGCACTGGTAGCAGCGGTGGCAGGGGTAGAAGTAGGCGTAGCAGACCCGGTCGCCCTCTTTGAGCGGCCGCCCCAGCGAATCGGTGCTAATGTTACTGCCCAGCTTCGCCACGCGGCCGGTCATCTCGTGTCCGCCCACCGCGCCGGTGAAGGCGACGAAGAACGGCGAGTCGCCCCGCCAGAAGTGCAGGTCGGAGCCGCAGACGCCGCCCATCGTGATCTTGATGAGGATGGCGTCCGGCTCCGGGTCGGGGATGTCGAACTCCTTGATCTCGTAGCCTTTTCCGGGGCCCAGGAAGACGGCCGCCTTACCTTTGCCAGCCATGTGCGCGTTCCTTCCTTTCTAGCGAAGTGAATGCCACCAAGGGTAGCCGCTGGTATCTTGCGGCCAGCGGGTTGCTATGTCAAGGCACCGTCTGACAGCGTGCCGGGAGCTCACGCAACCATCAGCTCCGACAGCCGGCGCAGGATCCCTTCCGTATGGTTCCAAAACAGAAGGTGGCCCTCGCCAGGCAGAAACGTCGCGTGGCAGTTGGGCAGAGCCTCACTGACAACCGGGCCAGCGTTCGTATCCTGCTCGCCATGCCAGAGGTGGATCTCTCCGGCGATCTCTCCGAGGTCGAAGCCCCAGGGGCGTGCTACCAGCGAGAGGTCATATGCCGCGCCGCGCGTCCCGCGACGAAACGCCTCGACGAAATTATCGACAAACAGCGCCCTCACTTCGGGGCGGGCAAGCACGGCCCTGTCCGGCTCGGCCATCATGGCCCCCATCTGGGAGATCATCAGACCAGGGAAGCGTCGTGCAGTTAAGGCGATATTCCACATGAGGAACCTCTCCAACCAGGGCAAACGCTGAGCAACGCTGTGGAGTAGACGCCGCTGCAGCGGCATCCGCTTTGTCGTCCCGCGCGCTTCGGAGGGCACGGAGCAACTTACGATGGCCGCCACTGTCAGACGCCGAGGAATCTTGAGCGCGCAAGCGGCCACGTGAGGTCCGCCACCCGAGAAGCCCAGGACTCCGAAGCGCTCGATGTGCAGGGCTTGCGCGAGCTCATGCACATCGTCGGGCCAGTCCACGAACCTCCGGCCCGGCCTGAAATCTGACAGGCCGTAGCCCGGGCGGTCAGTCCCGATCAGCCGGATGCCGACGCTCTGGGCGATCACGTCGGCCAGCCGCGCCTCGATCCGTGAGCCCGGCGTACCGTTGAAGTAGAAGAGCGGCTTCCCTCGAGGATCGCCGTATTCGGCATAGCCGAGCTGCCGCCCGTCCTTGAGCCGAAGCGTCCTATCCTGTGAGTTCACGCGCCAACTCTAACACATAGGCCCGTTCAAGCTGCCCGAGAGCGGTGTCTTTCCGGGAATCTCCGCAGAACCTCTGAACCATGGTCCCGCGGTTTCGAAGTTATTTGGTTCGGCCTTCTTGGCTCTAGGTTCTTCAAAAGCGCATACTTGGTACCAAGGTCGGCCATGATCAGCTCCTACTACCGGACCGACGACGGCCAGCTCGTCTCTTCCCTGGGCGACGAGGCCCTGCGGGAGGCCGTCGCCTCGGGCGCGGGCGTGCTCTGGGTGGACCTGGAGGCGGCGGACAGGGAGGAGGCTTCCGCCCTCTCCCGCGTCTTCGACTTTCACCACCTGGCCATCGATGACTGCTTCAACCGCCACATCGACCCGGCCAAGATCGACGACTACGACCGCTATCTCTTCATCATCGCCCAGGCGATCAGCTATCAGGCGAGGGCCGAGCGGCTGGAGACGACGGAGCTGGACCTCTTCCTGGGCCCCAACTATGTGGTCAGCTTCCACGCCCAGCGGCTGCCCTTCATCGAAGAGCTGCGCCACCGCTGTGAGGAGGACGGGCCGGAGTTGGGCCGCGGCGCCGACTTCCTCGCCCACGCCCTCCTGGACGCGCTGGTCGATGACTATCAACCGGCCGTTGAGGAGATGGACGAAACGCTGGAGCGGTTGGAGGAGCTGGTGCTCTCCCAGCCCCAGGCGTCCGTCCTCCAGGATATTCTCCTCCTCAAGCGCAACGTCCAGCGCCTGCGCCGGACCATCCTCCCCCAGCGCGACGCGGTCAATCGCATCGCCCGCGGTGAGTTCCCGAAGGTGGTGCGTCCGGAGAGCTACATCTACTTTCGAGATATCTACGACCACGTCCTGCGGGTGGAAGAGCTGGTAGAGTCGCTGCGGGACCTGGCCGACGGCGTGCTCAATATCTACCTGATGGCCCTCAACAATCGCATGAACGAGGTGATGAAGACCCTCTCAGTGGTGGCCGGCATCTTCCTGCCCCTCACCCTCATCGCCAGCATCTACGGGATGAACTTCGAGAACATGCCGGAGCTAGGCTGGCAGTGGGGATATTTTGGTATCCTGGGAGCGATGGCAGCCATCGCGCTGGGTCTGGTAATCTTTTTCCGGCTGCGCAGATGGTTCTGAGAGCCGCTAGCTGAGAAAACCCGGAGGTCGCTGAACCGATGCAAAGGAACCACTGGTCTGTGCTAGGAGTCCTTGTGGTCGTTCTGACCACCTTTCTTGTCGTCGCCTGCGGGGGCGACGGAGACGGCGGCCCGGGCGCGGGCACGCCCGGTGAGGGGACGCCGGCGCTCACCCCTGGCGCCGGCGAGGTCGAGGCCCTGGCCACCTTGCTGGCCACCACGCAGGGCACCCAGGGCCCTGCCCTCACCGCCACGCCGGGCGAGGTGCGGGCCCCGGAGGTGGCCGCCAAGGAGGACATGGCGCGACGGCTCCAGACGTCGGTGGACGAGATCGAGGTGGTGTCAGTGGAGCCGAAGGAGTGGCCGGACGCCTGCCTGGGCCTGGGGGAGGAGAACGAGGTCTGCGCGCAGGTGATCACCCCCGGCTTCGAGGTGGTGCTGAAGGTGGGAGAGAGCCAGTTCTTCTACCGCACCAACCAGGACGGCACCCACGTCCGCTTCGCCGACGTGAGCATCGAGGAAGACTAGCGGCCCTTATACTCCGGCTTACGCTTCTGGGCGAAGGCGAGCGGCCCTTCCCGGGCGTCCTCCGTCGCCAGCACCTTGCGGGAGAACTCGATCTCCTGCCTCAGCCCCTCCTCCAGCGGTAGCTCCAGCCCGCGCAGCGCCGATTCCTTGGCCGCCCGCACCGCCAGCGGGCCGTTCGCGCAGATGGCCTGGGCCAGCTCGCGGGCCTTGGGCAAGAGTTTGTCGGCGGGCACCACGTAGTTCACCAGCCCGTAGCGGAGCGCCCACTGGGCATCGAAGCGGGCGCCGGTGACCAGCAGCTCCAGGGCGATGCCCTTGGGCAGCATGCGGGGGAGGCGCTGGGTGCCGCCGGCGCCGGGGATGATAGCGCGGGTCACCTCCGGGACGCCGAACTGGGCGTGCTCCGCCGCCACCCGGACATCGCAGCAGATGGCGATCTCCAGGCCGCCGGCCAGGCAGTAGCCATTGATGGCGGCGATGATGGGCTTCCAGCACTCGAAGTTGCGGGTGATGCCGCCGAAGGGCGCGCGGGCCATCCCGCTCAGGTCGCGACCCTTGCCGGCCATCATCTCCGCCATCGCCACCAGGTCGTTGCCGGTGGAGAAGGCGCGGTCGCCGACGCCGGTGAGGATGGCCACCCACAGCTTCGGGTCGTCCCGGAAGTCGCAGAAGGCGGTGTGCATCTCGTGGCTGGTCTGGGGGTCGATGGCGTTGAGGCGTTCGGGCCGGTTGATGGTGATGAGGGCCACGTGCCCGTCCTTCTGGTAGAGGATCTTCTCGAACTGCTCGGCCATGGGCGTACCTCCATTCGTCGCGCCGTCGATTTGTCAGCCATCCGGCGGAGAGCTAGGATACCACCCATCGGAGGGCACGTCCAGTGCGCCCTGTCCTGAGCGAAGCCGAAGGAATCACCGAGATCAAACGACACCTGGACGGCCGCGTGGAGCGGTTTGGCTGCCGGCTGGTGGCGCGCTGGCCGCACCTGGTCGTCCTTTGCTTCGGCCATGCGCAGAAGCGGCGGGCGGGCGAGGTGCTCCTCCCCCGGGGCAGCCGCTCCTACGGCTTCTTCTGGCGACGGCGCCCCTACCTCCTGTACCGCATGGTGGAGCCGGACGGCCGCGTCATCGCCCACCGCTTCGACGTGGTGGAGAGGGTGCGGCTGGGCGGAGGGGAGGTCTCGTACAGGGACCTGCTGCTGGACGTCTGGGTCGATGCGGGCGGCAGGGTGTGGGTGGAGGATGAGGAGGAGGTGGCGGAGCATGCCCGACGCGGGCTCCTCTCGGCGGCGCAGCGCGCGCGCATCGAGCGGACGAGGGCGCTGCTCCTGCGCCGCCACGGCGCCATCGCGCGGGAGGCGGCCCGCCTCCTCTCCCAGGTGGAGGGCCTGTAACGCGGCTTAGTGGCGTGCGTTTCTCGATGCGAGGCCTGGAACGAAGCGCGAGATAGCCGCTGAGCCATTGTGCTACGCATGTCGACCACTTATCATGAGATAGCCCTCCGGCGCCGGGGGGCCACGCGTGTCTCTAGGAAGCCTTCAGTGTCGCACCTACGCTCGGATAAGCTGTACAACGTCGCGGTGGTCGGCGCTACCGGCGCCGTCGGCCAGCAATTCCTGCACATCCTGGCCAGCCGCCACTTCCCCTTGCGGAGCCTGCGGCTGCTGGCGAGCAAGCGTTCGGCCGGGCGGCGCATCACCTTCGGCGAGCGCGAGATCGAGGTGCAGGAGGCCACCAGCCGGTCGTTCTCGGGAGCGGACTTCGTCTTCATCTCCGCCACCGACGAGGCCTCGCGCCAGTTCGCGCCGGCGGCCGCCAAGGCCGGCGCCATCGCCATCGACGACAGCGGGGTGTGGCGCATGGAGCCTAACGTGCCCCTGGTGGTGCCCGAGGTGAACGCGGACGACGTGGCCCACCACCAGGGCATCCTGGCCATCCCCAACTGCTCCACCACTCCAGTGGTAATGGTCCTCTGGCCGCTGCACCGGGTGAACCCGGTGAAGCGGGTGGTGGTGGCCACCTATCAGTCCGTCTCCGGCACCGGCCAGTCAGCCGTGAACGAGCTGACGGAGCAGGCCCGCCGCGTCCTGGAGAACCAGCGGGCGATGCCCCACGTCTACCCCCACCAGATCGCCTTCAACCTCCTGCCGGAGATCGGCTCCTTCAAGGACGACGGCTACACCAGCGAGGAGTGGAAGATGACGGTGGAGACGCGCAAGATCATGCACGAGCCCGATCTGCCCCTCTCCGCCACCTGCGTGCGAGTGCCGGTCTACGTGGGTCACAGCGCGGCGGTGCACGTGGAGATGAGCCGGGCCATGGAGGCGGAGGAGGCCCAGGCCATCCTGCGGGAGGCGCCGGGCGTCATCCTCCAGGATGACCCCTCCATCAGCCTCTACCCCCAGCCGTGGACGGCCGCCGGCCGCGACGAGGTGTTCGTCGGCCGGGTCCGGCAGGATAGCTCCCACCCCAGCGGCCTCGCCTTCTGGGTGGTGTCCGACAATCTGCGCAAGGGCGCCGCCCTCAACGCCCTCCAGATCGCCGAGGAGATGATCAGCCGGGGGCTGGTCTAGCGGGCAGGGCCACGTCCCCTTGCGCCCTCTGCTATAATCTGGACACGCGGATTCGCTGGTGGTACCTACCATGCCTGAACTCGGACGTCTGCTTACCGCTATGGTCACCCCCTTCGCCCCCGACGGGTCGGTGGACTACGACGCGGCGAAGCGGCTCGCCCTCGCCCTCCTCGACTCGGGGAGCGACGGGATGGTGGTGGCCGGCACCACCGGCGAGGCGCCCACCTTGAGCCACGAGGAAAGGCTGCGTCTCTTCGTTGAGGTGAAGGGAGCGGTGGGCGACCGGGCCGCTATCATCGCCAACACCGGCACCTACAACACCGCCGAGAGCATCGAGCTGACGCGGGAGGCGGAGCGGACGGGCGTGGACGGCGTCCTGCTGGTGACGCCCTACTACAACCGGCCTACCCAGGAGGGGCTGGAGCGCCACTTCAAGGCCATCGCCGCGGCCACCCGGCTGCCCTGCATCCTCTACAACCTGCCCGGCCGCACCGGCGTCAACATGACGGCGGAGACGACGGTCCGCCTCTCCGCCGTCGAGAACATCGTCGGCATCAAGGAAGGGAGCGGCGACCTGGGCCAGATCGCCCGCATCATCGAGGGCTCAGCCGAAGGCTTCCGCGTCTGGAGCGGCGCGGACGAGGACACCCTGCCCATCCTGGCCGTGGGCGGCTACGGGGTGATCGCCGTCGTCTCCCACCTGGTGGGGCGGCAGTTCCGGGCCATGTTCGATGACTTCCTGGCCGGCCGGGTGGAGGAGGCGTCCCGCACCCACCGCCGGCTGCTCCCCCTGATGCGCACGATGGTGTTGGTCACCAACCCCATCCCGGTGAAGTACGCGCTGGGCCAGTTGGGGTTCCCGGTGGGCGGTCTGCGCCTGCCCCTCTGCGAGCCCGACGAGGCCACCGGCGAGCGGATCATGGCGGAGGTGCGCCGCCACCGCATCGACCTGCCGGTGGCGGTGTAGGGCCGGCGCCGACTACGTCAATACCCCCACGTCAGCGGAGACGACGCCGGGCTGAAGCCGGCCGCGCCGGTCGAAGCACTGCGAGAACATCTGCTCGCCCATCGCCTCGCCCCGCTCGATGAGCCGTGAGGCGTGGCGGAGCTCGCCTATCGCCGGGCCCTCCTGGATCTCGGGCTGGACGAGGGTGATGCGGGCCTGGCGGCCGAGGTACGTCACGTCGCGCCGCACCCGCTCCCGCGTCCAGATGTCCACCGTCCGGGTGATGACGCCGATGGCGCTGGTGGGCGACGAGTGGTCGAAGCAGTGCGAGAGATCGATGGCCAGGATCTCCCGCGCGCCTTGGTCGACCGCTGTCTCCAGGTCCAGGTTCGCCGTCACGCCGCCATCGATGTACGCCTGCCCGCCGATCTCGACGGGCTCGAAGACGCCCGGGATGGCGGTGGAGGCTAGCACTGCCTGGGAGACGGACCCCTCGCTGAAGACGTGCTTGCGGCCGGTGGTCAGGTTGGTGGCGGTGACGAAGAGGGGCACCCGGGCGGCGGCGAAATCGTCCTCGACGGCGTGCTCTGCGATAAGCTGCTGGAGGAACTCGTTGCTGAAGAGGGCGATCTGGCGGGAGGCCAATCGATAGGCTACTCGCACCGGGTTGAAGTTGATGAAGCGTTCCTTCTCCAGGCTGCGCCAGATCTGGACCAGCCGCTCCACGCCCGCCTCGTCCGGGTAGAAGGCGAGGAAGGCGCCGTTCAGGGCGCCGACGCTGGTGCCCACGATGCGGGACGGCCGGAAGCCGCGCCGGATCAGGGCGCGCAGCAGCCCCGCCTGGAGGGCGCCCATGGCGCCCCCGCCGCTGAGCACCAGCGTGGGCTCCTCTCGATGGCCGTTGCGCCGGAACCACAGCATTCCAATACTAAACGTAACAAACGCCCGGACGTTCCCTCAATCCTTGTTCAGCCAATAGAGGGGATTCTCTACCCCCGCCTAAAGGCGGGGGTATCGATCTGCCGCCTATGCCCCAGCCTTCAGGCTGGGGTGGTGATCCTCTGCATCCCCTACTTCTTGAGCAGGTACTTCACCGGGTCGCGGTCGAAGTCCTCCTTGCAGCGGGCCGAGCAGAAATGGTAGAGCCACTCGCCGAACTGCGATTTCCCCGCTGCCTCCCCCGGCGCGACGTCCATCCCGCACACCGGGTCCTTCCGAATCTCGACAGGCATCGTTCCACCTCCTACGCTTCGTGGGTCTTAGTTGCCACGCCGCAGATGTCCCACAGCGGCAGGCGTCGCGGCGTCTCCTCCGCTTGGAGGCCAGCATCGGCCAGGGCGGCGCGCCATTCGTCAGCGTCGAACATCGACTCGACAGAGTGGGGCAGAATGCGAAAGAGGCCGCGCAGCCGGCCGCGAGACGGCTCGGCGAAGCAGAAGCGGCCACCGGGCTTGAGGACGCGACCCACCTCCCGGAGGGCCGCCCGCCAGTCCGGCACGTGGTGGACGACCCCCGACTCGAACACGGCGTCGAAGAGGCCGTCCTCGTAGGGCATCTTCGTCGCGTCGGCCACCCGCAGGTCCACGCCGTCGTCCAGGCCAAGGCGGGCCAGCCGCCGACGGGCCAGCTCCACCATCGACGGGTCGATGTCGAAGGCGGAGAGGCAGCGGGGGCGCAGCAGCTCGCGGATGAGGGCGGTGGAGACGCCCGGGCCGCAGCCCATGTCCAGCACGCAGGCGCCGGAGGGGAGGGAGGCCCAGCGGAGGAAGGCCCGCACCTCGCCCCGTTGCAGCCAGGCGCGGAAGGGGCTGGTGACCAGCCAGCGTTCCAGGGCGGACATATCCGACATGCCTACCTCCTCGGCCTCGTCACACCGTTCCGGCTGAACAGCGCGCCCAACCGCAGTCTCCAGGGTGCATCAAGCTCACTATGCGAGCCGTCCGCTCCACGGTTGCCTCTGGACGGGCCCTTCGGCCCTTGACGAGCCTTCCGGCCGTCCGATAAGATTGTAGCACAGACCCCTACCCCCTGGGTAGGGGTAAGGAGGCAGCGATGCAACCCACCACGCGCCAGGAGGTGCTCAAGCGCCTCAGCTACATCGAGGGCCATCTGGCCGGCATCCGCCGCATGATCGACGAGGACAAGTACTGCGTGGACATCCTGAAGCAGACCTACGCCGTGCGCCGCGCCATCGAGAAGATGGAGATGCTGCTGCTGGATGGCCACCTCCACACCTGCGTCGTCGAGGGCGTCCGCGACGGCCGCGACGAGCAGGTGATCGGCGAGCTGTTGGAGCTCTACGAGCTGGCGAACAGGTGATCACTCATGGGGCCCGGAGCGGAGAACGCAGGCGCGCCATGGAGCCCGTTCGAGCTACTAATCGAGGAAACGTGAGAAACGAGGTAGGGTTTAGGGTCATCTTAAGCGTCCTGTATGCCCTGTTGTGGCTCGTCCGGTTATACCATATGCGGGCGACTAGCGGCTTGGGCGGAAAGATCTTAAGAACCCGGCACGATAGGCTCAGGATTGCTCTTATCTTATTGTTCAACCTCATGGGGGCAATGGCAGGCTTGGTATACGTCTTCGCGCCCCATCGGATACGGTGGGCTACCCTGCCAACGCCGACATGGTCGCGCTGGCTTGGCGCTGCGCTGGGCATTGTCACTATCCCCTTGTTCTTTTGGACACATCGTGCGCTGGGGAGCAACTGGTCCGCAGATCTGGTGATCAAAAAAGGACATACACTGGTCACGAGCGGTCCCTATCGCTGGGCCCGCCACCCGATGTACACCTCGATCTTTGGATTTTCGCTCGCCGTCTCGCTTCTGTCTGCAAACTGGGTCATCGGCCTGGTTGGGCTCGTGACGAGTATCCTATCAGCGGCCAGGGTCGACAAAGAAGAGGCGCTGATGCTGGACGAATTTGGTGAGGAGTACCGAGCCTATATGGAGCGCACAGGGCGCTTTCTCCCGCCCATGAAGCCCTTGGTGCGCGCAGCGAGGTAAGAGACATGCTAGCTGCAAAAGCGAACGCGTCACCATCCCCGTCTCCGGCATGCACTGCGCGGCGTGTGTGAGCAAGGTGGAGAAGGCGCTGGATGAGGTGCGCCCTCATGGATACCGAGCGCATTAAACGGAAGTACCGCTTCAACGCCCGTTTCTACGATGTCCTGGTGAGGCCGTTGCCCCTCTTCAAGCGCTTGCGCGTGAAGGCGATTGAGCGCCTGCGCCTGCGCCCCGGCGAAGTCGCTCTCGACGTGGGATGTGGCACCGGGCTGAGCTTTGAACTCCTCGAGCAGGGCGTGGGCCCCGAAGGACGCGTGATCGGCGTGGAGCTCAGCCCTGATATGCTGGCACGCGCGCGGGAAAAGGTCACCCGGCACGGCTGGACCAACGTCGCCCTGATCGAGTCCAGCGCCGAGGAGGCGCCGCTGCCGGCCGCGTCGGTCGATGCCGTTCTCTGCTGCTGGACCAACGACATTATGAATTCGAAGCGGGCCATCGCGAACGCGGTGAGCGCCCTGCGGCCCGGCGGGCGGCTCGTGGCCACCGGCGTGAAGCTGGCGCGCGGCGCCCGCGGGTTCCTGCTCAACCCGCTGACCAACGCCTATTCCTGGGGCGCCATTACCACCCCCATCACCGCGACTCCCTGGGCTCACCTGGAAGAGCTCCTGGGGCCGCTGGAGGTGCAGGAAGCGGCCTTCGGTACCGCCTACATCGCGTACGGCAGGAGGCGGGTGGAGCAAGAGTAGCGATACCGCCCAGAGAAGGAGCTGACGATGCACCACAAGACGGCGACACGAACGGCCCGCGAACCGGCCCCGGAGACGAAGGGCCGCACCATCCGCTGGGCTCGCCTCTACGACTTCGCTACCACTTTCCTATCGTTCGGTAGGGCCGGGGCGCTTCGTAGGACGACGATCGATCTTGCCCAGCCCGCGTCGGGCGAGAAGGTGCTCGATGTCGGCTGCGGGCCGGGGACGCTCGCCCTCGCCGCGAAGGAGCGGGTCGGCCCCGGCGGCGAGGTACACGGTATCGATGCCGCGCCGGAGATGATCGCGCTCGCCCGCGAGAAGGCAGCGAAGACCGGCGCGACGGTCGACTTCCAGGTCGCCCTCATCGAGCGCCTCCCGTTCCCGGATGACCACTTCGACCTCGTCACGAGCACCCTGATGTTCCACCACCTGCCCGGCGACCTGAAGCGGGCTGGGCTCGCCGAGATCCGCCGCGTGCTCAAGCCCGGCGGGCGCCTCCTCGTCGTCGACTTCGCCGCGCACGCGGAGTCGGGGCTCGGACACCTGCTCGCCGTGTTCGGTCTCTCGAAGGATCGCAGCGGCGTCGACCCGATGCGGAAGCTGCTCCAGGAGGCCCGCTTCGCGAACGTTGAAGTGCTCGAGACGAAGCAGCAGCAGATGGCGTTCATGCGGGCGTGGAAGGGCTAGTAAAGACATGGTGACGAAGAGCGACCGCATCACCATCCCCGTCGGGGGCATGCACTGCGCCGCCTGCGTCAGCAAGGTGGAGAAGGCGCTGGGCGAGGTGCTGGAGCTCTACGAGCTGGCGAGCCGCTAAGGAACAAGGAAGAGGGAACAAGGAACAAGGGGCCATGAACCGGAACGTGAGTAACCAAGCGAGCTTCAGGGTTATCTTCGGCACGCTGGGGATCTTGACTGCCGTCGTCCGACTGTACTATGCCCGGAAAGGTAGCCAGTCGGCTCAAGGGATCTCAAGAACGCGCGAAGAGAGATTCCGGCTCGCCTTCGTTTCTCGCCTGATGGCGCCCGGCTGGATCGCGGGAGTCGTCTACGTCATCGCTCCCCAGCGCGTGAGGTGGGCCGCCCTGCCGATCCCGGCGTGGTCGCGCTGGGTGGGCGCTGCCCTGGGAGCCGTCGCGCTGCCCCTCTTCCTCTGGACCCACCATGCGCTGGGGAAGAACTGGTCCAGAGATCTGGTGATCAAAGAAGGACATACACTGGTCACGAGCGGTCCCTATCGCTGGGCCCGCCACCCGATGTACACCGCGGCCTTTGGATGGTCCGTCGCCTCCTTCCTTGTGTCTGCCAACTGGCTCATCGGGCTAGGTTTGCTGGGCCCAGTCATGCTGGATGCCATGAGGGTGGGCGAAGAAGAGGCGCTCATGATGCAAGAGTTCGGAGATGAGTACCGGACTTATATGCAGCGCACTGGGCGCTTTCTCCCGCCCATGAAGCCATTGGAGCGCGCAGCGAGGTGAGACATGGTAGCTGAGACCAGAGAGCGCATCACCATCCCGGTCAGCGGCATGCACTGCGCGGCGTGCGTCAGCAAAGTGGAGAAGGCACTGGGCGAGGTGCCCGGCGTGGCGCAGGCGCAGGCGAACCTCGCTGCCGCCAACGCCGCCCTGGTCTGCGACCCGGGGCAGCTCTCGTTGCCCGACGTGGAGCGGGCCGTGCGAGATATCGGCTACCAGGTGCCCTGGGAGCGGCTGGAGCTGCTGGTGCTGGGCATGATGGGCTCGCACTGCCAGGAGCGCATCGAGCGGGCGGTGGGCGAGCTCCCCGGGGTGGTGCGCGTCCAGGTCAACCTGGCCACCGACACCGCCTCCGTCGAGTTCGCCGGGTCCATCGCCTCCGCCGCCCAGATCAAGCGCACCGTCCGAGAGCTGGGCTACCAGGTCTCGGAGAAGGCGGAAGGCCAGGGGGCGCTCGACCGCGAGCGGCAGGCGCGCCAGCGCGAGATCCGCAGCCAGCTCCTCAACCTGGCTTGGGCCACGCCGCTGGGCCTCATCATCATGATCGGCACCTTCCGGGGCTACTGGATCCTGGACGACTTCCTGCCCGAGTTCCTGGGCAACAAGTACTTCCTCTTTGCCCTCACCACGCCGGTTGTCTTCGGGCCGGCGCGCCAGTTCTTCGTCCACAGCTTCAACGGACTGCGGCGCGGCCTCACCGACATGAACCTGCTCTACGCCACCGGCATCGGCGCCGCCTACACCATCGCTGTCATCAACACCTTCTGGCCCGACGCCGGCTTCGGCGGCCGCGACGCGACCTTCTACGAGTCGGCGGCCCTCCTGACCTGGTTCATCGTGCTCGGCCGCTATCTGGAGGCGCTCACCCGCGGCCGCACCTCGGAGGCGATCCGCAAGCTGATGCGCCTCCAGCCCAAGCTGGCCCGCGTCCTGCGCGACGGCCGCGAGGAGGAGATGCCGGCGGACGAGGTGGAGGTGGGCGATGTCTGCCTGGTGCGCCCGGGCGAGTCGATCCCGGTGGACGGGGTGGTGCTGGAGGGCTACTCCGCCGTCGATGAGTCGATGATCACCGGCGAGAGCCTGCCCGTGGAGAAGCAGGCGGGCGATACCGTCATCGGCGGCACCCTGAACAAGACCGGCGCCTTCCGGTTCGAGGCGCGCCAGGTGGGGAAGGAGACGGCGCTCGCCCAGATCATCAAGCTGGTGGAGGACGCTCAGGCGACCAAGGCGCCCATCCAGAAGCTGGCCGACCTGGTAGCCGGCCACTTCATCCTGGGCGTCCACGCCCTGGCGCTGGCTGTCTTCCTCTTCTGGTTCTTCGTGGGCTTCGACCTCTGGTTCGACCCGGGGAGCCGGCTGATCATGAGCCCCTACCGCCTCACCGAGGTGGGCGTCTTCGGCTTCGCCCTGCTGATGAGCGTGGCGGTGCTGATCATCTCCTGCCCCTGCGCCGTGGGGCTGGCCACGCCGGCGGCCATCATGGGCGGCTCCGGCATCGGCGCGGAGAGCGGCATCCTCTTCAAGGGTGCCGACGCCATCGAGGCCACCTCCAAGCTCCAGACGGTGGTGTTCGACAAGACCGGCACGCTCACCCGGGGCGAGCCTTCGGTGACCGACGTGGTGGCGCTCGCGGGCGACAGCGACGAGGTGCTCCGCCTGGCGGCGGTGGTCGAGAAGAACTCGGAGCACCCGCTGGGCGAAGCCATCGTGCGGGGCGCCCGGGGGCGCGGCCTGCCGGTGGCCGACGCCGACGCGTTCAGCGCCATCCCCGGCCTCGGCGTCGAGGCGACGGTGGAAGGGCGAGCGGTGCTCCTGGGCAACCGCAAGCTCATGGCCGAGCGGGGGATCGATATCGGCAGGCTCGCCACGCAGGCGGAACGGCTGGAGGAGGAGGGCAAGACGGCCATGTTCCTGGCCGCCGACGGCCGCGCCGCCGGCATCGTCGCCGTCGCCGACACCCTCAAGCCGACATCGCAGCGGGCGGTGCAGGAGCTGCACCGCATGGGGCTGGAGGTGGCGATGATCACGGGCGACAACCGTCGCACGGCGGAAGCTATCGCCCGCCAGGTGGGGATCGACCGCGTCCTGGCCGAGGTGCTGCCCCAGGACAAGGCAGCGGAGGGGCGCCGCCTCCAGGAGGAGGGCCGCCGCGTCGCCATGGTGGGCGACGGCATCAACGACGCCCCCGCCCTGGCCCAGGCTGACGTGGGGATTGCTATGGGTGCCGGCACCGACGTGGCGAAGGAGACGGGCCACGTCATCCTGATGAAGGACGACCTGCTGGACGTAGTGGCGGCGGTCCAGACCGCCCGCTTCACCATGCGCCGGGTGCGCCAGAACCTGACCTGGGCCTTCGGCTACAACACGCTCTCTATCCCCATCGCCGCCGGCGTGCTCTACCCGTTCATCTCGCAGGTGGTGAGCCCGGAGCTGGCCGCCTTCCTGATGGCGATCAGCTCGCTCTCGGTGACGATGAACTCCATCGCCATGCGGGGCTGGCGGCCGCCGGTCCGGCGCGGCGGGCCGCGGCCGTCCGAGGCGCAGCCGGCGCCGGAGCGGGTGCCGGCGCCCGCGACGGGCGGCGGTTCGTAGGAGGTGAGCGCCATGACAGGTACACCGCGAGCCACCCTGGTCAGCGCCATCATCTACACCGGCGTCTCGCTGCTGGCAGCCGGTGCCTTCCTTGCCGTCACGGTCTTCGCCGGCGACTACGGCTGGGTGGCCCGGCTGGGCGGCGCCAGCTGGGTCTTTCTCCTCTCGATGATCATCTTGATGCCTACCGTCACGCCCTGGATGAAACGCAGGCTGGGCGGCTAGGCGAAAGGAGGCGCAACGATGTGGGGTGTGCACGATGGTGTATCCTGGTGGGTCTTCCTTGTCGGCATCCCCATGATGCTGGTCATGATGATCGGCATGGGGCTCATGATGTGGCTCATGATGCGCATGATGATGATGGGGATGGGTGACCACAGCGGATCTCACGGGACTGCCGACCCCGACGAGGAATCCCCGCTGGAGATCGCCCGGCACCGCTACGCCCGCGGCGAGATCACGCGCGAGGAGTTCGAGCAGCTCCGGCGCGATCTCGGAGGATAACGTGATGACCGCAACACGAACGCCCCCGCCCGCCGAGGCGCGGGCCACAGCCACCGCCCAGCGGCGCTACAACCGGCAGGCCGCTCTCTTCGATCTGAGTGAGGCGGCGGTAGAGCCGCTCTTCGGTCGCTGGCGGCGACGCCTGTGGGGCAATATCCCGGCGGGCAGCCGTGTGCTGGAGATAGGAGTCGGAACGGGCAAGAACATGCGCTGCTACCCGCCCAGCGTCTCCGTCGTCGCCGTGGACTTCAGCCCGAGGATGCTCAGCCGCGCCATCCGCCGGGCGCGCAAAGGGCGCGTTCATGTCCAGCTCGCGATGATGGACGCGCAGGCGCTCGCCCTGGCCGACGCGTCGTTTGACGTCGTCGTTGCCACGTTCGTGTTCTGCTCCGTGCCCGACCCCGTGCTTGGTCTGCAGGAAGTGCGCCGCGTGCTCCGCCCCGACGGCCGCATCCTGCTCCTCGAGCACGTCCGCAGCCGGCTGCCCGTGCTGGGCCGCCTGATGGACTGGCTGAACCCGATTTCCGTCCGCCTGCAGGGCTACAACATCAACCGCGACACCGTCGGAAACGTGGCAGAGGCCGGCCTGGCCGTCCGGCGGGCGGACAACCTCCTGCTGGATATCTTCAAGCTGATCGACGGCGCGCCGGCCGCTGGGCGGGGAGCCGGGTAACGAGCACCGGCCATGGTACCGATCGCTCGCCGCAATTTGCTGTCCGAGAAGGGGCGGTTCGCCATCTCCGTGGCCGGCGTCGCTTTTGCCGTCCTGCTCATCCTCATCGTCCTCGCCCTGTATCGAGGCTGGAGCCAGACCGGCGGCACCTTCGAGCAACTGCCCGGCCAGCTCTGGGTCGTCCAGCGGGGTACCAGCGACCCCTTCCATTCGGTCTCCCTCGTCGAGCGGTCAAAGCTGGAGGCGATGGCTTCGGTCCCGGGGGTAGCGGCCGTGGTGCCCGTCCTGTCGCGCCAGATGACCTTCGCTGCTGGCGACACCGAGGCGTCCGCCCGGCTGATGGCGCTGGACGTGCCCGAAGACCTCGCCATGTCGGGAGACCTGAGAGAGCGGTATCTCCCGCCGCCGGGGAAGGCGATCCTGGATAAGATCCTGAGCCGCAAGACGGGCCTTGGCGCAGGAGACAGCCTGAGCTTCGGCGCCCAGTCCCTCACCGTCGAGCGCGTGGTGGCGAGCGGGACCGAGGTGCTGGCGCAGTTTGTGTTCGTCGACTTTCAGGACGCTCAGCGCATCTTCGGCGTGGGCGACGTGGTCAACTACGGGATGGTGGTCCTAGAGGAGGGCGCCGACGGACGGGCCGTTGGAGCAGCGCTGGTGAGGGACGACCCGAGCCTTCAGGTCTTCACCAAGGAGGAGTTTGCCGCCTCGATACGCAAGGAGATCGATGAGAGCTTCCTCCCGGTCATCACCATCCTCCTCGGCATCGGCTTCGTCGTGGGCGCGGCCGTGGTCGGGCTGACGATCTACACGGCGACGATCGAGCGGACGCGCGAGTTCGGCGTGATGAAGGCCGTGGGCGGCTCGCCGGGCTTCCTCTACCGGATCGTCCTCTCGCAGAGCGCCATGCTGACGGCGGCGGGCTTCGTCATCGGCCTGGGCGCCGCGTGGGGCGTGGCGCAGCTCGCGGCAGAGGCGGTACCGGAGTTCGTCACGGACTTCCAGGCGCGGGACATCGTAGGCGTCCTCATCGCGTCGGCGCTGATGGCGGTGCTGGCGTCCTTCGTGCCAGTGCGGCGCATCAACAGCATCGACCCGGCGGTGGTCTTCAGGGCGTAGCGATGGACGGCGGCGGACCGGAGATCCTGCGCGCGTCTGGCCTCACCAAGGTGTTCGGCCACGGCGAGAGCGCGGTGCGCGCCGTCGACAACGTCGACCTCACCGTCTGCTGCGGCGAGCTACTCCTGGTTATGGGGCCGTCCGGCTCCGGCAAGACGACGCTCCTCACCATGATCGGGGGCCTGCTCCGCCCGACGGCGGGCTCGGTGGAGATCGAGGGCATCGATATCACCAGGCTGAGCGACGCGCGGCTCGCCCCCATCCGGAGACGCAGCGTGGGGTTCATCTTCCAGTCGTTCAACCTCTGGGAGACGCTGAGCGTGCAGGAGAACGTGGAGTTGCCGCTCAACATGGCGGGCGTCACCGGCCGTGAAGCGCGCGAGCGGGCGCGCACGCTGCTCGTCGACCGCGGGCTGGGTCGCCGGCTCTCCTTCCGCAGCCGCGACCTGTCGGGCGGGGAGAAGCAGCGCGTCTCGATCGCGCGGGCGCTGGCGAACGAGCCACGGCTCCTCCTGGCCGATGAGCCGACCGCCAACCTCGATTCGCAGCACGGGCGCGACGTGATGCGCCTGCTGCACGACGTCGCCAAGCGTGGTGACCGCGCCGTGATCGCCGTCAGCCATGACCAGCGCATCCGTGAGGTGGCCGACCGGGTGCTCTGGATGGAGGACGGTCGCCTCAGCGATATGGGCCACCTGGCCACCGACCCGGTGTGCGGCATGAAGGTGGAGGTAGAGCGCAGCCGCGCCTCGTCTCGCTACCGCGACAAGACGTACTACTTCTGCTCTCGGGGCTGTAGCTGGGAGTTTCTGGAGGACCCGGAGTCCTTTGACGCCGCCCAGCGCAGAGGGATGGCCTCGCCGCCGGGCGTCCGCGATTAGAGAACTCGTTCACCATCGAATGGAGGGGGTGAGCCGAGATGATAGCGAGCAAAGAGGCGCCGCCCGGGGTCGATAGCACCCGCACCGCCACCATCCAGCGCCGCTACAACCGCCAGGCCTCCACCTACGACCTGCGCGAGGCGCTGATGGAGCTCATGTTCTCCCGCTGGCGGCGTCGCCTCTGGGGGCTGGTGCCGCCGGGCAGCCGCGTGCTGGAGGTGGGCGTCGGTACGGGCAAGAACCTGCGCTGGTACCCGCCGGACGTTTCCGTCACCGCGATAGACTTCAGCCCCAAGATGCTGGCCCGCGGCGTCCGTCGCGCGCGGCAGCGCCAGATCCCTGTGGAGCTCGCGTTGATGGACGCCCAGGCCATCGCTTGCGCCGGTGGCTCCTTCGATGTGGCCGTCGCCACCTGCGTCTTCTGCTCCGTGCCCGACCCGGTCCTGGGCCTGGAGGAGGTGCGACGGGTGCTGCGGCCGGGCGGCCGGCTCCTCCTGCTGGAGCACGTGCGCAGCGGACTGCCCGTGCTGGGGCGCTGCATGGACTGGCTCAACCCGGTCTCGCTGTGGCTCAACGGGGTGAATATCAACCGCAACACCGTGAGCAACGTGGAGCGGGCCGGCTTCCGGCTGCTGGAGGTCGACGACCTCTTCCTCGACATCGTTAAGCTCATCGTTGCCGAGAAGATTGCGGAAGGGTGAAATGCCGATAACACCGAATCTGATCGAGCGGGCAGTGTTCAGGCTGAATCTGGCCCCTGCCCTTATGCTGGACTTCCTGGGAGCGGAATCTTTCCAGGCGCTTGTTGCCGCTCACAGGCTTGGTGTTTTCGAGGCCTTGGATGGCGGTGCGCTGACGGCTGTTCAGACCGCATCCCGGATCGAGGCGGACGAGCGCGGCACCACCCTTCTGCTGGAGGCTCTGGAGGCCCTGGGCTACGTCCACAAGAAGAAGGATGGCCGCTACGCCTCCTCGACGACGTCCGCCAAATGGTTGCCTCTCCTGGGTGACGGCATCGGTTGGTTCGGACTGATGGTCGAACGTCTTCACGATCTGGACGAATGCGTACGCCGAGGGGGGCCGACCACCGACGCCCGCGAATGGCTCGAGCAGATCCCAGACGGCTGGCGGGAGTTCCAGGCAGGGATGGTGGCCCTGGCCCGCATGACGGCTGATGAGATTGTAGCCAAGGTGAGGTTGCCCGCGACGGCCCGCCGCCTGCTGGATGTGGGCGGCGGTCACGGCCTCTATAGCATCAAGTTCTGCCGTCGCTACCCGCAGTTATCGGCCACGGTGTTCGACTTGCCGGAAGCCATGGAAGTGGCGCGGGAAAGCGTTGCCGCCGAAGACATGGGCCACTGCGTCTCGGTGCGGGCGGGCGATTTCTGGATGGACGACCTCGGCAACGGCTACGACGTGGCCTTGCTGTTCAATATCATCCATGCCAACCTCCCCGACAAGAACATGGAGCTCCTGGGAAAGGTAGCCAGCGCCCTCAGCCCGGGCGGTCTGGTCGTCATCCTGGACCAGTTAGCCGGCCAGGTGTTCGGCGGAACTGCCCGAGCTGTCGCCGCGCTCATGAGTCTGAACCTTTTCAACCTCGCGGGGGGACAGGCTTACAGATTCGAGGAGGTCATCGGATGGCTCAGTTCGGCCGGGTTCGCCAAACCGCGTCGCATTGGCCTTCGTAAAGCGCCCGGCATGAGCTTGATATTGGGGACGAAGGCCGGATCCGGACCGCCCGCCTGAGCAGCGAGAGACCAGCATGAGGTCTCTTCCAGCTCAACAGATGTGGCCAATCGCTTCCTTCGTCCTTTGACATCGTCAAGGTCATCGTTGCCGAGGGGACATCTGCTGGGTAAAGATCGGCCGGTTGGCCCTAGCCGAGCCCGCGCGGGAGCCATACGTTAGTATGATGGAGTGGGAGAAGGCGGTTGAGCGTGAGAACCACTGAACAGGGCGACCGTGACTCGAGCAGGTGGCGCCGCCTTGGCGTCTTTCTTCTCGTGGGCATTCTCGCGGCGCTCCTTGTCCTTCTCGCCGCAGCCTGCGGGGGAGGGGCGCAGCAGGAGCCGGCGGAGACATCGGCGGTAGAGGAGGGCATGTCCCTCACCGCTACGCCGGATCTCTCTCCGGAAGCGCGGGAAGCCCTGGCCGGCACCGCCGTCACCCTCTATAGCACCCCCACCTGCGGCTGCTGCCGGGAGTATACCGCCTACCTGGACGAGCTGGGCTTCCAGGTAGAGACGGAGTGGATGGAGGACCTCACCCCGGTGAAGGACGACCTCGGCATCCCGGAGGAGATGCGTAGCTGCCACACCGCGGTCATCGAAGAGTACTTCGTGGAAGGTCATGTTCCAGTCGAGGCGATCTGGAGGCTCCTCGACGAGCGGCCGGCCATCGATGGCATCGCGCTGCCGGGCATGCCCTCGGGCTCGCCCGGCATGATCGGCGACAAGGAGGAGCCGTTCGTCATCTACTCCGTCGTAGATGGCAAGGTGGAGGAGTTCGTGACGATGCCATGAGAGATGGACACCAAGCCCCCGTCACGGCGTTCGAGGGCATCGCGCAGAAGCACCCGGCCTTCCGCATCGTAAACGCGTCCGGCTGACCACAGTGGACGAAAGGCTGCCGCTACCGTATCGCCTGTTCTACCGCCGCCGGCGGCCCACGCGCTGGGGCAAGCTGCTGAACGGCGCCTGGGCCTGGCTCTTCTCGCTCGGGATCCTGCCCGCGTCCCTCGTGGCGCTGGAGACGCAGGGGCGCCGCAGCGGCCAGCCGCGCGTGAACGCCCTCGTCGCGGGCGAGTACGAGGGTGAGCGCTATCTGGTCTCGATGCTGGGCGACCATGTGGACTGGCTGCGCAACGTGCGCGCGGCCGGCGGCGAGGCGTTCATCCGGCGGCGAGGACGTCGCCGGGTACGGCTGGAGGAGGTGCCCGTCGAGGGGCGCGCGCCCATCCTCCAGGCCTACTACCGGCAGGCTTCGGGAGCACGGCCCCACTTCGACGTGCCCGCCCAGCCGGCGCTGGAGGACTTCGAGCGCGTCGCGGCCCGGCACCCGGTCTTCCGCATCGCGCAGCGGGAAACCTAACCGCGGACAGCAGCTACGATGAGCGATTCTCGCAAGACGCTCACGCTCGCCCAGCGATTCGTCGGTGTCGCCGAAGAGTTCTACCGGCGGCTATTCTGGGTGATCTCCACACTTGGCCTACCGCCCAGCTTCATCGTCCGCCTGGAAGTCCCAGGCCGGCGCTCCGGCAAGACGCGCTCCACCATCCTGCTCACGGCACAGCACGCCGGCGAGCGGTACCTCGTCTCCGTCCTGGGAGACGCCTCCGACTGGGTGCGCAACGTCCGAGCTGCGGACGGCCATGCCGTCATCCGCCACGGGCGGCGCCGCCTCGTTCGCCTAGAGGAGACGCCGATCGAGCAGCGGGCACCCGTCCTCAGGGCCTACCTGAAGTGGGCGCTCGGCGCGCGGGCCGTGCTCCAGCTCGGTCCCAGCCACCCAA
>MGOB01000059.1:11580-12950 GCA_001796995.1 Chloroflexi bacterium RBG_16_68_14 | reverse complement strand
GCAAGACCACCACCGCCCGCATGCTGGCCGCCATCGCCCGCGAGGCCGGGCTGCATCCTCTGGCCAACCCCACGGGCTCCAACCTGATGCGAGGCGTGGCGACGGCGCTCCTGGGCGAGACGGACTTCCTGGGCCGGGTGCGCGACGCTGCCCATCGCCTGGGCGTCTTCGAGGTGGACGAGGCGACGCTGCCGGAGGCGGCCAGGGCGCTGGCGCCCCGCGTCGCCGTCTTCACCAACCTCTTCCGTGACCAGCTGGACCGCTACGGCGAGGTGGACGCCGTTGCCGGGCTCTGGCGCCGCACCCTGGCCGAGCTGCCCCCCACCACGACGATGGTCCTCAACGCCGACGACCCGGCCGTCGCCTCCCTCGCCGCCTCGGCGACCGGCCCGGTGCTCACCTACGGCATCGAGGACACGAGCGTGGCGGGGGAGCGGCTGGAGCACGCCTCCGACTACCGCTTCTGCCTCTCGTGCGGGGAGGAGCTGGCCTACCAGGCCGCCTTCTACGGCCACGTGGGCCACTGGCGCTGCCCGGGCTGCGGCCAGGCCCGTCCCCGGCCCGACGTCGCTGCCACCTGCGTCGAGCTGGTATCGGAGCGCTCGACCCGTCTGACGCTGAGGACGCCCCAGGGGGAGCTGCGGGTTGATGTGCCGCTGGCCGGGCTCTACAACGTGGAGAACGCGCTGGCCGCCGCGACGGGCGCCCTCGCCCTCGGCCTGCCGCTGGCCGCCGTCGAGCGGGCGCTTGGCGCGTTCCGCGCCGCCTTCGGCCGGCAGGAGCGCTTCCAGGTGGACGGCCGCGAGGTGCTGGTGCTGCTGGGCAAGAACCCCACCGGCCTCAACCAGGTGCTGCGCACCATCGCTTCGGCCGGCGAAGGCGACGGGCGACACCTGCTCCTCTTCCTCAACGACGGCATCGCCGACGGGCGCGACATCTCCTGGATCTGGGACGCCGACTACGAGCTCATGGCGGAGCGGGCGGCGAGCGTGGTCGTCTCCGGCACGCGGGCCGAGGAGCTGGCGCTGCGCCTGAAGTACGCCGACTTCCGGGTCGAGCCCCACGTCATCCACGGCGCCCGGGCCGCCCTGGACGCTGCCCTGGCCGGGACGCCGCCCGGAGCGACGCTCTACGTGGTGCCGACCTACACCGCCATGCTGGAGGTGCGCGAGCTGCTGGCTCGTCGCGGCCAGCGGCGCCCCTTCTGGGAAGCGGGGTAATAGCCGTGGGCCCGCTGCGCCTGCGCATCGCCCACCTCTACCCTCGGCTGATGAACATCTACGGCGACCGGGGGAACATCCTCTGCCTGGTGCGTCGCTGCCGGGAGCGCGGCATCGAGGCGGAGGTGACCGAGCTGGGCCTGGGCGAGC
>MGOB01000059.1:0-11563 GCA_001796995.1 Chloroflexi bacterium RBG_16_68_14 | reverse complement strand
CGCCGCTCACGATCTCATCTTCGTGGGCGGCGCCCAGGACCGGGAGCAGCGCCGGGTGGCGGACGACCTGCGCTCGGTGAAGGGCGAGGCGGTCAGGGAGGCGGTGGAGGCGGGCGTGACCGTCCTGGCGGTGTGCGGCGGCTACCAGCTATTCGGGCGGTTCTACCGGGAGGCGTCGGGCGCGAAGCTGGCAGGGCTGGGCGTGTTCGACCTGTGGACGGAGCATCCCGGGCCGGGCACCCGCCGGCTCATCGGCAACGTCGTCGCCGAGCTGTGCCTTGAGCCGGGCGAAGGGCCGACGGGCGGCACCCTGGTTGGCTTCGAGAACCACGGCGGCCGCACCTACCTGGGGCCGGGCGCTCGACCGCTGGCGCGGGTGCGCTCCGGCTTCGGCAACAACGGTCGCGACGGCACGGAGGGCGCCCGCTACCAGAACGCCTTCGGCACCTACCTCCACGGCTCGCTCTTGCCCAAGAACCCCCGCTTCGCCGACCGGCTCATCGAGCTGGCCCTGGCGCGCCGCTACGGCGACGGCGTGCGGCTGGAGCCCCTCGACGACCGGCTGGAGGAGCTGGCGCACCGGGCGGCGCTGCGGCTGGTGGGGAGGAGGCGGTAGGAGCGGCTGCACGTCCTTTCACATCGCGCGCTCGAACTGAAGGAGCTGGAGGTAGTTGCCCTCGGGATCCTTGAACGTGGCGATCCAGACGGCGTCCTGCTTGTTCGGCTCCTCGATGAACTCGACGCCGGCGCTCTTCAGGCGTGCGCAGTCAGCTTGGATATCGTCGGTATCGAAGGCGACCATGTGCCGCGCCGGCTCCTGCGCCTCGCCACGCACCTCGCTGTGCGTGCCCAGGGCGACCGCAGGCGCATTCGGGTCGCCGAACACGACGAAACCGGGTGTCTCCATCCCCACCTTCAAGCCAAGCACGTCGCGGTAGAAGGGCAGGAGGTTGTTCAGGTCCTCACTCCAGATAGAGGAGACGCGCAGTCCTTTGATCATGACCATCCTCCTACGTCGCTAGAACGGCAGGCCCTTCAGGCCCTGTACGCCTTTAAGGGCGGCGATCTCGCCCGCGTGCTGTGGCGCGTGGGTCCCCAGGAGGGCTGCTAGGGCCCAGGCCACGGTTTGCTCGCCAGCAGGAGTGTTGACCTTGCTCTCCAGTTCGGAGTCGGAGAGGCCTGCAAGATAGGAATCGCTCGCTGCACGGACCACCTTGGCGTACTCCTGGAACGAGGGAAGGGCTATCTTCGCGGCCTGTCCCCACTCAAGGCTGAGGAATGGCGGTGGCCCCGGCATTTGTACCCCCAGCTTTGGCTCCCAACCCTGCGCATGATAGACAGTCGGCTTGCCCTGGAGCATTCCCTGGACGATGAAGTCCTCGGAGAAGACGATGTGGGCGTAGATGGAGGCGATGGAGGTAATCGTCGCCTCCGGCAGGTTCTTGTTGAGCACCTCCTCGCTGCAATCGGCTAGCATCTGGTCGAGGATGCCGTGCCATAGGGTCAACTGCTGACGTGCGGCTGACTGAACGTTCACGCTCGCTCCTTCTAGGTCAATTGGCTGAACGATAGGCGGTGCAAACCTCTCTCGTGTGTCTACATGCTCACCTCCTGTCCTCCGTTACGTCGAAGAGGTGCGGGAACACGGAGAGCGCCTCCAGGTCACCTTGAGCGCGGATCTGACCTTGGCGGAGGGCATCCGCAGGACGAAGGATACCGGCCATGAGGCCGAGCACGGCCTCGGCATCAGCGACCAGCGTGGCGTCCGCAGGCGAGCCGCCCTGGGCTACCGCTGTGCCTTTCGCTCCGCCCGCCACGTGGACCACCACCTCTCGCTCGCCAGCGGGCATCCTGATTTCGAAGGAGTGGGCGGGCGTCCGGCCCTTTCTGGCGTAGGCCGCCAGCACCAACCGTATCCACTCCGGCTCCAGCTGCTCGCCGGGCCGGGCCGGGAAGAGATAGCGAGCGCCCCAGCGGATGAGGGCGAATATGACCGGCTCCAGCGCGCGGCCGTCGCCGGTGAGCTCGTACACGCTCGACGCAGCCGGGGGCTCCAGGTGCGCGCGTTGCACCAGGTCCGCTTCGTCCAGGCGGGTGAGCCGCTCAGCAAGGACGCTGCTGCTGATACCAGGCAAGCGTGATCGCAGGTCGCTGAACCGCTTGGGGCCGAGCAACAGCTCGCGGATGATGAGGAGCGTCCAGCGCTCGCCGATCAGTTCGGCCGCCCGAGCGAGAGCGCAGAACTGCGGGTAACGGATGAGTGGCATGCCCTCATGATAAGAGATTGTGGTTCTAAAATCAAACTAGAAAGTCCTAAATTAGAACTACCCGAGCACGGCGGCAGGCTCCGTTGAAACTTGCCACGCGATCCTGTGAAAGCCCGGAGAGAGTCAGGCCGCCCGCATGGCCCGGTAGAGGCGCACCGGGTCGGGGAGGCCCTTCATCACCACGGGGCCCAGCTCTTCGAAGGCGACGTCGGGCAGCCTGTCGTCGATCTGGGCGAGGGTGGCGTCCGACAGGAGGACCTCGCCCGGGCCGGCGACGTCCACCACCCGGGAGGCGACGTTCACGTCGTGGCCGACCAGGTCGTCGCCGCGCCGCGTCTGGCGGCCGGAGTGCATGCCCACGCGCACCCAGAGCGGCAGCATCGATTCGCTGGATTCCTCCTCGAAGCGCTCCTGGAGGCGCAGGGTGGCCTCCAGCGCCTGGCAGGCGTCCGGGAACCAGAGGAGCAGGCCATCGCCCAGCTCCTTGACGATGCGGGCTTCGGGCGGGAGCACCTCCTGGACCAGCCGCTCCTGGGCCGCCAGGAGCCCCAGCGCCTCCTCGTCGCCGCGCAGAGCGGTGTACTCTGTGAAGCCCACGATGTCCGTGAACACCACCGTCCCCTCGGTGATCTCCGCGGTGGGCACGGCCGTGGTCATGAGGCGCACACCACCTCGATCTTGCCGCTCAGGGACTGGACGGTGATCCGGCAGTCGTCGCCCTCTTCGCACTCGCAGCGAGGCCTGCCGACCAGGCTTTTCAGTCGCATGGCCGGGCGCAGCCCCTGGGGCACCTCCACCCTGACCGAGCCGGACATGGTCTGCACGGCCACGTCGCCCTGGCCCCGTATGCCCACCTCCACCTTGCCGCTGGCGGAATGGGCCCGGACGCTGCCCGTCGCCCCGTCCAAGCGGATCTGGCCGGACATGGTGGACATCTCGGCGTCACCGGCGCTGCCGCAGGTGGCGCGGCCGCTCGTCGTCTGGAGCCGGCAGCGCCCGGCGCTGCGGGCGACCTCGATGTTGCCCGCCACGGTCCGGACGTCCACCTCCTCCGCCCGGTCGATCTCCACGCTGCCGCTCACCGTGGTGACGCGGACGGTGCCGAGCTGGCCGCGCAGCTCCACCTTCCCGGCGACGGTGCCGACGACAAGGTCAGTGCCGGCCGGACAGCGGACATCGAGGCGGGCCGAGCCGCCCCACGGCGATCGTACGCTGATCCGTCCGGTGGCGTCCGCCTCCACCCTGTCCTCCAGCGGCCCGTCGGACTCGATGAGGACGTCGGGGCGCTCCTCCGCCGTGACGGCGACGCGGCCGGCGCGGGTGGTGAGCCGCAACTCCGCATGGCCGGGCATGGGCAGGACGACGGGTTGGTCAGACATGATCGGTTCCTCGCTCGCCTTGCTGAGCAGGGTATCACATCGATGGGCCGTGGGGTACCGAAGGCCGCGCTTCCCTCGCTCCCTTGACACCCTCCCCGTAACCCCCTACCATACGATCCGAACCTAGCAGGTCTGGCCCGGCTGTCGAGACCTGCCAGCGGGAGAAGCTGGTGCCGGGCCCACGGCACGCCCGACAGGTCGGGCGGCAGTGGGTCCGGCTTTTTGTTTGAGGAAACTCCCTACCGCACCATGAATGGTGCGGCATCGGGAGCAGATCGATGCCGCAGCTTTCAAGCTGCGGTGGAGGACATCCGATGTTCTACCTCCACCAGCGGCTGGATCCCGCGTTCGAGGAGCTGCTCGGCCGGGCGGTGGCTGGCGCGCCCCTCTCGCGGGCCGACGGCGCGCGGCTGATCCGCGCCCGGGGCTCGGAGCTGGCGGCGCTCATGCTCGCCGCCAGCACGGTGCGCGACCAGGGCCGCGGGCAGGTCGTCACCTACTCGCGCAACGTGTTCATCCCCCTCACCAACCTCTGCCGGCAGAAGTGCGGCTACTGCACCTTCGCTCGCGGGCCCAAGGACCCGCTGGCCCACACCATGTCGCCCGACGAGGTGCTGGCGCTGGCCGAGGCCGGCCGCCGGCGCGGCTGCAAGGAGGCACTCTTCTCCCTGGGCGAGAAGCCGGAGGAGGTCTACGACTTCGTCCGCGACGACCTGCGCCGCTACGGCCACGAGACGACCATCTCCTACCTGCGCGAGATGTGCGCCCGCGTCCTGAGCGAGACCGGCCTGCTGCCCCACGCCAACCCCGGCATCATGACGCGGGAGGAGGTGGCCTCGCTACGGGAGTGCAACGTCTCGATGGGGCTGATGCTGGAGACCACCTCCGAGCGGCTGCACACCAAGGGCGAAGCGCACTTCAACTGTCCGGGGAAGATCCCTCAGCTCCGCCTCGATACGATGCGCTACGCCGGCGAGCTGGGCATCGCCTTCACCACCGGCGTCCTCATCGGCATCGGCGAGGCGTGGGAGGAGCGGGTCGATTCCCTCTTCGCCGTCAAGGAGGTGCACGAGGAGTACGGCCACATCCAGGAGGTGATCATCCAGAACTTCCGGGTCAAGGACGACATCCCCATGCGCCACAAGGACGAGCCCAGCGTCTACGAGATGCTGCGCACCATCGCGACGGCGCGGCTCATCCTGGGGCCTGCGATGAACATCCAGGCGCCGCCCAACCTGACGCCGGACGCCTATGGCGCCTACCTCCTCGCCGGCATCAACGACTGGGGCGGCGTCTCGCCCATCACCAAGGACTACATCAGCCCGGAGGCGCCCTGGCCCAAGATCACGGAGCTGCGAGAGGTGACGGAGGAGGTGGGCTTCCAGTTGCGCGAGCGGCTGGCCGTCTATCCGGAGTTCGTGACACAGGACCGCTTCGTACGGGAGAGCTGCCGGCCCAGCATTGAGCGCTGGACGGACGAGAGCGGCTTCGTCCGCTGGGAGGAACACGCATGGTGAGGAAGCTGGACACGGGAGACGGGAAGCGGGAGCCGGAAGCAGCCCCATCGATGGACGCTCGCGCGTTGGAAGGGCTGCTGGGCCGGTTGTCGCCGCCCGTCGTCTCCGCCATCGACCGCGCGCTGGCGGGACACGACCTGTCGGTGGAGGAGGCGGTGACCCTCTTCGACTGCACGGGCCAGGAGATGCAGGCGCTAGTGCTCGCCGCCGACCACCTGCGGCGCCAGCAGGTGGGCGACGTAGTCACGTACGTGGTGAACCGCAACATCAACTTCACCAACGTCTGCATCAAGCGCTGCGGCTTCTGTGCCTTCAGCCGTGACCACCGGACGGAGGAGGGCTACCTGCTGCCCATCGAGGAGGTCGTGCGGCGGGCGAAGGAGGCCTGGGAGCTGGGGGCAACGGAAGTGTGCATCCAGGCCGGCCTGCCGCCGAAGATGGAGGGAGACCTGTACGAGCGCATCTGCCGCGCCCTGAAGGCGGAGCTGCCCGACCTCCACATCCACGGCTTCTCGCCGGAGGAGGTGCTCTACGGCGCGGTGCGCTCCCGCTGCACCATCCGCGAGCTCCTGCGCCGGCTGAAGGAGGCGGGCGTGGGCAGCCTGCCCGGCACCTCGGCCGAGATCCTGGTGCAGGAGGTGCGCGACGGCATCTCGCCCGGACGCATCACTGTCGACCAGTGGGTGGAGGTGATCACGACGGCGCACGAGCTGGGCATCCCCACCACCTCCACCATCATGTACGGCCATGTGGAGACGTCGGAGCACAAGGCGCGCCACCTGGCGCTGCTGCGCGACATCCAGCGCCGGACCGGCGGCATCACCGAGTTCGTGCCCCTCAGCTTCGTCCACAGCGAGGCGCCCATGTACCAGAAGGGCTTCGTGGAAGGCGTGCGAGCCGGCGCCAGCGGGCCGGAGGTCTTCAAGATATACGCCGTCTCGCGCCTCATGTTGGGCCGCCACATCAAGAACCTCCAGGTGTCCTGGGTGAAGGAGGGGCCTCGCTTCGGGCAGATGCTCCTCAACGCCGGCGCCAACGACTTCGGGGGCACGCTCATCAACGAGAGCATCTCTACCGCGGCGGGCGCCCAGCACGGACAGTTGGTGCGTCCGGCCCAGTTCCGCCAGCTCATCCGCGAGATGGGCCGCGTCCCCGCCGAACGGGCCACCACCTACGAGCTGCGCCGCGCCTTCTCGGACCCGGCGGAGGACCCGGTGGAGCCGCTGGACACCGTCGAGTACGACGAGCGGCGCTTCGGCGCCTACGACGTGCTCCTCCACCAGGACGAGCATCGCTTCCGGGACACCTTCGTGGGGGTGGGCGGCCAGTTCGGTACGACGACGTAGCGTTTCTGCAAGGCCGCAAGGCGCACTTGACCGGAGCGTTATAGAGCGAGTAGGCTCAGAAGGGCAAGCCTGGCGCGGCACCGGCTTGCTTTCTGTGCCCGTCGACAGGGAAAGGAGAACGCCGCCTTGGCCCTGAAACGTGTAACCCCCCTAGCGCTGGTAGTGATCGGGGTAGTGGCGTCGCTCGTCGGCGTAGGCTTCCTGCTCCTGTCGCCGGCGGCCCGGGCCCTGCCTCCGGCGGGGGAGGACTTCCTGCACGTGAGGGCCGAGGTGGGCATCGAGAGCCGCCTGGGCCAGGAGACCGTCTTCTTGGTCGGCACGGTGGGCATCGAACGGGAAGACCCGCGCATGGAGGGTGGGATGGAGGTGGCGGACCTGGTGATCGGCTCCCTGAGCCTGGAGGGGCAGAGCCTCACCGGCCCGGTCAGCGTGTCGCAGAGCGCCACCCGGGTCTCCTCCGGCGAGATCCGTAGCCTCCAGCCGTCGGCCCAGTTCCCCGCCACCAGCTTCTTTGACGTCTTCTTCGACGTGAGGGTGCCGGCCAGCCCCCCGCGCAACAACCCTCTCCCGCTGCACAATGAGGTCCCGCTGCACCTGGTGCCGGTGCCCGATGGGAGCGTGGACGCCTGGCCGCCCGTGGGCGAGACGTACCAGGCTCAGCCGGACCCCTGTGTGCCCCTGCTCCCCTCGCTGCCGGCGGAGGTCTGCGTGACCAGCCTATCGGTCACGCTGCTGGAGGCCGCGCCCGAGAACCCCACCTACTCCGTGGCGCCGGGCGGCCCCTCCGGCTTCCACCCGGCCGACCTGCTGGCGCTGGTGCCGCCTGTTCCCACAGAGCCTGGACCGACGTCGACGCGAACGCCGGGCCTTACACCGACGGCGACGCCGACGCGCACGCCGCAGGGGGGCACCGCCGTCTCGGGGAACGACGACTTCGCTGACGCCTGGCAGATCACATCCTTCCCCTTTGCCGGCGTGCAGAACACGGACGGGATGACGACGGAGTCCGGAGAGCCGCTCAATGGCCCGGATCCAGACCCTGATCCCTTTGACCCGGCGACTTGCGTCGGCGCACCCGTAGAGAAGGGCGCAACCGTCTGGTACCGGTTCACGGCGCCGTCGTCCGGCACCGTCAGCGCCAACACGTCCGACAGCTTCTTCGATACCGTGCTCGCGGCCTATGCCGGGAGCGCCCTCAATGCTCTCACCCTGATCGATTGCGACGACGACACTTTCGGCCTTCAGTCTGAGGTGAGCTTTACGGCGACCGCGGGCACCACCTACTATCTCCAGGTGGGTGGCTACGCCGGCGCCACCGGCGACCTGCGGCTGAGCGTCTCCATGGCGGGAGGTTCCGGCGCAGGCTTCGCGCCTTTGGTCCGTATCTCCTGCTCCAACCTGGGGCTAACGTCAGACGGGTGTGACGACGGCTCCGACGGCGACCAGGACGACCTGGACGCCCTCTCCTACGGCGCCGACTTCGGCCCAGGCCCTTCGCTTCTCGCCTTCTCGGTGGCGGCGGGGAGCGCCGGTCTGCCCGGCACCGCTGTCGCTGGCCAGGCGGCCTGCTCGCCGGCCCAGCCTCAGGCGGACGAGTTCTCCACCTTGCTGAACAGCACCAACGCCCTCGTCTTCGACGGCGACGGCCTGAACGGGGGCTGCCCCACCGCCGCGGCCCTCGGCTTGATCGAGCAGCCTACCTCGGACGACCTGGACGCCCTGGTCGATCAGTCACCGTCGTTCGTCGATACCGACGGCGACGGCGTGCCGGACCGGCCCGTCTTCTTCTCTCTGGCCGCCAGCTCCCCCAGCCTGACAGGGCTCGGGCGCAGCGCCGCCGACATCCTCTCCACAGTGGAAGGTGGACAGGCTACCCTCTACGCTTCAGCCTCTGCCCTGGGGCTGCAGGCAGGGGACGACCTCGACGCGCTGTGCGTGAAGGACCAGGGCCCCGGCTCCACCTTCTCGCCGGGCGAGGATACGGTCTACTTCTCCCTGGCGCCCGGCTCGCCGACGCTGGCGTCGCTGGGAGCGAGCGCCGCCGACGTGCTCGGCCCCGGCCCCCAGGTGCTCTTCGAAGCGGCGGCCCTGGGCCTGCAGGACAGCGACGACCTGGACGCGATGAAGTGCTTCACGGAGCAGGTCTCGACGCCCACGCCCACGCGGACGGCCACTCAAACGCCTACTCGCACACCGACCAGGACGCCGACGCCCCCCAACGGCGACGTGAACAAGGACGGCCGCACGAACAGCATCGACGCCACGCTGGTCCTCCAGTACGTCGCGGGGCTGCTGCCTTCCATCAACCAGAACGCGGACGTGAACGAAGATGGCCGGACGAACAGCATCGACGCCACGCTCATCCTCCAGTTCAGCGCAGGGCTCATACCCGGCCTGCCAGTCTAGGTGAAGGCCGGAGCGCTCCTTCCCATGGGTCAGATGGGGTGCGAGCAGCGAGAATTTAGCTAGGTCCTGGGGCCGCACTAGCGCGGCCCCTTGAGCAAGAGACGTGGCCCCCACCGCCGTGTCCTATCGTTTCCTGCTCGTGCCGCTCGTGGCGGCGCTGGCGATGCTGGCTGCCGCCTGCGCCGGCTCGCCCTCCTCCGGCAATGCGACGGCTACCCCCACCGGCGCCCCGGAGCATATCGAGGTGCGCATCCGGGGCCTGGCGATCCAGGCGGAGACGGCGCGGACAGCGGAGGAGCGGGCGCAGGGGCTGAGCGGCCGGGACTCCCTGCCCGAGGATGGCGGCATGCTCTTCTTCCTGGAGCAGGAGCGCGTGCCGGGGTTCACCATGCGCGGCATGCGCTTCCCGCTGGACTTCATCTGGATCTCCAGCGACCTGCGCGTGGCCGACCTGACGGAGAACGTGCCGCACCCCGCCGCGGCGGGCAAGGAGCTCTCCGGCATCGGACCTGACGTGGCCGTGCTCTACGCGCTGGAGGTGAACGCCGGCACGATCCAGCGGTTTGGCATTCAGGTGGGCGACCCGGTGACCTTCGAACCAAACGTTGCAGAGGAGGGCAACCTCTTTGCCAACCCCAGCTTTGAGGAAGGAGGGGGGCCCTGGTTCTCCCTCGATACGCCGGACTGGGGGAAACCCTTCTCCGTGAGCCAGAGGCAAGACCATAGCGGGGCCAGCAGCGCCCTCCTGGAGCTCCGGTCCGATGACGGCGGCGACGCCCGCGTGTACGGCGTCGTACAGGAGATCGCGCCCCAGGAGTTTCCGGACCTGCTCTCCGGCTACTACTACGTCGGCCGCTGGGAGCAGGGGACGCCCAAGCAGTACCTCCAGGTGGCCGTCATCGTCCACGGGGCGAGCAACATCCCGCCGGAGGCGGCGCCGGCTGGCAACCACCAGGTGCGCTACCTGCTGGCCGGCGTGGAGGGCCCGCCCATCGAGATCGGCAACGCCCGCTTCGTCACGGTGGGGACGGGTGAGCCGGAGCAGGGCCGCTGGGTGCGCTTCGAGCGCAACGTCCGGGAGGATTTCCAGGAGCTATGGGGAGCGGTGCCGGAGGGCTTCGAAAAGCTGCGCGTCCTCTTCGAGGTGCGCTGGGACGACCGGCAGCCCGCGGACGGCCCCTCCGCGGCCGACGTGCACTACGACGACCTCTACATCGGCCCCGCCGACGGCGGTCCCTAGTAAGGGGTGGGGATGTCGGATTGCCCGGCGGGCTTCACTTCGACCGTGAAGGTGGCCTCGTCGTCGCCCGCCGAGACAGTAATCTGCCACCTGCCCGGTTCGGGCAGCTCGAGATTCATCGCATAGTAAGAGCCGGGCGCTTCCTCGCCCCCGGGCTCAACCCGGCTCGCCTCGAACTCCACCTCAGGACCGCCCCCCTCAGGTTCCGCCACGATCGGGAGCGCTTCTTCCTCATAGCCGTTGGTGACCCGGAACACCACTTTGTACCCCTCGCCGGCCCGCAGCGACGCGAAGTTGTCCACCGTCCGCCAGAAGACGGGCGCCTCGCCCGCCTCCGAGGCCGGCGTGCGGGCCGCGTCCGGCGTACGGCCTGCCTCCTCTTCCGTCGCCGTGGGTCCGCCGGCGGGAGGCTGGGCGCCGTCCTCGCCGCCATCGCCGCAGGCGGCCAACAGCGCGAGGCCCAACAGCGCCAGTGCTACGACTGAGGAGAGGCGGAGCGTCCGGCCGACTCGAAGGAGAGACATGGCTCCTCTAGTATACAGCGTTCGTCTCACGGGCTACGGGAGGTAAGGGGCCGCCAGCAGGTAGGCGGCGAGCGCCGCCAGGCCCAGTCCGGCGACCTGGTGCTGGAGCGGGGCCAGGCGCATCAGACGCTGGACGTGTTCGACCATGTCGCCCGGCTCCCGGCGGCTGCCGCCACTGTAGATGGGGAACGCCCGCATCGCCCCGTAGACCAGGCCGGCCAGGAGACCGTAGAGGACGTTCCCCGAGAGGAACAGCCACGCCAGCAGGACGGGCAGGCTGGCGAAGGGCACCCGGGTGAACACACCGAAGCCGATGGTGCCCCCGAAGATGACGGCGCTCCGGTAGAAGCCGCGCCGGACCCAGTCGGCGGGGACCTGCCAGTCGCGGCCGGGGACAGGCAGGCGCAGGAACTCCAGCTCGTGGAGGGCGTAGGCGAGAGCGATGGCGCCCAGCGCCGCCGCTAGAGGCAAGCTAAGCTCCGGCCGGAGCGCCGATACGCCTGCGCCGGCGGCAGCGAAGGCGACGCCAGTGGCGCCACCGGCCGCCGTCATCGACAGGGCGTAGACGGTAGCCCGCTGGAGCCAGCGCCGGTAGGTCTCGGTCCCTTCCACGAAGGGGGCGATCGTGAAGATCGCGTTGTACCCTCAGGCGCTGCACGTCTGGGCGAGGCCGACGAGGGCGGCCAGGGCGAAGCCCAGGCCGAGCCCGCCCGTCTGCCAGGAGAGGCTGGCGGTCGCTGCGGCCAGCGCCAGCCCCAGCAGCAGCCCCGCCGCCAGCAGCAGGCGGCGTCTGGCACCGCCGAGGTCGAGCGACTGGATCATGGCGCCAGGTCTACGGGCAGTTTGCGTTGTGGTAGTCAGTGCCGCAGCCGCAGACGTGGATC
>MGOB01000058.1:51947-53197 GCA_001796995.1 Chloroflexi bacterium RBG_16_68_14 | reverse complement strand
TATCCAATGAGGTCGCTCATGGCTGAACCGACGCACACCGGCACCATCCTCGACCGCATCGTCGCCGACAAGCGGGAGGAGTTGGAGCAGCGCCAGCGCGACGAGCCCGTCGAGGCCCTCCAGCGCCGCATCGCGGAGCATGACCCGCAGTGGAGCCTGGCCCAGGCCATCCTGGAGGGGCCGCGCGGGCCCCACGCCGGCGGCAAGCGCCTCCAGCTCATCGCCGAGATCAAGAAGGCCTCGCCCTCCAAGGGGCGGCTGGTGGCCGTGCTGGAGCACCGGGCGCTGGCGCGCACCTACACCATCGGCGGCGCCGCCGGCATCTCCGTCGTCACCGAGCGCAAGCACTTCATGGGCGAGCTCCAGTTCATGCTGGACGTGCGGGTGAGCATGAAGGGCTACTACCCGGGCGGCCGGCCGTCCATCCTGCGCAAGGACTTCCTCTTCGACTCCTACCACCTGTGGGAGGCGCGCGGTTACGGCGCCGACGCCGTGCTGCTCATCGCCGCCATCCTAGACGACGCCCAGTTGCGCGACCTCATCCAGCAGGCGCGGGAGCTGGAGCTGGAATCGCTGGTGGAGGTGCACGACGAGGCGGAGGTAGAGCGGGCGCTGCGCGCCGGCGCCGACCTCATCGGCATCAACAACCGGGACCTGCGCACCTTCGAGGTCGACCTGGCGACCACGGAGCGGCTGCGGCCGCTCGTCCCCGACGACAAGGTGGTGGTGAGCGAGAGCGGCATCTTCACCCGCGCCGACGTGGAGCGGCTGGCCGACTGCGGCGTCCACGCCGTCCTCGTGGGCGAGGCGCTGGTCACCGCCAGCAACGTGCGCGAGAAGCTGCGGGAGTTCGTGGTGTGACCCGCGTCAAGATCTGCGGCTGCATGCGGGTGGAGGACGCGCTGGCGGCCAGGGAGGCGGGAGCCGACTTCATCGGCCTCATGTTCGCGCCCGCCAGCCGCCGCCGCCTCGATGTCGAGCAGGCCCGCACCATCGTCGACGCGCTCGGCACGCCGCCGCCCGCGCCGTTCGCGCTGCCGCCCGCAGCCGCCGGCGATATCGCCGCCTGGTTCCGCTGCGGCGCCGGGCAGCTCGAGCGGCTGCTGGAGCGCGGCCGGCCGCTCGCCGTCGGCGTCTTCGAGGACCAGCCGGTCGACGAAGTGAACCGCATCGCCGCTGCCTGCCGCCTCGACCTCGTCCAGCTCAGCGGCCACGAGCCCTGGGCCACCGTCCGCGACGCGACGCGCCCC
>MGOB01000058.1:46720-51854 GCA_001796995.1 Chloroflexi bacterium RBG_16_68_14 | reverse complement strand
TCTACGACCGCGCGTCCGCCGCCGAGATCGCCGCCCGGTTGCCGGTGTGGCTGGCCGGCGGCCTCACGCCGGAGAACGTGGCGGACGCGGTGCGCCAGGTGCGGCCGTGGGCGGTGGACGTCTCGAGCGGGGTGGAGACGGACGGCGCCAAGGACGCAGCCAAGATCCGCGCCTTCGTCTCAGCGGCGAAGGGGGCGGTGGTCTCATGACGCGGCGCCCTTCGAAAGACCAGCCTCGTCTAGCCTTGCGCCCGGTGCGCGGAGGGGCAGAGCTTTCACCGTCGGGTTCGGGAGCAGCCGCTCTCCCCGACGCTCGCGGGCGCTTCGGCCCGTTCGGCGGGCGCTTCGTGCCGGAGACGCTGATGACCGCCCTGGGCGAGCTGGAGCGCGCCTTCGTCGAAGCCCAGGGCGACCCCGCGTTCCGCCAGGAGCTGGACGCCCTGCTCCGCGACTACGCCGGCCGGCCCACGCCCCTCTACCTCGCCGAGAACCTGTCGAAGCGCCTGGCAGGCGCGCTCCCGGACGGGCGCCCTGCGGTGCGCGTCTACCTGAAGCGCGAGGACCTGGCCCACACCGGCGCCCACAAGATCAACAATGCGCTGGGCCAGGGGCTGCTGGCGCGCCGGCTGGGCAAGCAGCGGATCATCGCCGAGACGGGCGCCGGCCAGCACGGCGTCGCCACGGCGACCGTCTGCGCCATGCTGGGCCAGGAGTGCATCGTCTACATGGGGGCGGAGGACGTGCGACGGCAGGCGCTCAACGTCTTCCGCATGAAGCTGCTGGGCGCCGAGGTGCGGGTGGTCGAGAGCGGCAGCCGCACCCTGAAGGACGCCATCAACGAGGCGATCCGCGACTGGGTGACCAACGTCCAGACCACCCACTACCTGCTCGGGAGCTGCGTGGGCCCCCACCCGTACCCGCTCATGGTGCGCGAGTTCCAGTCGGTCATCGGCAGGGAGGCGCGCGAGCAGCTCCTGGCCGTAGAGGGCAGGCTGCCGGACTACGCCGTCGCCTGCGTGGGCGGCGGGTCGAACGCTATCGGCCTCTTCCACCCCTTCTACCACGACGCCTCGGTGCGCTTTATCGGCGTGGAGGCTGCTGGTGAGGGGCTAGCCACGAGCCGCCACGCCGCCAGCCTCGCCGCTGGCCGGCCTGGGGTGCTCCACGGCTCCTACTCCTACCTGCTCCAGGACGAGCACGGCCAGATCGAGGAGACGCACAGCATCTCGGCCGGGCTCGACTACCCCGGCGTGGGGCCGGAGCACGCCTTCTACAAGGAGAGCGGCCGCGCCCAGTACGTGGCCTGCACCGACCAGGAGGCGCTGGACGCCTTCCGCCTGCTGAGCGAGACGGAGGGGATCATCCCCGCCCTGGAGCCGGCCCACGCCATCGCCCATGTGGCCAAGCTGGCGCCGGCCTTGCCGCAGGACAGCATCGTCCTGGTGTGCCTCTCCGGTCGGGGCGACAAGGACATGGAGACGGTAGCCAAGGCGCTGGGCGTGGAGTTGACATAAAGGCGGTGCGTATTATCGACTTGACGGCGGAGAATGAGTCGGCGGTACAACAGGCTGCGGCGCTGCTAGTCGAGCTGCTTCCCGAGGGCTGGCCCACGATGGAGGCGGCCCTCCAGGAGGTGCGCGAGTCGCTGGCGCCGGGCCGGATCAGCCGCATCGCGCTGGAGGGCGAGGCGGTGCTGGGCTGGGTTGGCGGGCTGGAGCGCTACCGCGGCCACGTGTGGGAGCTGCACCCACTGGTCGTCAGGCGCGAGCGGCAGCGCCAGGGCATCGGCCGGGCGCTGGTGGCCGACCTGGAGGGGCGCGTGCGCGAGCGCGGCGGCAACACCCTCTTCGTCGGCGCCGATGACGAGCGCGGCGAGACCAGCCTGGCGGGCATCGACCTTTACCCTGACCCGCTGGAGCACGTCAGGCGCATCAGGAACGTCAGCGGGCACGCGTACGAGTTCTATCAGAAGCTCGGGTACGTTATCGTCGGCGTGGTGCCCGACGCCAACGGCTTCGGCAAGCCCGATATCTACCTGGCGAAGCGCATCGCCCCGCCGAAGGAGTAGGAGGTCGCCATCGAGCCGGAATCCCGCTTCTACCAATCGCAGCGGCTGAAGCTGCACTACGCCGTTTGGGGCGACGAATCGAAGCCGCCCCTGCTCCTCATCCACGGCGGCCGCGACCACGCCCGGAGCTGGGACCCGGTGGCCGAGGCGCTGGTCGAGCACTACTGCGTGTACGCGCCCGACCTGCGCGGCCACGGCGACAGCGACTGGGCCATCGGCGGGCAGTACAGCATGCCCGACTTCGTGCTGGACATCGCCGCGCTGGCGGACGTCATCGACCGCGACCCGCTCACCATCATCGGCCACTCCCTGGGCGGGGGCATCGCCCTCCAGTACGCCGGCGTCTTCCCGGACCGGGTGGCGAAGGTCGTCTCCATCGAGGGGCTGGGGCCGCGCACGATGCAGCACCGGCCGGCCCACATACGCATGCGCGAGTGGATCCCCCACATGCGGGAGATGGAGCGGCGCACGCCCCGTCACTACCCTTCCATCGAAGCCGCCGTCGCCCGCATGGAGGAGGAGAACCCGCACCTGACGCCGGAGATGGCGCGCCACCTGACTATCCACGGCGCCCGGCGCAACGAGGACGGCACCTACACCTGGAAGTTCGATAACTTCGTGCGCATCCACTCCCCCTACGAGTTCAACGTCGAGGACGCGCGGGAGATCTGGAACCAGATCCGCTGCCCGGTGCTGCTGGTGCGGGGCGATGAGAGCTGGGCGGGCGACCCGGAGGAGGACGGCCGCGCCAGCGCCTTCCACAGCTACCGCTCGGTGGTCATCCAGGGCGCTGGCCACTGGGTGCACCACGACCAGCTTGAACCCTTCCTGGCCGTCGTGTGGGAGTTCCTGCTGGGTAGGTGAGTGGAGCCTCCTCGCCGACGCTGTGGCGGTGGCCTAGCCGCGCCCGATCCGCAACAATGGCATGGGAACGAGAAGGGAGCGCTTTGGAGACGCCAGCGTCGATGACTGAGGCTTCGCCGACGGGGATCGCGCCCAAGCCCTGGGGCATCCCCGCCGTCCTGCTCGCCCTCGCGCTACCGCTGCTCCTCTGGGGGTCGTCCCTTGGCCTCGCGATAGCCCAGGGCGCGCCGGAAGAGCTGAGCGACGGCGAGATCGTCACCGGCCTCATCTTCACCCTTGTCCTCGACCTGGTGCTCATCGGGCTGGCGGCGGGGCTCTCGCTGTGGCGCTACCGCCTCCCCTGGGCGGCGCTGGGCCTGCGCCCCTTCGACCGCGGCCTCTGGTGGCTGCCCCTGGTGGCGGCGGCGGTCGCCCACGTGAGCATCATCGTCTACACCGCGGTGCTGACGTCGGTGGGCGCGGACGCGCCGGAGCAGGACATCGAGGACCTCTTCGAGAGCCGGATGGTGCTTCCCCTGGCCGGAGCGGTCACCGTCCTGGTGGCGCCCCTGGCGGAGGAGATCTTCTTCCGGGGCTTCGTCTTCGCCGGGCTGCTCCGGCCCTTCGGCCTGGGCGGAGCCATGGTGGTGAGTGGCCTCCTCTTCGGCGCCTTCCACATCACCGGGCCGGACACCGTTGGGCTAGTGGTGCCCTTCGGCGCCGTCGGCGTGCTGCTGGCCTGGCTCTACTACCGCACCGGCTCCCTCTGGCCCAGCATCGGTACCCACTTCATCTTTAACCTGGTGAGCTTCGCTGTCCTCGCCTCCCTTGCGGGGAACGGCTCGTGATGGGCCGGGCAGGGAAGCGCTCGCCGGGACGCATCGGGCAGGCGCTGGCCCGCGCCCGCAGCGAGGGCCGGGTGGCGCTCATCGCCTACCTCACCGCCGGCTACCCGGAGCCGGAGGCCACGCCCGGCCTGGTGCGGGCGCTGGTGGACGGCGGCGCCGACGCCATCGAGCTGGGGGTCCCCTTCTCGGACCCGCTGGCGGACGGGGCTACCATCCAGCGGGCTAGCTGGCGGGCGCTGGAGGCGGGGATGACCACAGGCCGCTGCCTGAAGCTGGTGAGGGAATTGCGTAACAAAGGGGTTGTCATCCCCCTTATCGTTATGACATACTACAATCCCATCCTCGCCTACGGGCAGGATGTGTTTGTCCAGGATGCCGCCGCGGCTGGAGTAGACGGCCTCATCGCCGTCGATGTGCCGCCGGAGGAGGCGGGGGAGCTAGCGGCCCGGTGTCGGGCCGGGGGATTAGACCTGATCCCCCTCCTGGCGCCGACCTCCACCGACGAGCGCATCGCCCTGGCCGCGCGGCAAGCCTCCGGCTTCCTCTACTGCGTGAGCGTGGCCGGAGTGACGGGCGCCCGGGAGGCGCTGCCCCCAGACCTGGGGGCGTTCCTCCAGCGGGTGCGGCGGCAGACAGAGCTGTCGCTGGCGGTGGGCTTCGGCATCTCCCGTCGGGAGCATGTGGAAGCGCTCCGTGGCCAAGCGGACGCCGCCATCGTCGGCAGCGCTATCGTTGACGTCATCGAGGCCTCGCCTCGAGATGAACGGGAAGTGAGGGTGAGGGAATATGTGGAGGTGCTCACCGGCCGAAGGGAGGCCAGGACTTAGCGCCGCAACGCACACGAGTTGCGTGAACCCGCCTAAGGCGGGACCTGGCCCCGCGGCCGGCGCTTATGTCTCTGGTCTCCTGGCCGGCGCCTTTGGCCGCTAGGCCAGGAGCCGGGACGGCGGGGGTCGGCCGGTATGGGTATGCGCTGTCGGGGCATTCGCGGGGCCACTACGGTCGAGGCCAACACCCCGGAGGCGATCCTCGAGGCCACCACGGAGCTCCTGGTGGAGCTGATGCGGGCCAACGATCTGCAGGTGACAGACGTGGCCAGCGCCTTCTTCACCACGACGCGCGATCTCAGCGCCGAGTTCCCCGCTGTCGCCGCGAACAGGTTGGGCTGGACGGATGTCGCCCTCCTCTGCGGCCATGAGATGGACGTTCCCGGCAGTCTGGCCAAGTGCCTGCGCATCCTCCTCCACGTAAACACGGAGAAGGAGCCGCACGAGTTGGTGCACGTCTACCTGCGGGGGGCGGAAGTCCTCCGTCCGGACAGGGCCTACAATCGGGACGAAACTATGGAGGCGAGATCGCCATGATGATCATCATGA